>CAYWCK010000030.1:0-23080 GCA_964456685.1 uncultured Bifidobacteriaceae bacterium | reverse complement strand
GCGTGAACGTGACCGTGCAGGCGTGGATGGGCCTCACGATGGGCTGCGCGCAATGCCACTCGCACAAGTTCGATCCGATTTCGCAGAAGGAATACTACCAGTTCTACGATCTCTTCAACCAGACCGAGGACAACGATCAACCCGACGAGCGCCCGACGCTGGCGGTTTACAAGGCGGAGCAGAAAAAGCGCGTGGTGGAGTTGAAGGATCAGATCGCCGCGCTGGAAAAGAAAATCTCGGCGGACAATCCTGCGCTCGCGAAGGAATTTGGCGAGTGGGAGAAAGCCGCGCCATCCGTGGCGTGGCGGGCGGTGGATTTGAAGAGCTTCAAGTCCGGTCGCGGAACAGAATTCAAGAAGCTCGAAGACGGCTCACTGCTCGCGGGCACGAACTCGCCGGACAAGGACGTTTACACGCTGAAGTTCGATTCCGCGTTGACCAACGCCACGGCGCTGCGGCTGGAAGTTTTGCCGGATGATACATTGCCCAAGAACGGGCCGGGCCGCGATGTAAGCGGCAATTTCGTTTTGACCGAACTGCAACTCACCGTGAAAGCCGCGATGGAAGCGACGCCGCGCGCGCGGTTCGTGCGGATCGAGTTGCCGGGCGAAAACAAAATCCTGTCGCTCGCCGAGGTGCAGGTGTTCAGCGATGACACCAACGTGGCGACGAAGGGCAAGGCCACTCAGTCGAGCTTGGATTACGACGCAAAAGCCGAGCTGGCCATCGACGGCAACACGAGCGGTGACTTCGAGAAAAAATCCACCACGCACACCCGGACGGAAGCGAATCCGTGGTGGGAAGTGGACTTGGGCGCGGAACAGCCGGTGGACTCGGTGGTGGTTTGGAATCGCACCGACGGCGGCTCGGGCATCGGTGATCGGTTGGCGAACTTCCGGCTAATCGCGCTGGATGCATCGCGCAAACCGGTGTGGACGACGCAGATCGCCAAAGCGCCGAAGAAGAGCGTGCGGCTCAGTTCCAGCGAGCGCACGGTGGTGTTGAAGCGTGCGACCGCCAGCTACAAGCAGAAGGAATTTGAAGCCGCGCACTTGGCGAATGCCGAGACGGACATGAAACATGGCTGGGCCGTCGGCGGCGCGCAGGGCAGGGCGCATGCGGCGGTCGTGGAGTTTTCTGAACTGCTGCCGGCCGGCGAGATCACGCTGAAGCTCACGCAAAATTTCGGCGAGCGGCACACGCTCGGGCGCTTTCGCCTCGCGCTCACCGACGCTGCATCACCGCTGGCGGTACCGGAAAATCTTCAGGCAACGCTCGCGCTTGCCGCTGACAACCGCTCTGCCGTGCAGCAAAAGGAGTTGCTGCAGTGGTATCAGCAGTTCGCGGTCGCAACAGCAGAAATCCGGAAACAGATCGAGCCATTGCAGAAGGAAATGGACGTCATCAAGCCGCTCCAAGTGCCGGTCATGCGCGACTTCGCGGCAGACAAGCGGCGCGTCTCGCATTTTCTGAACAAGGGCAATTACCTCGATCCCGGCGATGAAGTTTCGGGCGCGTTCCCCGCTGCTTTTCCGCCGCCGGCTGGCACGCCGCTGAATCGGCTTGGCGTGGCGAAGTGGCTGATGAGCGCGGAGAATCCGCTTACGGCGCGGGTGTGGGCGAACCGCTTCTGGGCGCAATTGTTCGGCGTCGGTTTGGTGGAAACGGAAGAGGATTTTGGGACGCAAGGTTTCCTGCCGACGCATCCGGAATTGCTCGATTGGCTCGCATGTGAATTGCGTGACGGCGGTTGGGACGTGAAGAAGTTTTTGAAGCTGGTCGTGATGAGCGGGACGTATCAGGAATCGTCGCGCGTCACGCCGGAAGTGCTGGCGAAGGACCCGCGAAATCGTCTGCTGGCGCATTATCCGCGTCGTCGGCTCGAAGCGGAAAATGTCCGTGACCAGGCGCTCGCTCTGAGCGGATTGCTCAGTCAGAAAGTCGGCGGCGCGAGCGTCTATCCGCCGCAACCTGATGGGCTCTGGCGCGTGGCTTTCGACGGCACGCGCGCATATCCAACCAGCATGGGCGAGGATCGTTATCGTCGCGGCCTCTACACCGTGTGGCGGCGGACTATTCCGTATCCGAGCATGGCTACGTTCGACGCGCCGAGCCGTGAGAGTTGCACGTTCCGGCGGTTGCCGACCAATACTCCGTTGCAGGCCTACGTGACGCTAAACGATCCCGTGTTCGTCGAAGCGTCGCAGGCGTTGGGGCGCCGCTTGATCAAGGATGGCGGCGCGACGGTTGAAGCGCGAATTCGGTTTGGGTTGGAACTGGTGCTGGCTCGGCCGGCTGGCAAAGAACAAGTTGCCGCGCTGGCGAAACTCTACGAAACGGAACTCGCGCATTATCGCGGGGCGGAAAAAGAAGCGGCCAAACTCGCCACCGAACCGCTCGGTGCGTTGCCCAAGGAAGTGAATGCCGCTGAAGCCGCCGCTTGGACCGTGATCGCGAATGTGCTGCTGAACTTGGACGGTGCTTTGACGAAAGGATGACATCGTGACAGCGAAAACAAAAAGCGGTGCTAAAGACACCGCAGTCCAGACGCTATCGCGAAGTATTGGTGCATTCGGTTTGCGCGAAGCGTCTGGACTGCGGCGAGTTTACCGCCGCTTTGCGGCAGGAGAGCGATGAATCGTATGAATCCCTATCACCTCCATCTCGCCCACACGCGCGCGTTGACGCGTCGGCATTTCTTTGCGCGGGCCGGTCTGAGCTTGGGCGGTATTGCGCTCGGCGGATTGCTCGCTCGGGATGGTTTTGCTGCGACCGCAAAAGGAAAAGCAGCCAGGTCTGCCGCGGGTCCGATGGCGCCGAAGTTGCCGATGATTCCGGCGAAGGCGAAGGCGATCATTTACATCCATCTCGCCGGCGCCCCGCCATCGCTCGATCTGTTCGACTACAAGCCGAAGCTCAACGAACTCCACATGCAGCCGTGCCCGGAGTCGTTGTTCAAAGGGCAGCGCTTCGCGTTCATCAAGGGCGTCCCCAAGATGCTCGGCTCGCCGCACAAGTTTCATCAGTACGGCAAGAGCGGCGCGTGGGTGAGTGATCTTCTGCCCAACATGGCGAAGGTCGTGGACGAGCTGACGATCATCAAATCCTGCACGACGGATCAGTTCAATCATGCGCCCGCCGAGCTGTTTCTTTTCACCGGCTTGCAGCGACCGGGCTACGCGTCGCTCGGTTCGTGGGTCACGTATGGCTTGGGCAGCGCTAATCAGGATTTGCCGGGCTTCGTGGTGTTGTCGAGCGGCGGCTCCGATCCCAGCGGTGGAAAAAATCTTTGGGGCAGCGGCTTTTTGCCGGGCGTTTATCAAGGCGTTCAATGCCGCACAACCGGCGAGCCAATCCTTTATGCGAACAATCCGCCGGGCATGGATCGCGAGAGCCGTCGCCGCAGCCTGGATGCGTTGCGCAAGTTGAACGAAGCCGAGGCGAAACAATTCGGCGACCCGGAAACCGTCACGCGCATCGAGCAATACGAACTCGCCTATCGCATGCAGGTGAGCGTGCCGGAGGTGTTTGATATCGGCAAGGAACCGGCGAACATCCGCGAGCTTTACGGCGCGAAACCGGGCGAGGGCGGCTTCGCGAACAACTGCCTGCTCGCGCGCCGGCTCGTGGAGAACGGCGTGCGTTTCGTGCAACTGTTCGATTGGGGCTGGGACATGCACGGCACGAGCGCCGACAACGACCTCGTCACCGGGCTGCCGAAAAAATGCCGCGATGTGGATCAGGCCACCGCCGCGCTCATCAGCGACCTCAAGCAACGCGGCTTGCTCGATCAAACGCTCGTCGTGTGGGGCGGTGAGTTCGGACGCACGCCGATGAACGAGGCGCGCAACGGTTCAACCTTCCTCGGTCGCGATCATCATCCGAATTGTTTCACGATGCTCATGGCCGGTGCGGGCATCAAACGCGGGCACGTTTACGGCGAGACGGACGAATTCGGTTACAACGTGGCCAACGACAAAGTGAGCGTGCGGGATTTGCAGCAAACTATCCTCAATCAACTCGGCCTCGACGCACACCGTTTCAGCTTTCCGTTCACCGGCCTGAACCAACGCCTGATCGGCCCGACGGAGGAGGCGCAGTTGATCAAGGGGATTTTGGTCTAGGACAGGCGTCGAGACTGGTTTGCAAAGATGAGCCTCATCGCGCTCGCTGACTTCCGCCTATCCTCACGTCAGGCCGCGTTGTCACGTGACTAAACATCTCGCCGAAAAAATGCTTTGTCGAGCGCGGCGTTGACAAACCGCGCAAGCCACTCGCCAGACAACACTCCCAAAAGGAAAACTCCAAGCGCGACTCCGACAGGAACAAGCATATGAGCGGCTGGCCAGAGACTACGACTCGCAAGAAAGCAGACAACCGGAACGCCGACGATGACGCCCCAAGTAAAAAGGATGAAGAGGAACGTGCGCATAGTGGCCCAACCAATACTGGACGGCGGTTTGTGCGGCCTATCCTGTTTCACGAGCCGATACTATTCCCGGCGCCGAAACCTGTCCAACCTGGTTTTGCTGTCAGAAGGAACGTCCAACGGCTTCGCGGCAAGGCGGAAGGGGATTGTGAGGATTCGCATTGAAGACTGTTTCACGACCTCCCTCATCCCGGCCTTCTCCCCAAGGAGAAGGAGAATCATGCGGCGACTCCCTTGAAAACCGGCGACTGGATTTGTCGGATGGTCATTGGCAAAACAGAAAACGGACGACGCCTGTTCCTTCTCCCCGGGGGAAAAGGTTAGGATGAGGGCGAGCGTTCACACAAATTTCCGGCGCATCTTTTCTTACTCGGCCGGCTTGCGATGGAAGCATCTTCGCAAGCGTGGCAGCAAGACCACCGCTGTCACCGCCACACATCCCCAACCAAACCAATCGCCGCGACGATTGTAAAACGTAGGCTCGCGCTTTTCGCCGTGAGCGAGCAGGGGGATTTGAGCTGTCATCACACCCGCGCCAAACACAAGACTGTTCGCGTCGCGAAAGACTTGCCTCACCACGCCGCGCGCATCAATCCAGCAGGTGATGCCGTTGTTACAGCAGCGGAGCAACGGCACGCCATTCTCCACGGCGCGGAATACTGCGCTGGCGGCGTGTTGCCATTGCTCGCCGCCTTCGCCGAACCAGCCGTCGTTGGTGAGGTTCACGAGAAAATCTGTGTCGTCGTTCACGTAGTCGCGGACGTGCTGCGGGAACATGTCCTCGAAACAAATCAGAGTGGCCGTGTGGATGGTTTGTTGGGGCGAGGCTACTGACGAGCCGTTTGTGTTTACCAAGTCCGGCTCGCGGGGACGCTCGCCCCACCGATCCATCGCGAACGGCACAATCTTGTCGCCGGCTTCGAAGCCGCCATCAATCGGCGTGAGCCATTTCACGAACGGCAGCCAGCGCACCAACGGCACGTATTCGCCGAAGATCACGAGGTTGCGTTTGCAATAGCGCGTGGCGAGTTCGCCTTCGGGATTGATGAGGAAGGCGGCGTTGAAATAATCCGCCTCATCTTTCTTTTTCCCCGAGCCGCGCGCGGGCTCGGCGTCGTCGCTGCCCACGATCATCCAGACGCGATTCGATTTCGCCAGGCTCGTGACCGTGTAGAGCGTTTCCTCGTGGTAGCGGATCATTTTTGGTACAGCGGCTTCGGGCCAGAGCAGGAGATCAGTGGGATTTGTCAACGCCTGGCTGGTCAGGTGCAGGAGTTCGGCAAAGCGACGTTCGTTGTCGGCCGAATTCCAGATCATTGTTTGGGGAATGCTCGGCTGGATGAAGGTCACGCGCAAGGTGGGGCGATCTTCGTCGCGCAACGCGCGCATCCGCGACGTGCCGGACATGAACAATCCAAGCACGACCAGCATTGGAAGCATCATGTCGCCAAGCCAGATGTAACGGGTGGTCGGTTGCCGCAGTATTGCCAGCGTGGCGGAGAGAATCGTGAGTGACGTCCACACCACGATGAACGAGACGCCGTAAATGCCGGTGATCGCGGCGATTTGGATCAGCGGGGTTTGACGGAACTGCGACGCGCCAAGCAGATTCCACGGAAAACCGGAGAACAGGCGGGCTTGAATCATTTCCAGTCCGACCCACGCCGCCGCGCCGAGCAGCGTCCAGGCGAATCGCCGCAGCCACGAGCCGTGGCCGATCTTGCCGGTGAGCAACCACACCCAGAGCGCGGGATAAATTGCCGTATAGGCGCTCAACGCCGCCCAGCCGAGGATCGGAAATCCCGTGGCCGGAATGCGCAGCAGCCAGCACAGCGAAAAAAGGTAGTAAGCCAGCCCGCCGACGTAGCCGATGTGAAATGCCTCCCAGCCAATGCGCCCACCAGCGGAGGCAAGCAGCAACGCCGGCGCAACCCAAGCGAGGCCCGCCAGACCAACGCTTGGGAAGGCCATCGCCAGCAGAAGTCCGGCGCCCGCCGCAGGAAGATAGCGGCTGCGTAGGAAAAGTTGGGCCAGAAGGTCTTTCAACGCGGCGAGCTTGGCGGAAAGCAAAGGAAAGGCAAGTATGCGAGGGGTCGGGCTGCTGCTCACCCTACCGCCCGATGCAATTCAAACTTCCTCGAGCGCTTTCGCCGCGTCGCCAAATTTCGAGAGGCGCACGTTCATCTTGTCCATCATCGAAAGATACAGCCGGCACATCTGGCGTTCGGCCTTGTCCTTGTAATCCAGCACGCGCCCGCCTTTGAGCCGCCCGCCGCCGCCGCCGAGCAACACCACGGGCAACTGCGTCGCGTCGTGATTGCCGGTCAGCATCGAGGAGCAATACATGAGCATCGTGTTGTCGAGCGCGGTGCGCGGGCCTTCCTGAATCGCGTCCAGCTTGCGCGCGATGTAGGCGACTTGTTCGAGGAAGAACTGGTTCACCTTCAGCCAGTCCGCCGTGTCCGAGTGCGAGAGCAGATGGTGGATCATGTAATCCACGCCGAGATTCGGGAAGCGCAACGACGAATGATCGTTGTTCAACTTCAGCGTCGTGATGCGCGTCGTGTCGGTCTGGAAGCCGAGCACGAGGATGTCGCACATCAATCGCATGTGATCGGCGATGTTCTGCGGGATGCCGTCCGGCGGACGCGGAATGTTCGGCGCGGAAAGCGTCGGTCGCCAGCCCTGCAACTCGCCTTTCTTGCCCGCGTTTTCGAGCCGCGTTTCGACGTCGCGCACCGATTCCAGATACTCGTCGAGCTTGCGTTGATCGTTGCTGCTGATGCGACGCCGCAAATCCTTCGCGTCCGACAACACCGCATCGAGCACGCTCTGGTCGCCCTTGCTAACCTCGTCTTTGAACAGCCGGTCGAACGCCAGCGCCGGATAAACCTCCAGCGGCGTGGGCGACGTGGGCGAACTCCACGAGATGTGCGAGCTGTAAAGCATCGAGTAGTTCTTGTGGACGGATGGATTGGATTTCTCGCAACCCAGCACGAGGCTCGGGACTTTTGTGGATTGTCCGTAACGCTGTGCGATCAACTGATCGAAGCTTGTGCCCGAACGAATTTCGCCGCCGGACGCGAGCGGTGCGCCAGAGAGCAGGTTGCCGGTCTGTGAACTGTGGATGTTGCCCTTTTGCGCCTCTTCGTTGTAAAGCCCGCGAATGAACAGCAGCTTCTCGCGAAAATCCGTGAGCGGCGCGAGCACCTTGCCCAGCTCCATATCCTTGCCCTCGCCCTTGGCCCACCATTCCTTGGAATGAAAACCGTTGCCGGAAAACAGCACCGCGAGTCGCACCGGCGCTTCGCTGGCGGGCGGCGCGGCGGCCGGTTCATCGCCCCAGACGGTGAGCGATTCCATCCACGGCAGCGCCATGGTGACGCCAACGCCGCGCAGAAAAGTGCGGCGGCTCAGTTTGTGTGTGCTCATGCGATTGGTTTCAGTCGGAGCATAGACCGCTATCGGAAATTCAAAATCAAAAAATTCAAGCCGCCGTCGCAATCCAATCCTTACGAAGCCTGGCCGCCCCATGCGGTTGGCAAATCGCGACCGCCGTAAATGATCCGCGCAACATTGATTCCTTCGGCTGCAGGAACGTAGAAGATCAAATAGTTTCCCACGGGAATGGATCGCACATCTTCGCCGAGTTCTGGACGCGCTCTTCCCAGAAGCGGGTGAGTGGCTAGCAATTCACAAGCTTGCTCAATGGCTTCCAGAAAGCGTTTTGCCGCCACCGGATTCAACTCGAAAATGTAGAGCGCGATTTCTTCAAGGTCAGCGTTGGCATCCGCCGAAAAGCGATAGCGAGGCATCACCCGTTTTGTTGACGATCGCGCAACTTTCGTTTGAGCGCTTCGATTGCCGACGGGCCATCCACTGTTTCGCCGCGGCTGATCTGGCCGAGTCCGCTCGCGACTTTTTCACGCAATTCAGCAGCGTGTGAGCGAATGAATTCCTCCTGGGCGCGCAGCATGCCGAGACTCTGCGCGATAACATCCGCCGCCGAATGATAATGGCCGCCCTGCACCTGCTCGGCCACGAACTTTTCCTGCTCGGGTGTCAATGTCACTGTCATGGTTGAATGATTACTTCAGGTAAAAGATGCGTGCAACTTCAGAAACCGTGTTGGTGATGAATTGGATTTACTCACCCACGGTTTCCGTTCCGCGGATTTCTCTAAACTGCTTGCTCCTCACGATCGTCTCCACGGCCGTGCTGAAATGAAAATCGTGGCTGCGGAGTTGCGTCTGCATTTCGGCTAGCAACGGTTTGTCCGAAAGCATCACCGCGCGGCCGAGCGAATAGCCGAGCAGCTTGCGGCAAAATTGATTCAGCACTGCGTCGCGTTTGTTGGTGAGCAAATACTCGCGCAAGCCCGCCGCGCCGTTCACGGTCGTGCCGTCGAACACTTTCGCCACGACATCAATCGGCCGGCCGCCGAGGTCTTTCGTCCGCGCGCGGCCAATGGCGTCGAAGCCCTCGAGCGCGAAACCGAAGCCGTCAATTCGCACATGACAGCCCGCGCAACGCGGATCGCTGCTGTGCTTTTGAACCAGCTCGCGCACGGTCAGATTTTCGGCGGCCTCGTCTTCGGGCAGGCGCGGCACGTCTTTGGGCGGGCGGGGGAGTTTGTCGCCGATCAGGACTTCCGAAATCCAGTTGCCCCGCAGAATCGGGCTGGTGCGCGACGCGCCGGATTGTTTCGCAAGCGTCGCGCCGAGACCAAGAATGCCGCCGCGCCCGTATTGCTTCACGCCGTCCACGCGCCGCCATTCGTCGCCTTTGACACCGGGAATTTCATAGAACGCCGCGAGCTTTTCGTTGAGGAAGGTGTGATTCGCATCAAAGAACGAGAGCACGGAGGCGTCGTTCTGAAACGCATCGGTGAAGAATCGAATCGCCTCCTCATACATCGGCCCGCGCAGCTCGGTGAAATTCGGGAAATGGCGCTCGCTCTTTTCGTTGAGTTCGTCGAACGCGTGAATGTGCAGCCAGACGCAGGCGAACTCCGTGGCGAGCCGGCGCACCCGCGAATCACGGAGCATCCGGCGGGCTTGCTGCACGAGGACGTCCGGCTGATGCAACTCCCCGTGCGCGGCGACCGAACGCAACTCCGCATCCGGCGCGGACGACCACAGGAAATAGCTCAGACGCGTTGCGAGTTCCCAATCGTTGACCGGCGCGGGCTTGTTGCCGGGTGCGGGTTGCTCGGCGCGATAAAGAAAGGCCGGCGAAACCAACACGCGCGCGAGCGTGAGGCGGACGGCCTGATCGTGCGGCAGTTCTTCGCGACGCAACTTGTCGTAAAGCTGCCGGAGTTCGGCGGATTCGCCGCTCGTCAACGGCCGGCGATACGCGAGTTCGGCGAACTTCAACACCGCATCGAGATGCGCGGGTTGCGTTTCGGTGAGAAGCTTCTTGAACTGTTCCGCGCGTTGCCTGATCGGCTCGCGCATCGGCGTGAACGCGCTCGGATCGGCGTCCTGCGTGGCAAATTGCCAGAGCTGCTCGAACGCGTCCACGAGCTTGAGCGCGTCCTGGCTGACGTAATGCAGCTCCGCCCAGAGCTTGTCGAGTTCGGCGGCCTGCGCGTCATCGAGCATCAAGCGGCGCAGGTGATCGTCCTCGCGATAGTAGAGCGTCAAAGTCACGACCTCATCCACCGGCACGATCTTCGTGTAACACATCGCGGCGGGGAAAAGTTGACGGAACTGATCCAACTCAGCCTCGATCCGTTTGCGTGCCGCGCTGCCGTCCCGCACCAGAATCGGCGAATCAGAAATCACTGGGCGCTCGCCGTCGGACCAAGTTTTCTTGTCGCCTTGAGCGCGAGCCGCGCCGGCGACGACGCCCAACGCACTGCTGGGTCGCGTGGTGAGTACCTGCATTTGCACGCTGCCTTCAGCACCAGCAGCTTTGTCGAGCGTGCCGGTCGCAAAAAATTCGCAACCCGCGACAAACTCCGCCGGCAATTTCACTTCCACGACCGAAGGCGCACGGACGGAGAGATTGAGATTTGTGGAATCCGCTTTGCCGAAGAGCGACGGATCGACGCCCCAGTTCAACGCGGCGGTGCGTTTCGAAGATTTCTTTGCGGCGACTTCAACTCCCAGCGTTTTGCTCTCGCGGAGAAGCGAAGCGAGCAACGGCCCGTTCGCCGAGTTCAATTGCCGGAACAGCGCCGCGTCTGGGGAATTCGTCGGCAATTTTTCGCTGCCACTGACGAGCAGCTTTTGAATCTGATGCGCGAGTCCGCGTCGCTCCACTTTGCTCTCGCTGGTCTGCCATTTGGCCAGGAGCGAACCCGTGGGCAGCGGCGGTTGGCCGTCTTCCTTGTCCGGCTCGCTGAAGAAATGCCACACGTTAGCCGTGCCCGCGCCGTCCGCGTGCGGGTTGCTGGCGAGAATGTTCGGCGAAATATCCTTGGCGAGATTCCACGTGTGCGTGCCGTCCGCGAGATTGAATTCCAGCGCGGTCAGGTCGCACGAGTGATCGCCGTTCCGCGGGCCGATGCTGAGGGAAATGAAATCGCCGGGGCGGACGGTGATTTTTTCCACTGGTCCGAAACTGGTTTTGCCGCCTTTGTCCAGCGCGCCACCCGCGAGTCGCTGGCGTTGCGCGGCGCGCCGCAGTTCCACAGCCCAGCTCACGCCGGTGCCGCAGTCCGGGTGCGCGTGTTGCACGTTGCCGGTGATTTGCAAAGTAGTAGCCGCGGTGCAGCGCCAGCCGATGACCACGCGCCGCGAGGGTGAAGGATGCACCGCGATGCTGTGTGCTTTCATGCGACCGGGTACGCGCACTTCTTGGTCGGAAGAATTCGCCAGCACGCTGAGCGCTTCCGTCGCGGACCAACCTTTCACAAAGTCGTAGCTTTCGAGCTTCTCCAGTTTTTGTGTGATGAGGGAATCAATCTTCACCCCGCCCGCGCCAATGCCGAGGCAATTCAGCCACGCCGCCAGCGCGTAGGGTTCGACGTGATGCTGCTTCGCCAGCCGATTGAGCGCGGCTTCGTCGAGCGCTTCATTCACTTCCTCGGCTGCGGCGAGGCAATCGGCGGCGTTGGAGAAAATTTTCTCACGCTTGGCGTTGAACGCAGCGTACGCCGTGCGCAAGTGACGCAACGGCAAATCCGCCCGGCCGGGCGCGACGAGCCGCGGGTTTTCCCAAACTGCGAAATCATTCGCGCTGCCGTCGCCCGCGTCGGAGGTCGCAAGGTAGAGCGTGATCACGCCGTTCGTGTCGGGTGCCGGCAACGGCATTTTGAAATCGCGCGTGCTCGCGAGCGGTGTGACCGGCACCTGCCACGCGGTCGGGCCGTCGCGTTTGCCGATGTGGCCAACGGTCGTAAACCGCCACAGCGCCCCTTGCCAATTGCGGATGATGCGGGCGACGTCGGTAGCTTCTTCCGGCTTCGCCGTGCGCCAGCGGGCGCGCACTTGATCCAGCACCAGCGACGGCGTGCTGGCATTCAACTCCAGCCACAACAAGTCGAGAAATTTCGCGTTGAGCCCGGTTTGTTTAGCGACATCAGCGGTGGTTTTGCGTCCGGCCTTGAGGGCTTCGCGCTCCGTCAGGGTGGCGGCGAGATATTTCTCCAGCGGCAAGAGCCCGCTGTCTTTCGTGTCGAACTTGATTCCTTGCAGGTTTACGGCCATGCCGTCGCCGCGCTCGGTGAAGCGCGCGTAGAAGGCGCGGATCGCAGCGAGCTTTTCCTCGGACCAATCGCGCGTCGTCGTGCTCGGCGAGAAGCCGATGCCGTCCGGCAGCAGCATGGCGTGGTTGGCGATTTCCTTTGCGGCATCGAAATACTTTGTCAGCAACGACGGCGACATGACGAGCGAATTGCCGACGTTCATGAAGCCCTCGCCGGAAGCGGAGTCCACGGGAAACTCCCTCGCCGGGTCGAGCGAGCCCACGCCGGTGAGGTCGCGCAGCGTGTAGGTGTATTCGGAGTTGGAGAGCCGTCGCAGCACGACCGGGCCGGGATCGCCGGCGTTGGCGCGGGCGGCTTCGTCGAGCGCGGCGTTCACCCACTCGATCAACTTGCTGCTTTCCGCGGGCGGCGGTTGCGGCTTGTCCTTCGGAGGCATCTCGCTCAGGTAAATCTTCTCGATGACGTCCGTCCAGATATCCGGATGGCTGAGTACTTGTTCGCGCGTCTTGAACCGCTCGAGATCGAGATCGCCCTTGTGCTTTTCGGCGTTGTGGCAAGGGAGGCAATATTGCTTCAGCACCGCGTGAACCTCCTCCGGCATGGCGACGGGAGAATTGGTCGCGCCTTGCACAGGGTGAATCGCCGCCGTGATGATGAGCAAAGGCAAGGCAGCAGAATTGAGAAGGAGGCCGTTCAAGTTACGCCAGATCATTTCCAGTTCCCGGAGTCAGGTGATTGTCTGGGAAGAATCGTAGCTGGCCGTCGCTGGAACCCAAGCGCGAACTGTTGCTGTGGAGCAAATTGAACCAAGCAGTGTTGTTCTCTCCAAAACTGGCAACTTGCCACGCCGACGGTAGTCCCTGAGACTCGCCGTCAGTTATGTTGAACCGATTTTCTTTGGTCATGCCCGGGGTGATTTTTTCGCTGGCAGTGTCGCAGGCCGCGCAACCGGTCGTCATCGCGCATCGCGGCGCGAGCGGTTATTTGCCCGAACACACGCTCGAAGCCAAAGCGTTGGCCCATGCGATGGGCGCGGACTTTCTGGAGCAAGATCTCGTGCTCACCAAGGACGACGTGCCGATCGTGATGCACGACATTCAACTGGAAACGATCAGCGATGTGGCGACGAAATTCCCCGATCGCAAACGCGCCGATGGGCATTATTACGCGCTGGATTTCAGCCTGGCCGAGATCAAGCTTTTGCAAGCGCACGAGCGTGTCAATCTGAAGACGGGGCAGGCGGTTTATCCGGGCCGGTTTCCTTTGGGCAAATCTTCGTTTCAAATCCCGACCTTGGAAGAAGAGCTGCAACTCATCGCCGGCTTGAACAAGAGTCGCGGGCGCAACGTGGGCATCTATCCGGAAATGAAACAACCCGCCTGGCATCGCAAGCAAGGCCACGACCTGAGCAAAATCGTGCTGCCGATCCTGCGCCGCTACGGCTACGCGACGAAGAAGGATGAGTGCTGGGTGCAGTGCTTTGAATGGGACGAGGTGAAGCGAATCCGGGCTGAATTGGGGTGGGAAGGACGGCTCTTGCTGCTGCTTGGGCCGACGTCAAGGAATCCCGACGGGAGCGATTCCTCGCGGTGGTTTACCGCGGAAGGTTTGCGCGAAGCGGCCAAGTATGCCGATGGCGTTGGGCCGGCGCTGAATTCCATCGTGTCAGGAAAGTCAAAGGCCGATCGGCAGGTGACGGACTTCGTCAAAAACGCCCACGCTGCCGGGTTGGCCGTGCATCCTTACACGCTGCGGGCTGACGACTTGCCCAAGATCGTTGACTCGATGGACGACGCACTCAGCTTGCTGTTCACCGAGGCGAAGATTGACGGATTGTTCTCGGACTTCCCCGACCTCGCAGTTCAGTGGCGCGACAAGAACGCCAGCCGCTAGCCGGGTTCACGAAAACTTTTTCAACAGCCCGAGCAAACGCTGCTTCACGATGCTGCGATGCGGCGAGGCCGCCGCTTCCGCCGCGAGCCGGTCTTTGTTCTGCACAAACCAATCCCAGCTTTCGCGAAACATCTCGTCGTTGGAGTAACGCGGTTTCCAGCCGAGCGCGAGCAGCGGCGAAACGTCGAAGTGAAACGCCTTGTGATACGTGAGGTAATGCCACGGCGCGAGCGGGCTGAGGCGCAGCCAGTCCAGCACGCGCAGCGTGTTGATCGTGAGTCCCGCCGGCAGACTCGCCACGCGTGAAGTTGAGTGCGCGTGCGCGATGACGTGGTCCAGCGCCTCGCGTAATGTGCCGAAGCGATCTGTTCCGACGTTGTAAACGCCGGGCTTGCCCGCGTCCATGGCGAGGAGATACGCGTCCATCAAATCGTGCGCATGGACGAATTGGAATTTCTGGTTGCCGTCGCCGATGACGTAAATCTTCCGGTTCTCCTGAATCCACTGGAACAGAATCTGGAAAATGCCGAGCCGGCCTTCGCCGAGAATTGTGCGCGGGCGGATGACAATCAACGGCAGGTTGCCCTTGCCGCAAATGTCGCGCACGGCCAGTTCGCCGTCGAGTTTGGCGCGGCCGTAAATTTCCACCGGCGTCATCGGCGAATCGTTCGTGACCGGACAGAACTTCGGCGCGCCGAAGATGGCGCTCGAACTCATGTGGATGAACGTCTTCACGCCCGCCTTCACCGCTTGCTCGGCGGCGATGCGTGAGCCGTCCACGTTCACCGCGCGAAATTCCGCACCGGCTTTGGTCAGCGGTACGAGTGCGACGTTATGATGCACCACGTCCACGCCGTGCATCGCCTTGGCCACGCCGGGCACGTCGCGGATGTCGCATTTGACGAACTCGATTTCCATGGGCCGCGACGGGTCTTCCCACACGTCGAGAATCCGCACCTGCTCGCCGCGCGCGTGCAAACGCCGCGCGATGAGATTGCCGAGAAAACCCGAACCGCCGGTGATGAGATGTTTCATGCGAACTGAATTGGCTACGGCTTGCGGGGTTGCTCGTCGAACTTCAAATTTTTGAACAGGTTTTGCTTCAGATCGAACTCCATGTTCCGGTCCAGCGGGGTGGGGTTGAGAAAATAATTGAGCACGATTCTCACTTCTTGCTGGTTTGGTATTAGCATTTCAAGTCCAGCTGACAGCTTGCCGTAGAAAGCACTTACGAGCTTTCCGTCCTTTTCGATCGTGCGGACTCGGAAATAGAACTTCTGCTTTTCGATGTCTTCATTACGGTGAACGCCTGGCACAGTCGGAATCAGATAGTGCATTTTTGGCGTAACTTTGTTCTGTTCATATTCGGACAGGTAACCAGTTTCAGGGGCTGTTCGATGCCAGATAAAGTCGCTGTTGGCGTACTCAGGAGGCAAGTTGGCTGGTTGGATTCCGTCCAGCGGATTTGAGAACGTCAGCTTCATGGATGCTGTGTAGCCGTTGCGGTTGGTGTAATGACTCTCCGCAGTGAACACGAAATCCGCGACGATTCCTTTGCCCCACGGCGCGACCCAATCAGCTTCCTTGAGATCAAACCCGCAGGGTCTGCCTTGCGCAGGGACTCTCACGTTCGCAATCCGAGCAAACACGGGGATGGGTTTCTCGATCTTGCGCAGAACCGAAGTGTAGGTCGCGTCCCAAGGTTGCCAGCGATCACCAATTCGATTTGTGAAAGCCGCAATCGAAGCGCCAGCTAGATAATAACCCGCCTTCCTAACGTCGCATCCCACAACCGCTACTGTTGCGCCTTGACCAGTAAACTTACCATCCAAATCAGTATCGCCGGACACAATCTGCATTTGACCATTGGTAGGATTTTGGAAGCCCAGCCTGACGCCTGCGCCTGGTATATTCATTCCCAAATCATCGGCTACACGGATAGTGAGCTTCGCGTCTGGTAACTTCCGTGGCTCGGATGGAGTGGTCTGTCCAAAGCCAGAAAACGAAATCAGCCATCCGCAATGCAGGATCAGAAACCAAAATACTCGTGCTCGCTTCATAACGAGGGTTAAGTCTCAGAAGCCTCGCTCCCAGTGTCAATCGCAGCCACAATTCTGTTGGTCGAGAGCGAATCAAAACGTCTGCCCATTCTCCGCGCACCATTTTAACGAGCGGCGCATCCCTTCTTCGAGGGCGACGGTTGGGTTGTAACCCAGTTCGCGTTCCGCGCGCGCCACGGAGCAGGCGATGGTTTTGTTCATCTCGGAAAGCACGTGGATTTTTTGATGGTAGAGGCCGAGTCCTTGCAGCGTCTTGTCGGCGAGCCAGGCGACTTCGCTCGCGAAGCCGGGCAGGCGCATCCGCTTGTGTTTGCAGGTGTGGCCAAATTCTTTTTCCAGCAGACGCTCGATCGTATCAATGATCTCGTTCATCGAGTACGGCTTGCGGTCGGCGATCCAATAGACCTGTCCGTTCGCGCGCTCGGTGATCGCCGCGAGCATCAAGCCCTGGCAAAGGTTGTCCACGTAAGCCATCGAACGCAGATTGTTTCCACCGCCGACGATGGGCGCTTTGCCGTCGCGGACCATTTGGAAGAACAGCGTCTGGCGCGGCGGTTGGTTCGGCCCGTAAAACCACGGCGCACGGATGATGACCGTCTCGATCTTCGCGGCGCGCTCGCGCACGGCGAGTTCCATTTGCATCTTCGAGCGGCCGTAATTCATGTAGGGATTGAACGGGGACAACTCGTCGAAGAGGTGATCGGGATGCGGGTTGCAACCGCACGGCGAGTTCGAGGAAACCACGACGGCGCGCTTCACGCCCGCGGCGATGGCGGCATTGAGCAATCGCTCCGTGCCGGTCACGTTGATGTCATAAAAATCCGCGACGCGCTTCGGATGAATGATGCCGGCGGTGTGAAAGAGCACCGCGTCTTTTGCGTCGGCACAGAGCTTGGCACAATCGGGCGCGTTGCGGATGTCGCCTTCAAGAATTTCAATGCGCTCGGAAAGTTTGCGCAACCCGCTCGTATCCTGCCCGGGCAGAACCAGCGCGCGGATGCGCAGTTCGTTATCCGGTTCGCGAAGTGCCGGATGCTCGGGCAGTCCGTGCGCCAGCATTTGCGTTAGGCGTGAGCCGAGCCAGCCGGCGGCGCCGGTGACGAGACAAAGTTTTGAATTCTTAGGCTGCATTCGCTAAGGCGAAATTTCGGGCGTTTTTTTCCTGAGCTTCCATAGGCTGGCGTTTCCAGCCTGATTTTTCCAAATCAATTCGTGCTGCTCCGGCAGCCACTGATTCAGGGCTTCGTCCGTGAAGAGTTGCGAGCCAAAGCAATAGTTGCGATGGCCAACATAGATAAACTGCGGTGGTTGGGCTCGCCAACGGTTGAGCAGAATCGGTTCGGAGCGTCGATTGTAGGTATCACCGAAAAGCGTGCCCACGGCGAAGACCGGTGTGCCGCCCCAAGCCAGGTGCGGTCCGCCGATGCTCAGCCACAACGTCGGCTCTCCTTGTATTTTCGGTGCGACTTCACGCTTGGTTTCGGCGACGGTCTGCGCGAAGTCAGGACGCGCCCACAGGTGGGCGAATTTGCTGTCGGCAGGGAGCTGTTCCAATTTTTTGAAAGACGAGGGCAGATAACTGTTCTGGGTGGATGCCGTGAAGAGCAGCATGAAGGCCGCAGCAGCGAAACAGGCAGGGGGGGCGATGTTGCGGATGAATCCGATTCGTTCGAGCAAGATCATCGCGAGCGGCACCACCAAGGGAGCGCCGAACGGGAGGTAGCCCTGACAGGAAATTTCATGACCCCAAAGAATCAGGGGCAGAGCCAGGATCGGGAGCAGCAGTTCCGGGCGATTCCGATACTCTCGACTGAACAGGCTGATGGCTGCCAGTGCGGTGAAAAAGGAATACGCGACAAATACCGCCGGGGCGACGAATCCATGAAAATCGTGAATGGCCGAAGGGTGAAGGCGGTTGCAGAAATTGCGGACGGCGGGCAGGTCAAACAGAGAAATGGTCGATAGCACGGCCACAAAGCCGACGACGTAGGCGGGCTGCTTCCAGCTTAGTTGCTGCGGAGAATCGACGGGCACTTGCGATGGCTGCGTTGCCATTTGCATGCGGTAGAGTTTGTTGCCGATCAGGCCAAAGAAGATCAGTCCCAGGCCACCAGAGATGAGCAATGTCCAAAGCTGTCGCAAAGGTGTTTCGGGTGTTAAAAAGAAAAGGGGCAGCGCGTGAAAAATCATTCCGAACAAGCCGCCTTTGCCTTCACCGGCGTCGCTGAACATCTGCTGAAACACTTCCTTGCCGCCTGCGTGCGCGGCGAAAAAGGCGAAGATGGTAAGAAAAGCAATCGCCGCACCTGCCCCGAATAGAAACAAATTCACAATGGGCAAGCGTCGTTGCGAATCGGATGGTTGGCCGAGCACAATCGCGGTCAGTCCGAGCAGGCCGGTTACGATGCCGATATTCTGTTTGGCGAAAATGCCGCAGCCCGCAAAGACGCCGGCGAGCACAAGCCGCCTGGCTTCCGGCGAATTTTTGTGGCGGATCAGTTGGAGCAAGGTGAGTCCAA
The DNA here is from genome assembly GCA_964456685.1 of uncultured Bifidobacteriaceae bacterium. Taxonomy (GTDB): domain Bacteria; phylum Verrucomicrobiota; class Verrucomicrobiia; order Limisphaerales; family JADLHS01; genus CAYWCK01. The sequence continues at coordinate 4,522 of CAYWCK010000030.1, read as the reverse complement.
AAAAGAAAGTGCCGGCGTAACTGTAAGCATGGCCAAGGTGGGTGGCTGGCAAAGAGAGGCACGCGGCGAGAAGAATTGCGGCCGTTTGTCGGATGGGGCACAGGCCGAAAGCTTGGGCGACTTTGAGGCCCACCAGCAAGGTTGCGAACCACCATGCATACAGGTGCAGCGAAAACGCCCAAAGATTTCCTTTCAGTAGAACCAGGAACGGCACGATCGTGTAGCTGGTGAGTTGCGGCAGGGTAGAAATATAGTCGCGATAAGGAACTTCGCCGCGCAACACGCGCATGCCGAGTTCGTACGTCCAGCCGTAGTCGCCCAATCCGGCAATCCAAACCCAGCGCGCTGTCAATACCCCAGTGATCAAGAGCAGAAAGAGCAGCGGGCGACGATCAGGTCCGGAAGGCTCCGGCCTGTGCGAGGATCGCCGTGGTTCAGAGGCATCCATCAGGGTGAATTCCCCTGGACCAGAAACTTCAGCACGTTGCGCCGGGCGATCGCCATGATGGAGCCTTGCGGATTCACACCGGGAGCGGTGCAAAGCAGGCTTGCGTCGTTGACGAACAAGTTGCGGAAGCCGTGGACGCGGCCAAAGGAATCGGTCGCGCACAGTTCGCGGTTCTCACCCATCGGCGCGGAGCTGAACAAGTGGATGGTCATCAGGTTGGCAATTCCGTCCGGCAAAGCGTCGGGGATTTTGCTCAAGCACGATTCTCCACGCAACACCGGGCCGCGCGTGAGGCTGGGGAAGAGTTCCGTCGCGCCGGAAGCGAAGAGCGCTTGCGCCAGTTTGCGCAGGCCATCGGAAAGATTGCGACGGTCATTCCCGGTGAGCGCGTAGCGCACCAACGGATCGCGGAAGCCTGGCAGCGGACGGACCGAGCCGCGGCCCTCGCTGGTGATCATGGCGTAGTAGATGGCGGTGCGTTGCCAGGTCGCAGCGGTTTCAAGCGCGGCATCCGGATGATCAATCAATCCGAGCGCGACGTAGGCCGGCGAACTGATCGAACAACCGAAGCTGAGGCGCGGCGAAAACTCTTTCACTTGATGTACCGGAACGCCCATGGTGGCGGAGTTCACGTCCTCGGAAAAGCGCGCGACGATTTTCACGGTCGGATGAACTTGGAGGGAGTTTCCAACATTCCGCGTAATGCCGCTGCGGCGGAGTAGTGCCGGAGTGTGAATCGCGCCGGCGCAGAGGAAGAGATGGTCGGCCTGGATTTCAATCGCGCCCGCGGTCGCGTGTTGCGCCGCAACCAGCCAGCCGTTACCGGCTGGGAAGAATCGCGAAGCGCGCGTGCGTGAGAGCAAGCGTCCACCCGCCTTCAGGAATCGCGGAATGAACGTCTCGCTCATGCATTGCCGGCGACCTGCCGACTCAGTAGCAGCCGACGTAAGGAGGCTCTGACTTCCGTTTCCGGAATTGGTTTGAGCCTCCTCACGTCGGCTGCTACGGGGGTAAATAAACCAACGCGGCACTTCGAGGGATTTCCAGCCGAGCTTGCTCGCGCCGTCGTGAAGTCTGAGCGAGGCCGGCGGTGCGGCGTGCGGCAGGAGTGAAACGGAAACATCCCGCTCGCAGGCTTCGAAATGCGGCGCGAGTTCTTTCTCGGACAACCCTTCGACGCGAAACTCTTTGCGCCAGCGCTCCAAAATTTCGGGCGGCGTGCGATGGTAAAGGCCACTGTTGATTTCGCTGCCGCCGCCGACGCAGCGGCCTTCCACGTAAGATATTTTGTTTTTGCCAAGTGCGACGGTTTGCCCGCCGTTGCGATACTTTTGGAGCATCTCGTCTTTCGAGAAAGGCTCGCACGAACCCAACGGCAAGTGCGCGCCTTCTTCAACGAGCAGCACGTCGCGTCCAGCTTCGGCGAGCAAGCATGCGGTGATCGCGCCGCCGGGGCCGCTGCCAATGACGACGATCTCGGCGCGCTTGGGCAGTGGCTCGTCAGCTGTGCCGGTAATTTGCGGTGGCGCTGAATTTTGTGACCGGCTGTAGAGCGCGAGCGTGGCCAGGCTCTCGAAATAACGGATCAAGTCCCGTTGGAAGCTAATTCCCGAGTTTCTCCATGCGGCGATTTGCTTCGCGCGAAGTTCGGGCGGTTGTGCGTGGAAAGGTTTTCCTTTGAGCAGGCTGAAACCATCAAAGCCCAGCGCGGCGAGTTGCATCGGGGCGCGCAGGTAATCGGGCATTTGCGCGTGCTGTGTGAGGATGAACTGAGTGAGGTCGTTGTGTGGCGGTTGGAGTTCAGGCGCATTTGCGTGTGGTTGCGCCAGCGAGTACGCGAGCGCCGAAACCGTGTCGTGAAACCACTGTTGACCCGGGATGTTCATGGTTGGTCAGGTGGCCAGCCAGACCACGAGCAACGTCAATGCGCCGACGACGTAGCTGGCCCAGTCCTTTAATACGAACACAACCGGGTCGGTGTGCATCTGGCCGCGATGCGCGACAAACCAGATGCGGCTGATCCAGAACAGAAACAGCGGGCAAGCGAGCAGCAGCATGGTGGGGTGGTGATACAGACGGACGACCTGTTCGCTGTTCACGTAGAGCGCCTGTACCAGCACGGCGAGCGATCCGCTGACCAATCCGAGCGTGGCGACAAGTTCCAGATCGTTCGCGGTGTAACCGCGGCCGCGCGCAACGTCCTGCTTTTGGCGGCGCAATTCCTGCAACTCGGGAAAGCGCTTCAGCAATGCAAGGCTGAGGAAGATGAACATCGAGAACACCAGCAACCACGCCGAGTAAGCGATGTCGGTGACGACGTGCCCGGCAATGAGTCGTAGTGTATAAAGTCCGGCGAGGATGAACACGTCCAGCAGGGCGACGCGTTTGAGCTGCCAGGAGTAGGCGCTCGTGGCGAGCAGATAAATGGCAAGCAACCCGGCAAAGTGCGGCGTCAAAATCCATGCGACCACGCCGCCGATCAGCAGCAACAACGGTGACAACAGCAAGCCGACTTGCAGCGGCAAACGACCGGAAGCGAATGGTCGGTGACGTTTGGTGGGATGATGACGGTCCGCGTCGAGATCCAACAAGTCATTCAGCAGGTAAACGCCCGAGGCGCAGCAACACAGCGCGAAGAACGCGCCTAATGCGGAAAGCAAAGGCCAGAAGGTCAGCTTGTGCGCGGTCACCAGCGGCACAAAGACGATCAAGTTTTTCGCCCATTGATGTGGCCGCAGCGCTTGAATCAAAGCGACCAGCAGGCTACCGGAGTTCGCAAAGGTTGGCCCGACCTGTGTGAGTTTCTCGGCGCGTTCGCGCAGGCCATTGCGCGCATTGACCACGACCGCTTCCTTCGCTCCGCGCCACACGTCGAGGTCCACGGAAGAATTCCCGGCGTAAGCAAAGCCCTGTTCGCCAAATTTTTTCGTCAGTGCGTCGCACTTTGCTTTGTCGCGGAGATTGGTCGCGCCGTCGCTGGCGAGAACTTCTTCGAACAGGCCCACGTGCCGTGCGATTGGTTCGGCCATCTTGATGTCGGAAGCGGTCGCGAGAACGAGTTTGCGGCCAGCACGCTTTTGCTCGCGCAGCCACGCGAGGAATTCCTGGTGATAGGGCAGGGAAGCGGGATCAACCTGAACGTGCGCGCCGAGTTGTTGCTTCAAATAGGCTCGGCCGCGCAACAGCCAGACAGGCGCGGCGAGCGCGGTGAGTGGCTTCTGACGGAGCAACCGCGCGAGCGATTCCCACATCATGTCGCTGCGGATGAGCGTGCCGTCCAGGTCCACGGCGAGCGGGACTTGGTTCGGGCTGGCGGTATCGGGCGCGGGCGGCATGTCGCGCGGCAGCGTAGCCGAGGGCGTCGGGCGTTGACAAGCGGCGGCGATTTGGAAAGCTGCGCCCGTGATTCGCCGGCTAGTTGAAAAACCCGGAGCGATCTTCCTCCTCGTGTTCCTCTGGAAGGTCGCGCTTTTGCTTTTCACGTCCCAGCCGGTGCCGAACAACGACGCGTTTTTCTACGACGGCCCGGTCGTAAACTTTCTCCTGCACGGCAAATACTGCAATCCATCGCTGGTGAACGCGCTCCCGATTTCTGGCGGTGAAGTTTTCTGCGCCTACCCGCCGCTGCATCAATTGGTGCTGCTAGGCTGGATGAAAATCTTCGGGACGAGCGCGCTCGCTGCCATGTGGCTGCACGTGGCGCTGCTGGGCGTTTACTTTCTGATCGTGCTCGCGATCTTTCGCCGGCTCGCTTTGCCCGCGCGCTTCGTGAATATAGCGGGGCTGTTCCTGTTCGGTATCACGTTCCATGATCGCCCCGACACGGTGGCGCACGTGCTGGGGGCGCTCGCGATCTTCGGGATTGTAACCGGCGGACGTGGCCATTGGCTCGCGGTGGCTGCAATCGTGCTGACCTTCGCAGCGAGCTTGCAGATCGGTGGCATTTATCTGCTCTGGGCCGGCTGCCTAATCCTCGGGAGGGCGTTTGTTGGAGCGGAGAAAATCCCTTGGGCCGCCGTTGCCTTAGGCGGGTTTGCAATCGTGAGTTTGGTGGCATTGGTGCGATTCGGCTTT
>CAYWCK010000029.1:0-23345 GCA_964456685.1 uncultured Bifidobacteriaceae bacterium | reverse complement strand
GTTCCTGTCGCCATGCACTGCTGCTTCGACAGTGAGTAGCTCGTACATCTTGATTTGGGAAATCAGTCCGAAGCAGGTGGCGGGCAAGGGCGTAGAAGGAAGCGGGTGAATTCCATCGGCATCCACCATTTCCATTCTGAACGGGGCAATTGGTTGGGATGCCGTTGAATGTCCGCGGTCCAGACGGGTGACGAATAGGAAATCCCCGCTCCCACCGAAAAAGTCATCGCCACCCAGCGGTTCCACGGGAAATTCCGCCAGCGAAAGGCCACGCCGAGGTTAAGGTCTGGCAGCAAGCCGCCTTCCTGTTGGTCCACGAGGGTCAGGCGAAACGGCACTTCGATGGTCGGGCGCAGGTGCGCGCCGCCGACCTTCCAGTCGAACTCGGCAATCTGGCGGGCGACGGTGAAATTGTAGGTGTAGCCGCTGCCCGGCCCCTCCAGGGGATCAAAGCTGAATTTGTAATAGTCGTTTGGCGTATTGTCAGAAATTACCCCCACGCCAAATTCGAAGGACCAGAGGCCCGAGGATTTTTCCGCCGGCCACATCGCTTCCGCGACACGCTGGAACGTGGACTCGGACTCTGCGGGTGCGGGCGAAGATTCCTCGATACCAGCGGCGGCCAGCAGCGCGCCGGGGCGGAGTGGCGCGGTTTCTGCGGAAGCCGCGATGGTCAAGGCGAGTAGACCACCTGGCAGCAAAAGGAACGGGACCGCGAAATTAGACCTCGATGAGTTGAAGGCGTTCATGGCGTTCGGCAAGTTTGGTTTAGAAAAAATTTTGGCGAGATTGCTGCATGCCTGCGGGATTGCCAAACAAAAAGCGCGAAGAGTCGTCAAAAATTTAGCTGCCAACTGTCGTTCCCGGCGTGTTGATTTATGAGGCGGCTCGGAGTGAAATTGCGATTGCCCGTTTACTCCTTCCGCACTACGGTCTGCGCCACGTGGCCATGCAAACCACACGTTGTTGTGCAGCTCTCGCCGCCGGGATCATTCTGGCCGCTTTTGCCATTTTGGGTGTTGCCGTGGCAGCCCCGGTGAATTCGCCGCCGGTGCCGGAGCTCGCGCCGCCGGCCACCAATCATCCCGTCGGGCCGCCGATGATCTTTGGTGCGGTGCATCTCGACAAGGAGCAACGCGCGTTGAGTTTTCCTGCGCTGGTGAATCAGCGTACCGGCGTGGTTGAGTACGCCGTCGTTGCCGCGGGCGGTAAGACCCACGAGAGCATCTTTCGAACAGAGGCGCAACCGGCACACATTCACATCGCGATGCTCCTATTGGGAATCAACCCCGCGTACACGAATCGGTTTCCAGCGGATCCGAAGTCACCGCCGCCGGGGCCATCCATCTGGGTCGAAGTTTCCTGGCGCGAGGGCGAAAAGGTTGTGCGGCACGCCATGGAGGATTTGATAGTGGCCGGCCAGGCACGTCGAGTGTTGCCGGCCGGACCATGGGCCTACAACGGTTCTTACCTGGCTCGAAAGAACTTCGTGGCGCAGCGGGATGGCTCCGTTGTTTCGTTTCATATAGATCCGGATGCACTTGTGAACAACCCGCGACCTGGTCGCGAAGATGATGATGCGCACGTGATCAATACGGTGCTGCTACCTCCAGACAAAACGCCAGTGGAAGTCACCTTCCGATTGCGACCAGTGGACCGGACGGCTGCCGAGAAATCGAAACCCAATTCATTTTGATCCATGAAGACAACTCTCTGGCTTTGCGTCGTGCCTGTCGTGCTATTTGTTTGTGGCGCCTTCGCACAAGCCAATCCTGATCAGACGGCCAGTCCGGCCGGCCAATCCGACGTTTCCTTTCGTTTGGAATTGGAGCATGCGATTGACCGTGGGCTCGCCTGGCTGGCGGCCAGCCAGAATTCCAACGGTTGGTGGTCGGTGGAGGACACTCCCGCAGTGACCGCGCTGGCCCTGGCTTCGTTCCTCGGGGAGCCCACTGGCCGCTACCGGACCAATCAAACTTTAGGTATGAAGCAGGGCTTTGCCTACCTTCTGGCCTCCGCGCAAGCGGACGGCAGCATTCAGCGAGGAAAGCTGGCGAATTACAACACCGCCCTCTGTATGATGGCACTCGGGCTTGCGGACGATCCCGCCTACAACGAAGTCTTGCGTCGCGCGCGGGTATTCGTCATCGGCTTGCAGCGTGATGCCGGGATGCCGGGACGGGCGGACGATCGCTTGGACGGCGGCATTGGTTATGGGGACAGCCGCCCGGTGGCGGATCTCGTCAATACCCTCACTGCCATCGAGGGCTTGCGGGCCACAGAATTCGTCGTCTGGAGGGCGAACGCAAGAGGCGGGAAGACAAATCGCGAAGGTGAAACGAATCGTGCGCCGGATCTGAATTGGGAGGCGGCGATTCATTTTATCGAGAACTGCCAGAATTTGCCGAAGTATAACACGCAAGCATGGGTCTCGACCTTGCCGCGGGACTTGGGTGGCTTTGTTTATGCGCCGGGGGACAGCAAGGCGGGTGGGGAAACAAACACCGACACCGGTCGTATGGCGCTGCGTTCGTACGGCAGCATCAGTTATGCGGGGCTGCTGAGTTACATTTATGCCGATGTGAAAGGAGATGACCCGCGTGTTGTGGCCGTGCTCGATTGGTTGCGTGCCAACTACACTTTGGACGAGAATCCAGGCATGGGTGAGCAGGGCTTCTATTATTACCTCCACTTGATGGTCAAGGGCCTCAACGCCGCCGGCGTAGACACCGTGGAGCTGACGGATGGCCGGAAAGTTAATTGGCGGCGCGACGTCGCGATGAAACTGCTCGACACGCAACAGCGCGATGGCTCATGGGTGAATCGGAACAGCCGCTGGTGGGAAAAGGATCCTTCCTTGGTTACTGCGTACGCCGTGCTCGCGTTGGAAATAATTTATCGCCGGATCTGAACGGATCGCGCATGGAGCTGGCGCGGCAGACATGAGATGACCCCGTGGGGGCGCACGCTTCGGGCGAGTCCGTAGAGGCCCCCGTAGTTTAGCGGCGGCGAATTCCTTGACCCTCCTTCCGATATCGGCGTAGAAAAGGGCTGGCTAAAACCCTGAGCATGAAAATCTTTTCCTCCGGAGTCCTCGTCCGCCTTCTCGCGCTAGGTGTCGTAAATCAATTCGCTTTTCTCGCACCGGCAGCTGATTTCTGGTTCGACCTTGGGGTGGCGACCCGCGGGGTGATGCAGTACGAAGTATCCGGCAGCTCGTACGTGCAGCTGTTGGGCCGGCACGCGGCGACCGGGCCGTTGGTGGAGCCCGCCAGCGTGGGACCGCGGGCCGCATTTGCAGACCGCACTTACGATGACGGTTACGTGAATCTCGATGAAGGCACGCTGAATCCCGACGCCGTGGGCGGACCGGGAAACACGTGGAATTGGGCGTACAACAACCCCAGTCAGTATGCGGCATTAAACAATACCCTGTTGTTCCATAAGCGAGGAGATGTGGGTTACACCACGTTGCGCGATCTTCCCGTTGAAGGTGAGACCGACGCCACGGGCGCTGGCTTACAAGTGCAAGCCGGTTGGCGCGTGCTGCAAGCCGACCCCTGGCAGCTCGATTTCACCCTCGGCTTTCAAAGTATCTGGGGCGCTTGCGCCCGGCTCCGCCTCAGTTCCTACTTTGAACGTATCAGCCGGTACGACGTGACGGACGCTTACGATGTCACCACTACCGTTGACCCCGACACCGGCTTCCCGCTTCCGCAAACAGTTCCCGGCGGTTACACCGGCCAGTACAGCGTTCCCGGCCCCGTCATCACCAACATTCCCACCACTCGCACCAGCACCCGCGTGGACCTGAGCACCGCTGAAAGCGAGGTGGATTTTCATTTCACCACCGACCTATACACTTTTACGCTCAGCCCGCGCGTCAGTTACGCTGCCAGTGAAGGCCTCACTCTGCACCTCGCGCCCAAACTGGGCATGACCTACCTCCAAGTCGACGCCGATCGCAAGGAAAGTTTTGTCGAAACGACTCCCGGTGGGGCGCGGTCCACGCTTGGCGCCTGGCATGACCAAGAAAGTGAGAGTGCCTGGCGTTTCACTTTCGGCCTTACTGCGGGCGGGGACTGGGATTTGGGCGACGGGTATTATGCCGGCATTTATGGCGGCTACGAATGGACCCTCAACGACGTCCGGCTCAACCTCGGACCCAACGAAATCCGATTCAACGGCAGCGGCTTTGTCGCTGGCGTGGTGCTCGGCTACCGCTACTGAAACTCAAACCGATGGTGGGCTTTAGAGTGCCCGCCCTGCTCATCACGCCGCATGAAACCACGTAGTCTTAATTATGAAGTCCGGGCGCACATTCCAAGGTGCGCCGCCTGCCAGCGGCTCACCCTCGCCAGCATCTTCCTGCTTGTCCTCGCCGCCAGCACCCCAAGCCGCGCCACTACTTATGGCTCCTTCGGCCCGCACGGCGAGGGCGGTAGCAAGAATGGCCAGATCTTCAAAATAGGCGCCGGCGGCTCCGTTTTTGAACTGGATGCCTTCCTCGCCGTGAACGGCGCCGATCTTAATGGTGCCCAACCGGGCACGGCGGCCCAACTCAGCCAACACCCTCTGCCCGCCGGCCTCGACAGCGGCTTCAACGCCACCCAGCCCAACGGCACCGACGCTCTCCTTACCTACGGCTTCACCAATATCAGTAGCGGCACTTTCACCAACCTACGTTTTGCGGTGCTGGTGGACGCCGAGATTGATCAGGAGACCAACACCTTCTTCAACGAATACGGGGGTGTGATCGGCACGCCCGGCGCCGGTGCGAGCGACGTGGCCGCCGATTCCTGGCAGGTTGACGAGCCTGGGTTTGCTAACGGCAGCCTGTTCAACAACCTCTACGCGTTCCAACTTAGCAACAGCAATGCCATCCCAGTAGGTGCCAGTAACGATGTCGCCTTTGGCTTGGGACTGCTTCTTGGTGACCTCGCCCCCGGGCAAAGTGTCGTCGTCAGTGTCCTCCTTTCCGATGCCGGGCACTACCTCGGCACCTTTGGATTGCAACAATTCGACCGCGCTCCTGCCAGCGGCACCGCCATCACCGTGTCCGCCATTCTCTCCACTCTCACGGGTACCATTTACAGAGACGGCAACACCAATAACGCCGCCGACCCGGGTGAAGGCCTGGCTGGTGTGGCTGTGCAATTGCTGGCCGGCGAAATCACCGTGGGGCAGACCACGACCGACACCGGCGGCAACTACAGTTTTCCGAGTCCGCCGGCCGGGAACTATACGGTGAAAATAAACACGGCCACGCTGCCGGCTGGCCTGACCAACAGCGTCGACCCGGACGGGGTGCTGGACAATGAAACCACCACCAGCCTCGCTCCCGGGCAGTTGAGGATTTTGAATTGGGGCTACCGTGTCCCGGCTGGGTCGGAAGTCTTTGGAGATGTGAGCGGACTGGTTCAATTCGGGATCACGTGGCGATTAAAGGCCAGCACCGGCACCTTGCTGGGGACCTTGAGCCTGACGAACCTGCCGCCGAGTGGCGTCACGTTGAGCGCACCCTTCCAAATGGGCCTGCCTACTTCGACGAACTTCTGGCTGGCGCGTCCGGTGGGGACTTTGGCGAACAGCGTGCCCTACGTGAACATCACTACGGGAGTGGTGGCGCAGGCCGGAAGTGACGGCGTGTTGAGTCCGGGTGAACGGGTGGTGGTGGTGGATGGCATTGAAATCTACAGCCGCAACCGGACTGCGCCGCCGCTGAGTCTGTTCCAGTTCTGGGCCACCCAACAACCCTGACCCGCCATGCAAAAAGCGAATGAATTTGAGGTGACGCGATGAAAACGTATTCCCGCTGGATCACCAGCTTAGGCGCGGTGCTGGGGGTGGTTGGGGCCACACTGCTGGTGCTTGCTGGTTCGCCACCGCCCAAACACGGCAAACTCTCGGTCACTCCGAAGAACAATCAACTGGTCGTCCGCCTGCAAGTGGAGGCCGGCACGAACGGATCAACTTACATTGTCCAGACCAGCACGAATCTGACGCAATGGAAAACCTTGCTGGCGGTAAGACCAGACGCCGGGACGACGATCAATTTGGGCAGCATGCCGGCCACGAATCAGCAGGCTTTTTTCCGGTTGACCGAACTCAACATTGAAGCCGAAACCAACGCGCCGGCGTGGACGAACGGCGTGCGGGGTAGCTTTGTCCTGATCAATCCGGGCAGCATTCGGGCCGTTTGGGCCGAGGCAAACGACGACACCGGGATTTCCGAGTACCGGCTTTACGTCAACGGCCTGCTGGTGGATACCGTTCTGGGTTCGGTGCTCTCGTACGACTTCAATCTGAATCTTCACGCTCGCTCGGACTTGAAGATTCAGGCTGTGGATCCATTCGGCAACGCCACGGATATCCTCAGCTTAAGCTATCTGCCCGGCGACGGCTTGCTGGCGGTGGGCAATGACAGCGGACGCATTTACCGCTTCAATCTGTTGACGAACGGCAGTTTCAGCGGGGCGACACAAGTGGTGGATTTCCCCAACAACAATCGCGGGTTGGGCCTGGGCGATTTCGATCGTGACGGGCTGTTGGATTTGGTGGCCGGTTACGGCTCCGGCGGCACGATGGTGTCGTTTTTCTACAAGGGGCGGGGCGACGGCACTTATGCGCCCGGCGTGGCGCTGCCGCAGGCCGGTGGCGCCAACGGCTACATGATGGACGGCACGGTGGGCGACTTTGATGCCGACGGCAACCTGGACTACGCGGTCAATGGGAACGAGCCCTACACGATTTTCTACTGGGGCAAAGGCGACGGTAGTTTCGAGGTCACGGTCCGTGATTTCCGCCAGGGCAGTTACTATTATGGTCGCGGCATGGCGGCGGGAGATTTCGATGAGGATGGTCGGGAGGATTTTGCGCGCGCCGCAAATTCCACCGGCCAGGTCAAAGCATTTCTTTCCAACGGCGACCGTTCGTTCGTGGAGACAAATTTTGTCGCCGGTGGCCTGAACATGGGCAACAACGACCCGTACGGATTGGCTGCCGGGGACTTTGATGAGGACGGCCACCTGGATTTGATCGTCACTGGCGGGAGCGGCGGGGATGTGACCTTTCTGCACGGCTTTGGCAACGGTAGCTTCACGAACATCACCGGAACGAATGGACTCTGGCTGAACATTGACATCAACACCTATTCCTCGATCGACGCCTTTGATTACGACCAAGACGGACATCTGGACCTGGTGATGGCGGGCTACAATTCACAGGCGGTCTATTTCTGGCCGGGGCTAGGCGACGGTACATTTAGCACCAACCGGATCACCGTCGCCACCAGCCTGGGTAACGTGCTGGGCATTTCCGCCCCGCCCAAGCCGCCGCGGGTGGACGTGGGCCTGACGCCATTGGATCCGAGCACGAATCTAAACGGCACGCTTCAATTCACTGCTGTGGGGACCGGAGTGAACCCAGGTGACAAATTTCTTTGGTCGTTCGGCGATACGGGGACGAATCGGGTTGCGTGGATGTTCACGAACGGGATGGCCAACATGGGCCAAAGCGTAACGCACACGTACACCAATGAAGGCCGTTTCCTCACGCGGTTGTTGCACACGAGCAGCAACAGCATCGTCAGCGCCCGCGGCACGTGGGTGACCATTAAGGCCAACCCGCCGGTATCCGTTCCGGGCGGGCCGTATGTCTTGGGGGAGACGGCGGCCACGCAAGCCGTATGGTACGCCACACTCGATGGCTCGGCTTCAACTGACGATTTCGGCATCGCCACTTACCTTTGGCATTTCGGGGATGGCTCCAGCTTGACCAGCACAGTGCCCACGGTGGCGCGGTCCTGGAACGGTCGCGGTCCGTGGACGGTGGGTTTGACGGTGGCGGATGCTTCGGGGCAGACGCACTCAAATTTTACCACGGTTACTTTTGTCCCCGGCGCATTACCGGTGGCCGCGATCAACGGCCCGGCGGTGGTGGACGAAACCAACGCTTTGAATGGGGTGTGGACAACGACTTTTTACGGGACGAATTCGACGGACGATGTCGGCATCTGGAAATACGATTGGAAGTTTGGCGACGGCAAGACGGGCTCGGGCGCGAGTCCGACGACGACGTACAGTGCGGCGGGGGTGTACACGGTGACATTGACGGTGACAGATCATGCGAATCAGACGAACAGCACCACGCATGTGGTGACGGTGAAGGCCAACGACACGCCCATGCCGGTGATCGCAGGGAATCGTTTCCTGACGGAGGCAGTGGCGACGAACGGGCTGTGGTTCGGTTCGTTTCACGGCACGAACTCGACGGATGACCGGGGGATCTACGTTTACCAATGGAACTTTGGGGATGGGGGCACGGCGACCGGGGCGGCGGTGACGCACAATTATTCAGCTCTGGGAATTTATCCGTTGGTTTTGACGGTGACGGATTTCGGAAAGCAGACGATGTCGGTGACGCAGAATGTGATCGTGGTGGCCAATGATCCGCCGGTGGCGCGGCTCACGGCCAGTCCCCTGAATCCGGAAGGGACGCAGCCCGTGAATCTCAGCGCGGTCACGTCGAGCGATGACTACGGCATCATGAGTTACCGGTGGTCTTTGCCGGAAGTTTTGCTGACGTTCGATGGGACGACGTTGGATGCGGGTCGCTGGGTGACGGTGAACACGGTGCAGAGCAATCGGTTTACCAGCACGGGCCAGAACTCCTGGTCCTCGGCGTATTTCTACACCACGGGTCTGCAACTATCGCGCGGGGGAGCGATTGAGGCCCGCGTGGACACATCATCCGGCACATCCTACGCGATGTTTGGTTTCCGCAATCAGGACAATACGTCAGGCAGTTACGAGCGGTTGGTTTATGCCATTTATTTCAACAATGGCGCGGTGCAGATTTATGAGTACGGGAATTATCGCGGCCAGCCAACGACCTATGCGAAGGGAACGACTTACGATATTCGCATCGAAACCAAACCGGCGGGTGGGGCGATTTATTACCTGCGTCCGGCGGGTGGCGGCGATCCGTTCGCGAAGATCTTCGAGACGAGCAATTATTCGGACGGCTCGTTCGGCGTGGGTGGGACGGTATATGCGGGCGTCTTCGGATTTGATGATTTGCGTTTCCGTCCATCGGCCGGGTATCGGGATGTGTCATTGCCGGTGGCGCCGGGGGGCATGATCGAGTTGACCGTCACGGACCACGCGTTGCAGAGCAACAGTACGAGCATCGTGATTAATTGCCTGACCGGTGCGCCGCCGGTGGCGGTGATCAATGGCCCGACCAATGGCCTGGTGGGAGTGGAACTTGCGTTCGACGGTTACAATTCGGCGGACGATTACGCTATCGCGAGTTACACGTGGGATTTCGGCGACGGCTCGCCCAATGTGTTCGGACCGGCGGTGTCGCATCATTACAATGACGCGGGCACTTACACCAACCGGCTCACGGTGATGGATTATGCGGGGCAAACCAGCTCCGCGACGCGTGTGGTGACGATTGCGGGCGCCAACCTGCTGAGCGCGGTGCCATGGCAAATCATCGGTGGCATCGAACAGCCGCATGAAGTTTATGCCGGCAAGACGAACACGCTAAAAGCCGTGGTGCGCGGAGTGCCCGTGCCGTTCGCTTACATCTGGACGTATGGCGACGGCACAGGCGCGGTCACCAACCAGGTGACGAACGCCGCCGTGCTCTACAACCTTGAAGCCACGCACGCGTACACCGGCACGGAGGGCACGCCGTATTACGCTACGATCCAAGTGCTGCTCACGAACGGCACGGTTTTGGGTGACGTGTACCCGTTGGTGATCCGGCCGAAGACGTTGGATACCGAGATGAAGGTGGCGATTGATGAGGGGTTGTGGAATTTGCACAAGAGCCAGGCGCGGTCTGACATTGATACGAATAATGCCGGCGGCAGTTGGACGGCCAATGGCTACTCGATCAGTGCGTCGGCCTCCGCCGTGCATGCGTTCGGCATCAATGGGCACACGGTGACGGGTGACGCCGCGCAAGATCCTTATGTGGATACGGTGCAGCGCGGGGTGAACTATTTGTTGACGACTTTGACGACGCAGGGGATCGGGCCGCAGGCGTATGGCGATCCGGATGGGAATCACAACGGGATTGCGTTGTATGGCAATTCGGGCCAACCGATTTATGAGACAGGGCCGCTGATGGATGCTTTGGTGGCGGCGACGCGGCCGGAGTTGGTGGCGCGAGTGGGGGGGGCGAATGTGCGCGGGCGTGCCTTGCGGGACATTATGCAGGATTTGGTGGATGCGTATTGTTGGGGGCAGTATGACGATCCAACGGTGGGCGGAGGGTGGCGATATGGGTGGAATAGCCATCCGGATAACTCAGCGGCACAGTGGGGGGCCATTGGGATGTTGGCGGCGCGGGATTTGTGGGGCATTGCGATCCCGGAGTGGGTGGCCGCTCGGAATTTGGCGTGGGTGAACTACTCGCGGCGGGGAGTGGGTTTTGGTTACACAGGGCAGGATGCGGCGGGGCAGGGGCCCAGCGGCGTGGATGCTTCGACGCCGAGCGCGTTGATCCAAGCGGCGTTTGACGGGGTGTCCGTGACCAACGGGTTGTGGCTGCATGGTGAGGGCTATTTGGCGAATAATTGGGGGACGTTGATGGGGATCAATAATGTGTATGCGCATTATGCGATGGCCAAGGCGTTGCGTACGGCGGTCCCGGAAGCGGTGCACAATTTTGCGGCGACCGGAAAAGACTGGTTTCGGGATGAGGTGAATGGGTTGGCGCGGGTGACGTTGGATAAGCAGCGGGCGGATGGGGCGTGGCGTTCGACCTATTGGGTGGATGAACCGCTGGCGACGTCGTGGTCGGTGATTATTTTGACGAGTTCGTTGTTTCAGCGCGGACCGGTGGCGGTGGTGCAGTTGGCGCCGAATCCGTCGGCCGTGGGGTATCCGATCATTTTTGATGGGCGCAGTTCGTATCACCAGCATCCGGCCTACAAAGTGGTGGAATACCGGTGGGACTTCGATGCGGCCAACGGTTTGGATTTTGAGCACCCGGATGCGGTGGGGGCGGTGGTAACGAATGCGTACGCGTCGCTAAGTACGAATGTGGTCTCGCTGCAAGTGCGCGACAATGGCACGCCCGAGTTGCGGGACGTGGCCAGCGTGGTGGTGCGGACCACCGTGCCGCCGTTTCCCCCGAGTGCGGATGCCGGCGGGCCGTACGTGGCGTGCGTGGGGCAGAGCATTCAACTGGATGGGTCCGGCTCGTTTACGGTGGATGCGGCCAGCGGGAATTTTATCCGGGCGTGGGAGTGGGAGACGGATCTGGCGGTGCCGCTGGATTTTGACGATGGGGTGAGCGGCGCGCGGCCGGTGTTGGCGAGCGGGTATCCGGCGGCGGGTGTGTATGGGTTAGGGTTGCGGGTGCGCAACGCCAACTCGATTGTGTATCCCTCCTTTGGGCTGCCGGATTTGACCGCGGAAGATTTCACCTCGGTGTATGTGTATGACCGGGTGGTGACGAATCTGGCGGCTCGACCCAAAGGGAACAAGATCCAGCTCACTTGGACGAAAGTAGGCGATTACGCGGTCGTGCACCGGAGTTCGACCAGTCCGGATCGGGGTTTTGCGGAGGTAGGGCGGACGGCGAGTGACTATGCCACTTTCTTGGATACGCACGTCGAATACAACGTGGAGTATTTTTACCGGATTTTCGTTTATCGCAACGGGCAGAGTGAGCCGTTGGGGATATCGGACCCGAAGTTTATTGTGTCACGGCAACGGGGCTTGGAGGATCATCCGCCGGTGTTCGTAAGTGAGCCGGTGCGGATTGCGTTGGTGGGGCAGGCGTATGGGCAGTCGCTGGAGGCGCGGGATCCGGAGAATGATCCGTTCACTTACAACATGCTCAGCGGGCCCACGAACCTGACGGTGAATCCGACAAATGGTCTGATTGATTTCACACCGACGCCGGGGCAGGTGGGAGCACACGCCGTGTCCTTTGATGCGACCAATGCAGCGGGACGGGATGTGTTGAGTTTCAGTATTTTTGTGTTCCCGGCATCGAACGCGGCGCCGGTGGCGTCGGTCAACGGGCCGTATGCGGCATTAACGGGGGAGAGTATTCAATTTTCGTCCGCGGGCACGAGTGATGGGAATGGGGACGCGCTGTACTATTATTGGTACTTCGGTGATGGGCAGTCTTCCACGAATCCGAATCCGGCGCATGTTTACGGGGCGGCAGGGGATTACCTCGTCTCGCTGTTCGTGAATGATGGCTACGGCGGCACGGCTTCGGCGCAGACGCACGCGGTGATCACGCGGCCGAATCGCGCGCCGACCGCGATCGTCGCGGGCGGGCCGAATTTCGGGCGGCGGTTGGGCGAAACGCTGACGCTGAACGGCGTGGGGTCGTTTGATCTGGATGGCGACCCGCTGACGTTCACGTGGGTCTGGGGCGATGGCACGGGGAACACGAACGCGGGTACGAGTGCGAGCCATACTTACGGCGCATCCGGGACGTATAATGGGCAACTGATCGTCGCGGACAATCGCAGCGGTCAGGGCGTGGCGAATTTCACCGCCAACGTCGGCCCGGCGAATCAGCTGCCCGTGGCCGCATTCACCCTGAGCACGAACTCACCGTTCGTCCTCGAAACTGTGACCTTTGACGCGGCTGGCTCGGCCGACCCCGAGAACGACGCGCTGACTTATGAATGGGATTTCGGCGACAAGTTCAAGACGACCGGTTCGCTGGTCACGCACGCCTACGGGTCGCTTGGGGATTTCGCCGCGGTGCTCAAGGTCAGCGATGGCCACGGCGGTGTCGCCCTGGCCACACAGACCGTTCATGTGCTGAACGCGCCGCCGGTTTTTACTTCGCAACCGCCGCTGCTGATCCGCGCCGGCAGCAATTACAATTACACCCCGGTCGTCACCGATACGCCGGGCGACACGCTGGCGTTTGACCTCGTGCAAGCTCCCGTCGGCATGACGATTAACACCAACTCAGGTCAGATTAGCTGGCTGACTGGCGAGGGCAACGTGGGCCCTAACCCGGTAACCATCCGCGTGACGGACCAGTTGGGCGCATTCGCCGATCAATCGTTCAGCTTGGTGGTCACCACGCCGAGCGGACCGGAGGTGGACTTGGAACTCACCGCCATCGTGATGACGAACGTGATCGTAAACAGCCAGTCCCTCCAGTACACCGGCACCGTCCATGTCCGCTGGCGGAACAATGGCGCCGATCCCGTGCCGATCCCCTACACCGCGTTGGTGTTCGTGGACGTGGATGGCGACGGCGCGTACTCCACCAATGCGGATCGTGTGCTGGGTTACGGTGCCGCGGCCGCCGGACTGGCTCAAGGCTTCGTTGCGTTTGGCGACATTCCGCTGCGCGGTGAAGCGCTGTTCGCCGGGGCGCCTTTGCATGTCTTCGTGGACAGCAGCGGCGTTGTGCCCGAATACAACGAGGCGAACAATCTTCGCCGCTCCGGCTTCGACGTGAACACGAATGTGCCGCCGGTGGTGGATGTCACCGCCTCGCGGTTGGAGGTGAATCGCGGCGGTTTGCCGGACAGCGCTTTGTTGCAGGCACGGCTGGGCAACGCTGGTTACGTCAACGTGGCTGCGGGCGTGGCGGTGTCGTTCTATCTTGGCGATCCGCAAAGCGGTGGCAATTTGTTGGGCGTCGCGCACTCTCAATCGAATCTGGCAGTGGGCCGATTTGAAACCGTCAGCGTCACCTGGAGCAATCCGCCCATCGCATCGCACACGATCTTTGTGGTGGCGGATGATGACGGCGGCGGCAGTGGCGCATTGACGGAAATCAGCGAGGCCAACAACAAGTTCAGCGCGACTGCCGACCTAACCGTGAACGAAGTGCCGATCGCGGATGCAGGTCCCGATCAGACGATTAACCTGGGTGAGATTGCCGGCTTGAACGGCCGGGCTTCATACGATCCCGAGAGCAAAGCGCTCACCTACCGCTGGTCGCTGGTGTCCATTCCCATTGGTAGCCATCCGCAATTGAGCGGGGCTGAGTCCGCGCAAGCGTCGCTGCAAACGGATGCCGTGGGGCCGTACACGGTTCGCCTCATGGTCAATGACGGGGTGTACGACAGCGTGGAAGACCAGATCGTCATTACGGTGGTGGATCCGAACGAAAACCACTCGCCCACGATCACTTCTACGCCGTCGTTCTCGGGCATGACCACGGTCCCGTACACCTACGCGGTTTTGGCGACCGATCCGGACGGTGACACTCTGCGCTTCCGACTCGGGCAAGGACCGGCCGGGATGACCATCAACACCAACACCGGGCTCCTCCAGTTCACCACCACGAACACCGGCAGCCACTATATCCAGGTGATTGTCGAAGATGGACGGGGTGGTAGCTATTACCAGGGGTGGTCGCTGACCATCCTGCCGTATCAGAATCTCGCTCCGCAATTCACCTCCATCCCGGTCGTGACCAGCGCGCCGGGCGCGAACTATGTCTATGACGTGGATGCGACGGACCCTAATAGTGACTCCGTCACCTACGCGCTTGCCGTGAAGCCGGCGGGAATGACGATCAACGCGTCGAGCGGTGTGATTTCGTGGACCCCCACGGCAGGACAAGTGGGCGGCAACCCGGTGACCGTCACCGCCAGCGATGGTAAAGGTGGCAACGCTTCACAATCGTTCAACATCGTCGTCTTCACGCCCGGCCAGGATGGCCCGGTGGTATCCAGCATTCCCGATCAAACCGTGCTCACCCCGGCGGCTTTCGCCACGATTCCGCTCGATGCGTATGTGGTCGACCCGAACAACACGGACAGTCAGATCACGTGGACAGTTACGGGCACGAGTAATCTGTCCGTCACGATTGATTCCAATCGCGTGGCGACGATCAGCTATACCCCCGGAGTAATTACTTCCGAAAGAGTCACATTCCTGGCGACGGATCCGACCGGTAAATCCGGCTTCGCTTCGCCACTGTTGACCGTTCGCAGCACGGATAATCCGCCGGTGGCCGCGCTGGCGAATTTGTCAGACGTGGACACCACGGTAATCAACACCGGCACGTTTGAATTGCGGGGTACCGCCGACGATCCGGATGCGATTGATCCAGTGGCCTACCGGGTAATCTTGTTTGATCCTGTTACCGGGGCCCAGGTCGCCAACGTCACGCCCGGTCCGTTGACACCAAGCGGCTGGCATGTGGGCCGCGTGGCGGCGGGCGGGAGTTTGGGTACGCTCGATCTGACGCTGGTTCGCAACGGCACTTACACCCTGATGCTCGAAGTGAATGGTGGGAACCTGATCGCGAGCGTTACAGCCTCCCTTTCGCTGGACACCCAATTGAAGTTGGGGCAGGTGATGTTCTCACAACAGGACGCCGTGTTCCTCGTGGGCGGGGTGGGCCTGCAAGTCCTTCGCAGCTACGATTCGCTGAACCCGAATGCGGCCGACTTCGGCTATTCGTGGACCTACTCCGTGGCGGACATCGCCCTGTCCATCAACGAAACGCGGGTCCAGGAAACCGACCTGTTCGGCGAGCGCTTCAGTCTGCGCACCGGCGGCGGGCGCGACATCACTCTGACGATGCCCGATAGCGGACAG
This sequence comes from uncultured Bifidobacteriaceae bacterium, assembly GCA_964456685.1. Classification (GTDB taxonomy): domain Bacteria; phylum Verrucomicrobiota; class Verrucomicrobiia; order Limisphaerales; family JADLHS01; genus CAYWCK01. The sequence goes on along the minus strand of CAYWCK010000029.1, from coordinate 7,782 downwards.
CGGGTGACGTTCAAGTATTCGCTGAATCCGGGCGGGCTGTTCCGTCTGCGCGCGGCTTGGACGCCTCCGCCGGGAGTCAACGCGAGCCTGGTCCCGACGGTGTCTGCCAACCAGATTGCCTTATGGGGACTGCGCTATTGGGAAGCGGCGCCGATGGAAACCGGACTGGAAGGTTTCGACTTCCCGGCCTTCATTCTTACGCTCGGCGACGGCACGCAATACCGTGTCGAGCGCGAATACCTGGGCAGTCACTTCATCGCCAGTGATTCAGCCATTGGCAGCTATGTGGACGCCTACGGCAAGCCTTACTTGCGCCGGATCACCAAGCCCGACGGGGAACGCACCGAGTTCATCCAGACCAACGGCGTGCTTCAGAACATCGAGCAATACAATTCGGTAAACGAAAAACTCAAAGCGCTGACCTTTGTGCGCGACAGTCAGAAACGCATCATCGCGGTCTATGCACCCGAGAACGTGGATACGAATGGCACCCCGACCGGTCCCGCGACGATGACCTACGAGTATGACCCCGCGGGTAATCTGGCTCGGGCCAACAAACTGCAGAGTGCCGTCAATCCCCTGAGTCCGGTCTATGCCGCGACCAGCTACCTGTACGAGCACCCGCGCTTCCCGCATTTCATCACGGAAGTCCGGGACGACAAGGGCGTGGCGATCATGCGCTTTGAATATGATGCACTGGGCCGCTTGGTGGCGACTTACGACGCGTACGGCAACAAACGCGGGTTGGATTACAACCTTAGCGGGCGCACGTCCACCTCCTTCGATGCGCTGGGGAATCCCACCGTTTACGTGTATGACGACCGGGGCAATGTTGTCGCCACGACCGATGCGATGGGTGGCACAACCCAGTTCACTTACAATGGCCTGGATCAGATCACGTCCATCACCGATGCGCTCGGCCACAAACGCACGTTTACCTTTGATGCCAACGGTGTCCTGACCGCCGTGACCGACCCGCTGGGCAATACGACCAGCTACGCCATGATCTCGAATCAATTCCGGATCACCGACGCGCTGGGGCGGGTTACGGTGCAGACTTTCAACACGGCGGGCAAAGTCGCGGCGGTGACCGATGCAGCCGGCAACACGACGGCGCTGGAGTATGACGGCCAGGGAAATCCAACCGCGGTGATCAATGCGCTCGGGCAAAAGGTGGCGGCGGCCACGTTTGATTCGCAGGGGCGCTTTCTCAGCAGCAGCAATTACCTCGGTTTGGTCGAGAGCGCCGGTTACGACGCGGCAGGCAACGTGACGCAGAATTCCGCGGAGTGGCGCGGCTTCAGCGGCACCAACGAGCCCACCCAAGCCGTGGTCGGCCACACTTACGACGCCGCCGGCCGTAAATTAAGTGACACGTTGCCCAACGGCACGACGCAGCACTTTGAATACGACGCGGCCGGCCGCCGCACAGGGTACACGGATGTTGCCGGTAACCGCTCGACCATCCTCTACAGCGCGGGGGGCAAGATCATTGAGACCAGCTTCTCCGATGGTTCGATCCTGCGCAATGTGTACGATGACAACGGTCGGTTGACCTTGATTACCGATCGGGCGCGCCGCGGTCAACTCGCGGTCGGCACCCGCTACATCTACGACCCCGTTGGCCGGCCGACGCGGGTGGAGCGGATCGCAGACGTGGTGGTCAATGTGGTGACTCAGCAGAATCTGCTGCGGACGGTCGTGGCCAGCTCCGGCCCGATTCTGTCTTTCATTCAAACCAACTACGATGCGGCGAGTCGGCCGGTCGCGGTGGTGGCTTCGGATGGGCGGCAGTTGGCCATGGAATACGACGCGGCAAGCCATTGCACCGCGATTACGCGCATCGAAAGCGGTACGACCAACCGCGTAGAATTTGAATACGACGCCCTAGGCAAGGTGGTGACGGCGCGGGACGCGTTGGGGCGGGAGACGCGCTTTTTCTACGATCCGGTCGGCCGCAAGACCAGGACGATTTACGCGGATGGGACATCGGAGCGGGTGAGTTATTCCCCGCTGGGTTTGAAGACGAATGTGGTGGATCGCCTGGGGTTGGCGCGGGGATTTGACTATGACGCGTACGGGCATGTGACGCAGGTGACGTTGCCCCCGGTGGCGGATCCGGAACAGGGCGGGGCCGTGGTTCTGCCCCAACATCGCTTTGCCTACGATGACTTTGGGCACGTCGAAGCGATGGTAGATCCGCTCGGGCGCACGAATCGCTTCGGTTACAGTACGAACGGATTGCAGGAGTCGCACACGCTGCCGGGAGGCGAGCAGTCGCGGACGACTTATGACAGCCGGGAGAGAATCCTGACCACCACAGATTTTAATGGGGTGACCACCGAACATGTTTACAACGGGGCGGGGCAGTTGGCGGAGAAGTTATTTTATCACTTGGCCTCGGGGAGCACCACCCAGCGGGTGCAGTACGCTTACGACGCCAACGGTCGCCGCCTCCAACTCACCGATGGCCGCGGCACAACCGCCTATGTGTACGACGGTCGTGGCCGGCCGGTGCGGATTCAATCGCCCGAGGCCGACGTGCATTACGATTACGATCCGGTGACCGGCCTTTTTGCCGGGGTCCGCACCGCTAATAGCGAGAATCGCTACAGTTACGATGATTCAGGGCGGTTGACGGGGGTGACCGTCGTGAAACGACAGGGTCAGGCGTTGACCACGCCGGAGACGACAAGTTACGAGTACAATCTCACGGGCATGCGTTCGCTGGTGCGGCGGCCGAACGGGATTACGACGAGTTACAGCTACGACGACCGGGATCAGCTAACACAGTTGGTGAACCGGGATGTGGGCTCGAACGTGATTTCGAGTTTCAGCTACTTTTATCGGGCCGATGGAAAGCGGACGGCTGCCGCGGAAGTGATGCGGGATTCGGCCGGGGTGCGGTACACCAACACGTTCAGTTACGCTTACGACACGCAGGGGCGGGTGACGAATGAGGTAGCCACTTCGTCGGGCAACAGCGCGGGTTACCGGGTCGCTTATGTTTATGATCTGGTGGGGAACCGGTTGGCGCGAACGGTCACGGTAGCCGGCAAAGTGTTGCAGACCACTTACGCGTATGACGTAAACAACCGGTTGCTCTCCGAGAGTAATTCGGTGTCCACCGGCCGCAGCGCGGGCCTGATTCCGGTGCGGACGCAGGATGCGCAAGGGATGGCGCGGCTGAATTTCCGGCCGCCCCCGGCGGCGTGGACATATTACGCGGTGCAATCCGTGCCCTATGTGATGGGGGCGTCTTTCCTGTTGCTGCCGCTCCTCTTGGTGCCGTTGCGGCGGGCTTGCTGCGCGGGCGAGCGGAGATCGCGGTTGCTGTCACGGCACTCGTTCTGGATCACTTCCGTTTCCAGTTACCTGGTGGTGGCCATGGTCCTCCTGCCGATGGATTGGCGCGCCGTTGCCGCCGAAGCGGATTTGTTCACCTCCTTAAACACAGATACGTGGGGGTTGAACGGGTCGGTCACCACTTACGAATATGACGCGAATGGTGCGGTGACGCGGAAATCAATGACGGGTCCGAAGGCGGAGACCGTTGAATATGGATACAACTTCCAACAACGCCTGGTGGTTTCCACCAACACGGTGGTGAGCGGTGGTCATACCACGGCCACCACGATGCACTATACTTACAACGACGAAGGCATGCGGGTGCGCCAGACGCGACAGGTGTCAGTAGACGGCGTGCCGGGCGCGTCGGTGGACACCTTCTTCACGCTGGACATCTTCACGCCGTCGGCGGTGGAGCAAGTGATGGAAGAATTGCCCGCAATCGGCGCCGTGCCCAGCCGTTCTTACACGCATGGGCTCGATATCATCGCGCAGACGGGGAGCGCGGATCCAACGGCGACGCAATATCTGATTGCCGATGGGCATCGTTCGACGCGGCAGGTGGCCAGCGCAGCGGGAGTGGTGCAGGCCTGTTACAGTTATGATGCGTATGGTTTGATGCTGGGCGGGGCTCCGACCCCGGAAGCTCCGGCGCTGACTTCGCATCTGTATGGCGGCGAGTCGTTCGATGCGCAGCAGCAGCAGTACTACCTGCGCGCCCGTTACTATGATCCGGCCAACGGAAGATTCACCTCGCAGGATCCCATTTTCGCCAGCCTCTTCAATCCCCAAGGGCTGCACAAATACCAGTATTGCGGCGGCGATCCGGTCAATAATCTGGATCCCACCGGGCTGTTCACGGTCGCGGAGATGTGCACCGCTTCTGCCATTCTGAGTGTGTTGATCGGAATTTCCGCCAACGTGTTCTCCGGCTGGTTGCAGAAGCTGAGTCCGTTATTCCCGGATGCGGTGCTGATAGGGGCCTCGGGCACGATCAAAGGCTTGTTTGCCACGCCAGCAGCGGGGTTGTTGTTGAGTTATGCCGGGGTGGATGTTTCGGGTGGTGCGCTGGCCCTGAGCAGTTTGTTCACGGTCAATGCGACCATACCATTTGCGGCGGCAGGCACGAAGTTCATGCAATACTCGATGCTGGTGGTCGGCTTCGAGTTGGTTTACTCGATGGCCAGCGGTCAAGGTGGCGCATTCGTGTACTTGGGCGAACAACTCGGCACTCCGAGCAACTCTGTCAGCGTCTATGCCGGTCTGGTATGGAACATGTGGAACGAGGACGATTACACGGGTTTCTTTGCCTCCTTCGGGTTCGGCGCCGGCGACCTTGGCGGCGCGTTGTTCTTCGATCCCACGGACGGCAAACCGATTGGCGATGCGTTCACGTTCTTCAGTAAGAGCGATGGCTCCCCGCTGAGCGCCTTTGGCAACGTGACCTATTACTGGGAATTGTACGAGGAGGATTATCCGCACCAAATGCACGTCATTGCTGCTTGGGCTTCGATCGCCGCCATTGTCGCCGGCGCCGTTTCCAAGAACGCCGTCGCCATGCTTTGCACCGGCATCCTTGGTATTGGTACGGGCTACCTGTGGTACAAGGTCAAGGAACTGCCAAGCGTTCATGGTTCCACCCGAGGTGCTGCCGCCTACCAGTTCTATCTGGATCAACGCCAGAACTACAAGCGCCCGGATGATTGGGACGTGGGTAAGCCGGAGCCCAATGGAGGACTCACGCGGATTCCATAAGGCTGGTGCGCGGCCTTCGGGTGACCGCGCAACCTGTAAATCGCCTTGGCGCTTGCAAACCGGGAAGCTGAGTTCCAACGTGAGTTAAGCCTATGCGAACGGCTTTCTTACGCAACCCACGGAACGTGGTGCTGGTGGTTGGCGGCGCCGCCCTCGTGCTCTGGCTGGCGATCGTGTGGCTCGGCCAACTCCGGTTGCGCGCGCGCCTACAGGGCCTTGATCCAGCGGAGATCGTCCGCATCACGGTGCAGGATACTCCCTTGGGCTCCGCCGTCGCGCCCCGTCAAGTCGTGACCTTGACTGATGTTGAATGCCGCGAATTCCTGCGCCTGCTGGCCAACACCCACTCGTTCAGCCCCAATCATCCGAAGGGAGGCTGGACCCGGTTCGTTCGCCTTGTGACGAGGGAACAAGAGTTCGTTTTTCCCATCAGCGCCACCTCGAACAACGGGACCTTTCTCAGTCTGTATTCGCGCGGGACCGATGGCTGGAACCTGGGCCGCTTGCGCAACGATGATCTGAAAGCTTTCGTCGAGGGGGTGTTTGCGCGAAATTCCGCCGCTGGCGACGCTGCAACTCGGCAGGGCACTACCGGCACGAACGTGCCCACAGCCGCACCATAGTTCGAGAGGGGCGTCATCGTCAGGGCTGCCCGAAATCAGCGATCCGGCGTCTTCGGCACGATGTCCGTTTGCAACGCCGGCTCGGCGGCGCGCACGGTCGTGGTCGGCAAACCGAGTTCCTGGCGCACGATGTTCGTGCCCTGCGCGATGGACGTGGTTTTGAAGAACGCTATGTCCCGATTGCAACCTTGCCGGCCGAAACCGCAATCGCTCGACACGATCAATTGCTCGGGCGCGATGTGCTTGAGCGCGGTGCGGATGCCGTTCGCGACGTCGCCGGGCAATTCCACCTGCAACGACCGATGGCTGACCACGCCGACGCAGATTTTCTTTTTCAAATTGCCCTTGAGCGGCGCAAACAATTCCAGCTCGCGCCAGTTGCGGTCCTTCATTTCCAACGTCCACACGTCGCCGCGGCAGGCTTCGAGGTAAAGCTGGAATGATTCGCGATAGCTATCGTTCTCGATGACGCGCTGCATGTTCGGATTGCCCCAGCACGTGTGAATCCAGAGTTCGACATCGTCGAGCCCCTGCACCTCGCGGTTGTAGCATTCGATCATGAACTTCACGTTGTCGTGATCCTTGCCGTAGGTGTTCGCCCAGAAATGCAGCGTGGGTTCTTCGATCTGGATGCATTTGCAACCGGCATCCCGCAACGCGAGCAATTCCTTGTTCATCGCCACCGCCATGTCCCAGATGACTTCGCGCTGGTCCTTGTATTTGTTCGTGTGCAGGTCGAGGAAGAGCCCCATCACCTGCGAGCAACACGTGCCGAAGCGCACGGGTTTGTTGGTTTTGCTCTGAGCGATGCGCCAGATCTTGGCGTAATCGAGCGGGCGATGCTCGATCTTGTCCGTCACGCGCGGCCAACGCCAGCCGGTGTAAATCTCGTTCAACATCGTGCCCGCCGGATAACGCAGCCACGGCGACCGCGTCGCTTCGGATTGCAAATAATCCCCGCTGAACCCGGCCCAGCGCTGGATCGGATAGTGATGCCACGAACGCCCGGCCATGTCGTCGTCGCAATGGAGATCGCCGTGCGTGAGGATGTCGATGCCGGCGCGATCCTGATCGCTGAGCACCGTGGCCATGGCGTCCTGGAACTTTTCGCGGAAGCGCACATCCATCATGCAAGAGTCGATGGGCGTGCCCCACATGCTCATGTCGAACCAGCGCGGGCGCGGCCACGAGCCGGTGATGGTGCAGGGAAGAATGGTGTTGGCGGTGACGGTGAACATGGTGAGTGCTAGGTTTGATCGTTATCCGGGTTGCGAAAGGAATACGTCAACTGGCGGGTGCCGCAAAAGAAAATTCGCTTTGGGTTTGCGCCTTCCGAAGACTGGCCGTGGGCGTTAAGCGTGGCGATGCCCGGCCTGACCATTTGCTTTTTACTGCTGCAATGCCCGATAGAAGCGCTGCGGGCGATTCGTGATCGTGCCGTTGTCGAAATAGCGCCAGATACCGTTCGTGTATTCCATCAGCCCGAGCGCGGTCCAGTTGGCGACCGGCAAATCAATGTTCGTGCTGGCGAGCACCAGGTAGTTCGAGTCGGTTTGTCCCGCCATGCAAAGTTTGAAATTCACGTTGCTCCGCACTCCGCCCAGAAACAGCGTGTGCAATGGCAGCGTGACATGTGACACCGTTTGGGTCTGGTAGGCGTAGCCGCCGCGATTGTCGCGGGCGCGGGCGACGAAGAAATTCGTGCCCGGATAATCAATTTCCACCGGGTTCGCGAACGCTGCACCAGCAAATCCAGCCAGCAAACTATCGTTCATCAGAAAATCGATGTTCGTCACCACGCCGTCGAGGTCGGTCGCGCTGGCGCTGAGGGTAAACGGATGGCAGACGAGCTGGGTGTTGCCGCCGCTGATGTTGAAGGTTAGAAACGGCAGGGAATTCGACGCGCGCAGCAGCAGATTCGTGGGCGTGTAGGTGATTTCTCTTTCATATTTTGGCGTAACAATCTGGTGGAACGGACCGGATCGCGCGCTCCACGTCAGCGCCGTTAAGGTGTTTCCGATCGTCGGGAAGAAACCGTTCGTGAAGGTGACGTTCA
>CAYWCK010000028.1:0-23396 GCA_964456685.1 uncultured Bifidobacteriaceae bacterium | reverse complement strand
GCGCGGGTGATCCGGTCCGAGATATGAACCGCGCTGGGAATCATGCACGCCATCGGCTGTGCGGGCGTTTCCGAGAATCTGATGCCAGGTGAACAGCGCGGCGCCGAGCGAGCCGCCGGCATCGCCCGCCGCCGGTTGAATCCAGATGTTGTCGAAGATGCCCTCGCGCAGAATTTTCCCGTTCGCGACGCAGTTCAAAGCGACGCCGCCGGCGAGCACGAGATTCTTCATGCCCGTCTGCTGGCGGACGTGCTTCGCCATCCGGAACATGATTTCCTCCGTCACGTCCTGCACCGAACGCGCGAGGTCCATGTCCATTTGCGTGAGCTTGGATTCGGGCTTCCGCGGTGGGCGGCCGAAAAGTTTATCAAACGCGGCGCTCGTCATCGTGAGACCGACGCCGTAGTTGAAATACTTCATGTTGAGGCGGAACGAACCGTCCTCCTTGAGATCAATCAACTCACGCAAGATGACGTCCACGTATTTCGGCTCGCCGTAGGGCGCGAGGCCCATGAGTTTGTATTCGCCCGAGTTGACGCGGAAGCCAGTGAAGTAGGTGAACGCGGAGTAAAGCAATCCGAGCGAGTGCGGGAAGTGCAACTCGCCGAGCATCTCGATTTTATTGCCACGCCCCGCACCGTAACTGGTCGTGGTCCACTCGCCGACGCCATCCACGGTGAGAAACGCCGCCTCGGGATAGGGCGACGGAAAGAAGGCCGAGGCGGCGTGCGATTCGTGGTGTTCGGGGAAAAGAATCTTGCCTTTGAATTCCGGCAGTTGCTCGTGGATGAGCGTCTTCATCCAGATGCGCTCGCGAATCCACAACGGAATCGCCATGAGAAAAGTCTTCAGCCCACGTGGCGCATAAGCGAGATAGCTGTGCAGGATGCGGTCGAATTTGACGAACGGCTTTTCGTAAAACGCCACATAGTCCACGTCCGCGAGCGAGATGCCGCCTTCGCGCAGGCAATACTCGACGGCATTCTTGGGAAACGCCGCGTCGTGCTTCTTGCGGGTGAATCGTTCCTCCTGCGCCGCAGCGATGATGCGACCATCGCGCACCAGGCAGGCGGCGCTGTCATGGTAAAAGGCGGAGAGACCGAGGATGTTCATGACTTCAGGAAAGCATCGGGTTCATGACGAACCGAAGCACGTCCCGAGAAGATGTGCGGCGCAAAACCATGCCATATTACGCACTGAGGAAGCAGGCAGTTCAATCCCAAAACTTGGGAGGACGCGAAAGCCGATCCCAGTTCGCCCGAATGTATGGCGACGATCAGCGTGGCTTGGAAAGTCGGAAATACTTTGCACCGCCAGCAGGCTGAACGAGGTGTGCCGTGTTCGTGGGCGCTGGCGTCACCAGCAGCCATTCCGCGTTTGGGGCCAGCGAGGCAGCGGATTCCAGATTGAAATCGGTGCGCGCCGGGTCCCATTCCAGGCGAACGCCGTTGGGCGTGTTTGCGATCGCGAGCCGGGGTGGGGCGACATCGAAAAGATGCACGGCCCCGGACATCGCGTTCGAGTTATACTGAGCGACCGACCCCACGACTACGGTGTCGCTCCACAGCGCTACGGACAGGGCGAAAGCATCGTTGGTTTGATTGCCGGCGGCCTGCAGTCGGGCGAGCGACGCCCAGTTCGTGCCCTGCGCGTCATAGACATACGTCGCACCTTTGCCGCCGGCGGTGAACTCCGGATCGTGCGGCGCTCCAACCGTAACGCGGCTGCCATCGAACGCCAGACTGGCACCGAACATTTCAAGCGGCTGCGGCGGCGTGGGGCGGATTCGCGCCGCTTCAGACCAGGTGAAGCCGCTGCGATTGAAAACAATCACCGCCCGCCGTTCGCGCAGGGTGTCGTTGCTGTTAAACGGAAGCGAACCGGGCATGCCGACCATCACGCGATTCGAGGAAATGCCCACACTCGCGCCGAAGAAATCGCCCGCGTAAGAGTAGTCCGATTGCAGTGTCTGGTAATAGGTCCACGGATAGAAAGGCGGCGCATAGATCACCACGCCGGCAGTTCCGCGGGCGGTGGGAACATCAATGCCCCGACCGCGCGGCGCCCCGACAACCGCGTTGTCGTTGCGGATGGCGACGGAGGAACCGAAGTAATCGTTCGTGGTGCCGCCGGGCCGGAGGACGTGTGATTTCTGCAGCCAATTGCCAGCGGCGTTGCGCTCAAAAATCCACGCGCCACCGGCGTGCGCGCCGCCGGTGGATTCGCCGGGTGCGCCGATGATGATGTTGGTGCGGAACAAGCCAACGGCGGTGCCGAATTCATCGCCAGCGGAATTCAAGCCGACGAGTTTGGCCTTCTGCACCCAATTGCCGTTGGTGCGGATGAACACGTACGCCGCGCCCGCGAAGAGATTCGTGTCGAAAATTCCCGGCGCGCCGACGACGATGGCCTCACTCTCGATGGAGGTGGCGAAGCCGAACAAACGAACGGAATCGCCACCGGGCGGCGCGAGGGTGGTTTCGAGGTTCCAATTGGTGCCGGAGCGGCGGAAGATCTGCACGGTGCCGCGATAGGTTGGATCGTTGCTGAACGGCACGCCCACCACGAGACAGTCGTTGGACAACGCGACAGAGCGACCAAAATTTCTCCCTGCTTGATTGGTGTCCAGTGTGAGCGAAAGCATCGCCAACTGACTCGGCGGGGGCGAACCGCCTCCCGACTTGGGCTCTTTCGTGCCGCCGCCACCTCTCGCCACCTCAGGCCGCGGCACGCCGTTCGTTGGCGGCACATAACGGAACAGGAAACCATGGTTGTTCGTTCCGCCGACCAACACAGTGCCGTACAGCGCGCCGTCGCTGGCGTTGACCAGTCCGCCGACAGTGTGCGGGTGCTGCGGGTTCGCGTAACTCTGCGCCGCGCCAAAGTTTTGAACGACTTCAATGTCTCCCGTGGTCGGATGCAAGGCGATCAACTGGTTGGTATTCTCAATCAAGAAACCGTACAGCCGCCCGTCCGGACCTTCCACGAGGGATTGGGGGGCGGGGGTTTGCAAGTTTGGAACACTTGCCAATTGCGTAAAGCCCGACCCGTCCTTGGCAACCCGATAATAATAACCAGGATTGTTGGTGAGCGGAATGCCCTCCTGAGCATATGCAGTAATTTCACCCTTCTGAAAACCATGCGCGCCATACAACAACCCGTTCGTCGCCTCAATCGGTCCGCCCAACGGCCCGGTCCAATACAGGTAATTGCCCCCGTAGTTTGGATTCACCGGTGGTGTCGGGAACGTCAAGAATTCGTCGTTGAAGTAACCACCGTCATCGTCCGCGGAGAATACGCCGCCGGGGTAAAACCCGGGCACGGGTGCGCCCGCGCCCTTGTTGTTCATCGTACCGAAGAGGTGTCCGTCGCGGCTGACTAGGATTTCCTGATCGTTGCGGCCCGAAGGTTCATGAAAGTCGCGCAGGACTCGGAAGCTGCGTCCGAGCGGAGTCATTTGGAACAACGTTCCATAGTCGTAACCCGCCGGGCCGCCCGAATAGGTCGTGCCGTAAATGTAGCCATATTGATCCCGCGTGATCCATCGCGGAAATACCCCTTCACTCGAATCATAGTACCACTGCGGGAAGGTGTGCATGACCGTCAGACCACTGCCATCCTCATTGCACCGGAAAATCGTGCCACTGAAGGCAGTGATGTCACTGCCGGGACCGCTGCGCGTCGCGCCGATGAGCACGTTGCGGTTTGTCCCACCAACGTTAATGCGACTGCTGATCAAGTTGTTCACCGCTCCGTCGCCGATGACGCCTGCGTAGGTGTTGAGTTGCAAGATCGTCTGCGGGCTGCTGCCGTCCTTACCGATCTTGATGATCGACGCGCCGATCCCGTTGGTGTTGGCGATGCCGTAGAGAAAACCGTCGCTGCCTTCGATCAAACACGATGGCGCCTCCACGCCGGTGGCGCCGCCGAAGCTGAAGAGGTTGCTGTATCCCGACGCCGAGTTGGTCGCAGCGGCAAGGGTATTTGAGCCCGTGATGTCCACGACGTGAATTTCAAATTCTGCGTGAGCCGTAAGTTCCAACTCCGCAGGCGAATTCGTACTGTCTTCCACCAAGTACAAGAAAGCGACCACTCGACCCGGAGTGACCAGCCCGGCTGGAAACGGCCCGGGGGAATCAGGCGTGAATTGATAAACTGGGTTAGGGCTGATGGACTTGAGCACGAAGGTGCGGTTTGTATAGGCGGCGATATTGTAACTCGGCGTCACTGTCGGAAACTGGCCCTGCGAGATAAAGACGTCATCCAGATTCGTGGAGTATACCCAAATCTGATTGGTCGAGAGTGAAATGGTAAGGTTGATCTTGTTCGCGGCCTCCTTGGCGGACAACGGATCCAAGTTGCCGCCACCTGGGCCGCAGGCGGGGTGAATCACCAGGGTAGCCACCAGCAACAGCCACCAGTACTTGTCAATCGCGCGTCGCACCAACTGTCGCCAATGGACAGTTTCGGCCCGGATTTCAGTCATAGAATTCTCCTCGCTCGGGATTGGGGGGTCTGATTTGCGGGCTACAATACATTTTTGGTTCACGCCATCAAGCCGCAAGACTAGGGAGACTCGCCCGAAAAATTACCCTTGCCAGGAGCAATCAATTTGAGATTGCCTCACGTACACGTTCCGCCGGATGTTACGCGCCATCCATGCAACCTGAAGGCCTTCACTTGGGTCCGTGGCGCATCGGTTGGTACGCCCTGATGCTGTGCCTGGGATTCCTGGCCGGAAATTGGACCGCGCGCCGGCGCGCACCGCTGGCCGGCGTACCGGTGGCGTGGTTTACCGACATCTTCGTCATCATCTTTGTCGCCGCCTTGGTGGGCTCACGGCTTTGGCACGTGCTCGAAAGCTGGGACGAAAAATTTCGCGCCGCACCGTGGTGGGAAATCTTCGCGTTCTCCAAAGGCGGCCTGACGTATTACGGCGGATTCTTCGGAGCGGTGGCCGCCATGTTCTTCTACGCTCGCTGGCGCCGGGTTTCTTTCTGGAAACTCGCGGATGTCATCACTCCGAGCATTGCGCTGGGTTATGCCATCACCCGGATTGGCTGTCTGATGAATGGCTGCTGCTGGGGTTGCCCGACAAGCGTCCCTTGGGCCATTACGTTTCCCGCGACTCACCCCACGCATGCTGTGCCGGTTCATCCGACCCAACTCTACAACTCGGCGGCCAACCTCGCGCTCTACGCCGGCTTGGAATGGATTTTCCGGCGCCGGCGATTTGAAGGCCAGGTCTTGGGTTGTTATTTGGCGGCTTATGGTGCAGTGCGCTTTGTCACGGAAAGTTTTCGAGGCGACAACGCCCAAATAATCGGCGGAGTGCTGACGCTTTCACAAGCCACCAGCATCGCGTTGCTGGTTGGCGGCGTGCTCTTTTTGTCGTGGCGCAAGCACAACTCCCCGGCAATTGACCAAACCACGCCCGCCATCAAACACAATTGAACCAGCGCCGCTTCGGCTTTAGAATTCCGCGCATGAAAATGCACCTTGCCCTGCTCACGCTTCTTGGATTCAGCGCGGTCGCGCTGGCGCAGACTGACAACTCCTTCCCGCTCTGGCCCGACGGCGTGCCCGGCGCGCTGGGCAAGGACAGCAAGGACATCCCCACCCTCACTCCGTTCCTTCCGCCAGCCGAAAAGGCCAGCGGCGCGGCCATCGTCATTTGCCCGGGCGGCGGCTACGGCGGCCTGGCGGATCACGAAGGCAGCCAGTATGCCCGCTGGTTGAATGAGCAGGGCATTGCCGGTTTTGTTCTGCAATACCGCCTCGGCTCGGCGGGCTACCGGCATCCGGCGATGTTGCAGGATGCGGCGCGCGCTTTGCGGATCGTGCGGTCGCGCGCGGAGGAATGGAAACTCGACACCAAGCGCATTGGCATCATGGGTTCGTCCGCCGGCGGCCATCTCGCTTCGACATTGGCCACGCATTACGATGGTGGAAAATCTGATGCTTCCGATTTGATCGAACGCGTCAGTTCGCGGCCTGATCTGGCGATTCTCTGCTACCCCGTGATTTCCATGGGTGAAAACGGTCACGCAGGATCGCGGAATAACTTGCTCGGCAAAGACCCTTCACCCGAACTCGTGAAACTGCTCTCGAACGAACTTCAAGTCACCAAAGACACCCCGCCTTGTTTCATTTGGCACACCTGGGAGGACAAGGGGGTGAAGATTGAAAACGCGCTGTCATTCGCGAACGCTTTGCAAGCGGCCGGCGTGCGCTTCGATCTGCACGTGTATGAACGCGGGCCGCACGGCCTTGGCCTCGGCACTCGCGAGTGGCAGCCGGAGAAACGCCATCCGTGGACACGCGATTGTGAGTTCTGGTTAAAGGAACGCGGGTTTGCCAAATAAACCTCGCGCTGCTATCGGCTTGAATCGCTTTCGGAAATTGTAATTGCTGCGCGCACGGCTTTGGCCTAGTTGTCAATCAACTGAAAGAAAGGTCCTATGACACCACTCGTAATCACACTGATCGTGCTGGCGGGCATCGCGCTGGTCGCGGTGCTGTTTGTCGTCGGCAAATACAACCTCCTCGTCTCGCTGCGGAACCGTTTCAAGAACGCGTACGCGCAGATTGATGTGCAGCTCAAACGCCGTTATGACCTGATCCCGAATCTCGTCGAGACGGTGAAGGGCTATCTCAAGCACGAACGGGAGACGCTCGAGAACGTCATTAAAGCGCGCAATGCCGCCTATACGGCCTCGCAAGCGGCCGCCAGCAATCCCGGCGACGCGGCGGCGGTGAAAGGTCTGCTCAATGCCGAAAGCGGCCTCGCTGGCGCCATGAGCCGGTTGATGGTCGTGGCGGAGCAGTATCCCGACCTCAAAGCGAACCAAAACATGATGCAGCTCACCGAAGAGCTGACTTCAACCGAGAACAAGGTTTCCTTCGCGCGTCAGGCGTACAACGACAGCGTCATGGCCTACAACACGGCGCGCGAGGTATTCCCGAACAACCTGATCGCGGGGATGTTCAACTTCGCGCCGGCCGAACTGTTCGTGATTGATCAGCCCGAACAACGCGAAGCGCCGAAGGTTTCGTTTAGCTGAACGCTTTGGAGCAGCCGACGTTAGGACGCTCTTTCCAACGGCACGAACGTGCCTCGATTGCAGCGAGATTTTGAGCCTCCTCACGTCGGCTGCTCCCAGATCAAATGGACTTCTTCCAACGCCAGGACCAAGCCCAGCGTAACACGAAAAAACTCGTCGTTTATTTCGTGCTCGCCGTGGCGTGCATCGTGGCGTCGGTGTACTTCGTCTGCTTCTTCATCTTTGACGGAATGGACTCACGTCACGGCGGAGGCGGCTCGCTGTGGAACCAGGACATCTTCATCTACTCCGCGCTGGGCACGCTTGCGGTCATCGTCTGCGGCAGCCTTTATCAGATTTCCATGCTGTCATCCGGTGGCAGCGCGGTGGCCGAGTCGCTCGGTGGTCGGTTGTTGAATCCCGGGAGCACGGATCCTCAGGAGCGCAAGCTGCTGAATGTGGTCGAGGAAATGTCCATCGCCTCGGGCGTCGCCATGCCGAAGGTCTATGTGATGGACGAGGAAAGTGGCATCAACGCCTTCGCTGCGGGCTTCTCGCCCACCGACGCCGCGGTGGCCGTCACGCGCGGCTGTCTGCAAAACCTGAATCGCGACGAATTGCAAGGCGTCATCGGCCACGAGTTCAGCCACATCCTCAATGGCGACATGCGGCTCAACATCCGGTTGATGGGAATCATTTTCGGCATCATCTGCCTGGCGACCATCGGACGGATTTTGTTGCGCACGCGGGGACGGAAGAATCCCCTGCCCTTGCTTGGCCTCGCGCTCATCCTCATCGGCGGCCTGGGAGTTCTGTTCGGCCGGCTGATTCAGGCCGCAGTCAGCCGGCAGCGGGAGTTCCTGGCGGATGCGTCGGCGGTGCAATTCACCCGCAATCCGCTCGGTCTTTCCAGCGCGCTGCAAAAGCTCGGAGCGATCGGCTCGCGGCTCGAATCCGAACGCGCCGCCGACGCCTGCCACATGTTCTTCGGCAACGGCGTGCGCAGTTCGTTCCTCGGCCTGTTCGCCACCCACCCGCCGATCGAGGAGCGTATCCGGGCGATCGACAAATCCTGGGATGGCAAATTCGCTCCGGTCAGCGACAAACTGGTTGAGGAAATTATTTCGCCCCGACGGGATTCAGAACTGATCTCCCAAATCATCTCCGCGCCGACACGAACCACGAAGCCGCCGCCGCTCGCGGTGAATCCGCAAAACGTCATGCTGAACCTCGGGCAGCCGACGCCGCTGCACTTGCGTTACGCGGAGGAATTACGCAGCGCCTTTCCCGGCGCCGTGCAGGCCGCCGCCCGTGAACCCCAGGCCGCCACCGCGCTGATCTACGCGTTGCTGTTGAGCGAGGACGCGAAAATGCGCGCGCAACAACTGGAAGAAATCACCCGTCGCATTTCGGCGACGGTGAGCCAACAGGCCGCAGCTTTGCAGATCGAAGCCGCTCCGTTGGCCGCTCGCGCCCGGCTGCCCCTCGTGAATCTCGCGCTGGCCGCGCTGCGAAATCTGTCGCCGGAGGCTTTCCAAAAATTTCAAACCACTCTCCGCTGGCTGATCGAGAGTGACGAACAGATCGACTTGTTCGAGTTCGTGCTGCAAAAAATTCTGGATCGTAATCTTAACCGTCATTTCGTCGCGGGCCGGCCGGTTGCAACTCAATTTTACTCCATGAAACCGCTCGTGCCGGACGCGGAAATTCTGCTTTCCGCCATGGCCCGTGTGAGCAGCGCCGACGAGGCGGAGGTGGGCAAAGCTTTCGCTGCGGGCATGGCCTACGCGCGCACCAATGAAGCTGCGCTCAACCTCCTGCCGCAGGAGCGCTGTGGCTTGCGCCAGATTGATGCGGCCTTGAACCGGCTCGCGCTGGCCGTGCCGCAGATCAAGAAAAACATCCTCGAAGCCTGCGTCCGAATTGTCGGCGCGGATGGGGTTGTGCAGGAACGCGAAGCGGAAATGCTCCGCGGCATTGCAGACGCCCTTGATTGTCCGATCCCGCCTTTCGTTCAAATCAGCGAGCGTTGACCCGCGCGAGGATTTTTGGTGCGGTCTTCACGGCGCGTCCGATTTCACCCGCCTTCCTTCCAACCACTCGTAGAGTACCGGCAAGAGCACCAGCGTGAGCAACGTGGAGGATACGATCCCGCCAATCACCACCGTCGCCAGCGGGCGTTGCACCTCCGCTCCGGCGCCGGCGGACAGCGCCATGGGCACGAAACCCAGGCTCGCCACCAACGCCGTCATGAGCACGGGACGCAGGCGCGTCAATGCGCCTTCGCGCACGCTGGCCGCCACCTCGCGGCCCTCTTCCCGCAGCCGGTTGAAATAGGAAATGAGCATCAAACCATTCAGCACCGCCACGCCGGAGAGCGCAATGAAACCCACGCCGGCCGAAATGCTGAAAGGCAGCCCGCGCAGCCACAGCGCGAAAACTCCACCAGTCACGGCGAGCGGGATGCCGGTGTAAACCAGCAGGGTTTGCCGCAAACTGCCCAGCGCCAGAAACACGAGGACGAAAATCAATCCCAACGCCACCGGCACCACCACCGCCAGCCGTGCGCGGGCTTCCTGGAGATTTTTGAACTGCCCGCCAAACTCAATGGCGTATCCGTCTGGAATTTTGATTTCCGCCGCGACCCGCTGCTGCGCCGCGCGTACAAAACCCTCCACGTCCCGCCCGCGCAGATTCACCAGGATCGCCGCCCGCCGCTGGCCAAATTCCCGGGTGATGGCCGCCACTTGTTCGGTCACTTTGAAATCGGCGACTTGTCCCAGCGTGAGCAGCCCTCCGTCATCCACGCACACCGGTAGGCGCTTCAGGTCCTCGATGCGTTCGCGCAGGTCCTCCGGCAGCCGCACGACGATGTCGAAACGGCGGTTGCCCTCGATCAACTTCCCCACTTCCCGCCCGGCGAGCGCTGTGTGAACGACCTCGTTCAACTCCGCCGCGTGAATGTTATAGCGTGCCATCGCCGCCCGCTGCGGCACAATTTCCAGCAACGGCGCCTTGCCCAGTGCGTCGAACTCCACGTCCGCCGCCCCGGGAATCTTTTCCAGCACTTCACGCGTCTCCGCCGCGAGCCGCTCGATGACCGCGAAGTCTTCTCCAAACACTTTCACCGCCAGGTCGGCGCGCGTGCCTTCGAGGATTTCATTGAACCGCATCTCGATCGGCTGGCTGAAAAGATGACCTTCCCCGGGAACATGCCGCGCCAGTTCCTCGGTCATCAAGGTGGCCAATTGTTCCTTGCTGATGGGCCGGCCCTGCACTTGCCGCCATTCCGCCGGCGGACGCAGCATGATGTAGGTGTCCGCCACATTCACACCCATCGGATCACTGGCGATTTCCGCCGTCCCGAGCCGGCTGAAGGTGTAGGCAACTTCCGGGAATTTTTCGCGCAACAATTTCTCCCCGCGCTTTTGCATTTCCACGCTGGCGTCGATGCCGATGCTCGTCGTGCGAATCATGTGTGTGGCGAAGGAGCCTTCATCCAATTGCGGCACGAACTCCGCGCCGAGCCGGCTGAAGCAAAAACCGGCCAGGGCTAGCAAACCCACCGCGCCGCCGGCCACCGCCCACCGCAGCCGCGTCGCCACTTGAAGCACCGGAGCGTAAGCACGCTTCGCCCACCGGACGAGGCAGCCGTCTTCCTCCTGCAAGTTCCCGCCGAGCAGATACGAACAGAGCGCCGGCATGAGCGTGAGCGCCAGCACCAGGGCGCCGACGAGCGCGAAGATGACCGTGATCGCCATCGGCTTGAACATTTTCCCCTCGATGCCCGTGAGGGCGAGAATCGGCAGGTAAACCACGGTGATGATGACCACGCCGAAGAACATTGGACTCGCGACCTCCTTCGCCGCCACAAGGACTTCATGGCTTCGCTCGCTGGCGGTGAGCCGGCGGTTCAGCCGGCGTTGTTTTTCCGCCAGATGTCGGATGATGTTTTCCACCATGACCACCGCGCCATCAATGATGAGCCCGAAATCAATCGCTCCCAGACTCATCAGATTGCCGGAGATGCGCCCCTGCACCATGCCGGTCATGGCGAACAGCAGCGATAGCGGAATGGCCAGCGCCACAATGAACGCGGCGCGCGCATTGCCCAGCAGCAACAGCAACACCACCACGACGAGAATGGCCCCTTCAAACAAACTCACTTCCACCGTGCGAATCGTTTGATCCACGAGCACCGTGCGGTCATAGACGGGAATGATTTTTACCGCCGCCGGCAGGGTGAGTTGGATTTCCTTCAGCCGGGCATCCACCCGCCGGGCCACCAAGCGGCTGTTTTCGCCGGCCAGCATGAGCGCCGAACCCAGCACGGCTTCTTCGCCGTTGTAAGTGGCGGTGCCGGTGCGCACGGCCTTGCCGATGCCCACTTCGGCCACGTCCTTCACCCGCAACGGCGTCGCCCGCGCGCCAAATTTGAGCGGGAGATTCTCAATCTCCGCGGTGGTTTGCACCCGGCCCGCCGCGCGCACGGCGACCTGTTCCCCACCCAGTTGAATGACGCTGCCGCCGGCGTTTTCGACGTTCTCGCCAATCGCCGCGGCAATCTCGCTGAACGACATGCCGACACTCTTCAAGCGATCTGGGTTGGGCTGGATGACGATTTGCTTTTCGTAACCGCCTTGCGCATTGACCTCAGCCAGACCGGGAGTTGCCCGCAGGCGCGGCTTGATGAGGTAGTCGTGGATCAGCTTCAACTCCATCAACTCCGCTTCGCGACTGGCCGGCCGGTTGGTGGCACCGGCCTCGTATTCGATCACGTAGTAAAACACCTCCCCGAGCCCGGTGCTGACGGGAGCTAATTTGGGTGTGAGTCCGTCCGGCAACTCCTCGGTGACCGTGAGCAAACGCTCGCTCACCAGTTGACGCGAGCGATAAATGTCCGTGCCGTCTGCGAAAACAAGATTCACCTGCGACAGGCCGAACTTGGAAAGCGAGCGCAGTTCGACCAGCCCGGGGATGCCCGCCAGCTCGTTTTCAATCGGCAAGGTGACAAGCTTTTCAATCTCTTCCGGCGCCAGCGCGGGCACCGCAGTGTTGATCTGCACTTGCACGTTGGTGATGTCCGGCACGGCATCGATCGGCAGGCGCAGAGCGGACCAGACGCCGATGCCCACCAGCGCCAGTGTGGCCAGGGAAACGAAGGCGCGCTGGCGGATGGAGAATTCGAGGAGGCGAGGCAACATGGCAAATCAGGATTTGGCGCTTACGGACGAAAGGCACTCCGGTTGTTGTCGCTGACTTTTCGATGGCCGGCGAAGCGAACGGTTTCGGGCGGCGCGGTCGGCCATGGTGCGCTTTGTTTCGTCCTGGCCGGGTGCGATTAAGTTCATGGTGGGTTCGGGGGAGAGCTTAGTGAGAATGACCGCCGCCTTTGGTGGCGCGCAGTTCGATGAGCCAGAGAGTTTGCACGGGCGACGTTACGACTTGCTGCCCAGCCCGCAGACCGTCGGTGATTTCAATCCAGCCCTCGGCTTCCGCACCGGTTTTCACCTCGGTGCGAAGCACGGCCTCGCCGTTGACGACATACACAAATTTCCCAACCGCGGTGCGGAGCAGGCTGGATCGCGGCACGACCGTGACCGCGTGATCGCGCGGAATGTAGATGTGCGCCGGAACAAACTCGCCGGGCTTGAGCACCGCGGCCGCGTTGGAAACTCCGATCACGATCTCCGCTTCACCCAACGCCAGCGCTTTCTGCACGGCCAACACCACGCCGCCGAGTGCGGCGTTGGTTGACTGGTGTACTTCCACTGTCTGGCCAGACCGGACGAGCGCCGCGACTTCCGTGGAGAGAAACGCCGAGCCATGCACGTCGCAGCCGGCGTGGTCATCCGATGCTAAGTGGTGGTGATGCTTTTCGCCGAAGACCTGGACCGTCAGCGGGATTTGGTTGGCCAAGCGGCGCACTTCCACGCTGCCAACCGCAAGCCCCAGGCTGGTGCGCGTCTCGGCGGGAAGCAGAATGCCTTTGCCCGGTTCGAACAACGGGCCGCCGCTTTCTTCCGCCTCGTGGTCGTGGTCGTGCTCATGCTCGTGGCCATCGCCGGCGTTGTGGCCGCAGCCGAGGAACAGCGCCAGGCTCAAGGGGAGCGTGATCCAGAACAGCGATTTCATCGCGCCACCTCGGGCGACCTTGCCCGCACCAATGGTGGCGTCAGGCCGGTCAGGAGTTCCAAACGCGCAGCCGCTTCCAAAGCTTCCAGCTTCGTCTCCAACAAACTCTCGACGGCTTCGAGGTATTGCTTTTGCAATTCGACGTAGGTGGAAATGGGCACCGCGCCGAGGCGATAGTGACGATCCGCCAGTTCGGCGGCTTCCTTGAAATGCTGCACCGAATCCGGCCGCCATTTCGCCATCTCGCGGCGTCTGGCTTCATAGCTGGAAACCGCGGCGAGCACTTGGCGCTGGAGTTCGCGCTCCGCGAGTTGAATCGAAACTTCCGCCTGCACCTGCCGGGCCTGCGCCGCTTCGATGTCGCCCCGGCCGCGATTCCACAGCGGCACGGGCAGCGAAATGCCGACGCCGAGAATGCGCTCCCGATCGTTCCCCACACTTTCTTCGGAATAAGTAGGACCGAGGCGGAGCGTGGGAAACCGCTCGTTCCGGGCGAGGTCCACGCGAAAGCCTTGCTGCGCGAGTTCCGCCGCGCGGAATCGCAGTTCGAAATTGTTCGTCCGCGCCCGGGCCAGGAGCGCGGCGGACTCCGCCGCCGGTTCGAACATCAACTGCGGGTTGCTCACGGCGAGAGGCGTAGCGGGCGCGGCTCCGCGAAGCTGATTGATCTCCAACAAAGCCGTTTCCGTCGCGAGCGCGGCCGCGGTGGCCTTGCGTTGGGCGTTCAACTCCGTCGCCTCGATGACACGCGTTTCAAGGAGCGGCGTCAGTCCCGCCGGGTCCCGTTGGACCAAGATCTCCCGCAGCGCCCGAAAACGCCCGGCGACTTCGCTGGCGGCAAGGGATTTTTCCTGCGCCGCGAACAAACCGTAGCCCAGGGTCCGCACCCGACCCGCCAACGCGACCCGAAAACGCTCGCGCCCCAAGTGCGCCAGTTCGAGGTCTTGATTCGCAATCGCCTTCCGCAGCCCGATGCGTCCGGGCCACTCGAACGGTTGCGCCAGGGTGACCGACCACGCGACGCCCTCGGCAGCGAGACCAGCACCGCTGACGCGCTTCTGTCCGACGTCCCCGCTTAATTCAGGGTTGCCGAGGCGACCGGCGGTTTTACGACCGGCCTTCGCGGCGGCGATCTCGGCGTCGTAGAATTTAATTTCGGGATTCTGTGCCAACGCGTCGGCCACCAGGGCATCGAGCGCCACCACGGGCGCCGGCGCCGGCAGGTTATTTGCCTGACTATTCGCTGTCGGCGCCATTGCGCCAACCAACGCCGCTGTCAGGCTGAGCGGCAAAACAAACTTCCGTGCACTCATAAACGTCACCAATTGGTTCCGACCAAGGAAACGACCAATTCGCGATGTGACATCACACCGCGACCATTAACGAGGAGTCCGAAACGGACGGTTTACGAGAGACGGGAAGGAGCGCGCGGTGGCGCCGCGGCGCGACAGGAGAATTGCCACGTCACCGATAATTCGGGTGCATGGGCGGGGGCAAAACTGGAAGATACGGTGAGTGAAGGCGACGGAGCTTCGCTGGGCAGCGCGATTTCGAGTGCCACTAGCTGCGGGAGCGGCACTTCAATCTTCGGATTGTCGGATTTATAGAGTCCGTCCTCGACGAGGGCGCAGGAGTCACTGCGGCAGTCGTTATCGGCGTGGGGCGCGGTATCCTCATGGTCGCAACACGCGAGGAACTGGAGGCCCGGGAGTTCCTCCAGCTTGCAGTGCATGGTGGCCGGCAGCCACATGGCCACCACCACAACCACCAACATGCGCTTGAACCATTTCACGCGGCTTAGAGTAACCGCACTTGGAAAATGTTCAACCTGCCGGTTGCGCCCGACGCATTGGCAGCGCGCGGCGGCAAAATCCGGGAATCCGCACTTTACAAAAGCAGGCCAAAAGGAAGAATTCTCAACGGGTGATTGTCTGGGCCGCAGTTGGTGATTGGGAGCTTTTCGCCTTTCGATATGAAGCGCGTTGGTTCGTTCTCGTACCGCCAGCCAAGGCCATTTCACAGAGATTTTCCCCACAGCCCATGCATCTCAAACTGACTTGAGATTATGTCGAAACATCCAGCCTCAACCGTTCCCGGTCCGAATGCAGTTGGTTCCCCAACCCGTCTCCCGGGGCTTCCTTCCCGCCACACCGCCGTGGCCATCGCTCTCTGGTATGCGGCCGCCGGCGCGTTGTGGATTCTGTGTTCAGGCTGGTTGCTTCACCTGCTGGTGCTCGATCACGAAACGGAAGCTATCCTTGAGACACTCAAGGGTTGGTTTTTCGTCGCCGTCACGGCGGCAATCCTTTATTGGGCGTTGCATTTTTACTTCGGCCAAATCCGCAGTGCGGTGGGCGCCTTGCAAGAGAGCGAGACCCGCTTGCGGCTGCTCAGCGATAACCTGCCAAATGGCTACGTTTACCAATACCAGCACGATGCGGACGGTCGCCCTTGTTTCACCTATATCAGTGCCGGAGTCGAACGGGTGCATGGGTTCAAGCCAGCGGAAGTCGTGAAAGATGGCCAGCTCCTGAATCAGCAGACGGAGCCGAGCCTCCTGCCGGCGATGAAGGCAGCGGAAGCACGCAGCTTGCGCGAGCGGACCGACTTCGAAATGGACATTTCCATCCGGCGCGCGGACGGCGGTATCCGGTTGCTGCGTCTCCATTCTCGACCGCGCCAGACGGAGCAAGGCCAGAATGTATGGGATGGTCTGGCCATTGACATCACCCGACAGGCACAGGCGGAGGAAGAATTGCGCGAGGCGCATCAATTCAACGAGCAAATCATCGCCAGCGTTCAAGAAGGCATCGTGGTTTACCATCCGGACCTGACCTATCGGCTGTGGAATCCGTACATGGAAACGCTGACTGGCATTGCGTCGGCGGCAGTCGTGGGCAAAGCGGCCTTGGCCGTATTCCCCTTCCTGCGTGCCACCGAAGTTCCGGCTACCTGGCAAAAAGCCCTGGCTAGCGGCGAGCGCGTCACGATGGAGTTTCCCTTCTCGGTCCCGGAATCCGGCCGGCAGGGTTGGACCTCCGACACCACCGGCCCGCTCCGGAACGTGCGCGGCGAAATTATCGGCCTGATCTCCGTGGTGCGGGACATCACCGCCCGGAAGCAGACCGAGGAGGCCTTGCGGGCAAGCGAGGAACGTTTCCGCCGGGTGATTGAAATGGCGCCGGAGGCAATTTTCATCCGCAGTGGCGATAAGTTCGCGTACGTCAATCAAGCCACCTTGCGCCTCTTCGGTGCGCAACAGAGCGAGCAGTTGATCGGCAAATCGGTGGCCGAAAGATTCCATCCCGATTGCCGGGCTCGCATCATGGAGCGGATCAAGAAGCTCGACCTGGACGGCGAGCAAACCATCACCACGGAACAGATTTTCCAGCGGCTGGACGGCTCGCCGGTGGACGTGGTTGTCTCCGCCGTTTCGTTCCTCTACCACGAGCGACCAAGCGCGCTTGTTTTTGTGCGGAATGTATCAGAATTGAAACGCAGCCAACTGGAGATCATTAACCAGGCCGCCTTGATTCGATCGCTCCTCGATTCCATCCCGGACCTGGTCTTTTTCAAGGACGTGCCGGGAGTTTATCTGGGCTGTAATCCAGCATTCGCACGCTTCGTCGGCCGGCCGCCGGAAGAAATCATCGGGCGCACGGATCATCAGCTGTTTCCCCAAGCCGAGGCGGACGAGTTCCGTGCGCATGATCGCGCCATGCTGACCACCCGGACGCCGCGCCATAACGAGGAGTGGATCACCTACCCGGACGGTACGAGAGTGTTTCTGGACACCCTGAAGACGCCGTATTGGGGACCGAGTGGGGAACTGCTGGGCGTGCTGGGTATCAGCCGCGATATTACCGATCGCAAACAGACCGAGGTAGCGCTCCGGGAAAGCGAGCTACGGCGCGGGCTGGCGCTCGACGCTGCAAAAGCCGGGACTTGGGAATGGGAACTCGCCTCCGGCCATAACATCTGGTCCGAGGAATTATGGCGGCTCTACGGGTTGAACTCCGATTCCTGCGCAGCTTCGTACGAAACCTGGCGCCAGACGATGCATCCAGAAGACCGGCCTGCGGTCGAACAAGAATTACAGGAAGCCGTCCGCCAAGCGGCGGAGATCAATCTGGAATGGCGGGTGAAGTCGCCCGACAACACCACGCGCTGGCTCATGTCCCGCGGACGACCGCTCCTCGACGCCTCGGGCAGCGTGAAGCGTTATCTGGGCGTGGTCATCGACATCACGGCCCGCAAGCAAGCCGAGGAAGCCTTGCAACAGCGATTGGAATTGCAGGATCAGCTGGCCAAGATCGCCGCGACGGTTCCGGGCATGATCTATTCCTTCCAGTTGCGCCCGGACGGATCGCTTTGCCTGCCGTTTTCCACGCCGGTCATCGAGGAACTCTGGGGGCTGCGGCCCGAGGAATTGCGCGAGGACTTCGCTCCCGCGATGGCGCGCGTTCATCCCGAAGATGCGCCGCGCCTCAGCGAGCGAATTGCCGCATCCGCCCGCAGCCTGCAACCGTGGCGGGATACATTCCGGGTGCGCCATCCGCAAAAAGGGGAACGCTGGCTCGAGGGGAACTCGATGCCGCAGCTTGAGCCTGATGGCAGCATTCTTTGGCATGGCTTCGTGCAGGACATCACCGAGCGCAAGCGGGCAGAGGAAGCGATCCGGCTCGCGGAGGAAAAGTATCGCAATATCTTTGAAAATGCCGTCGAGGGGATTTTCCAAAGCACGCGGGAGGGTTTGTTGCTGAATGTAAATCCGGCTTTGGCTCGCATGTATGGGTACGCCTCGCCGCAGGAGCTGTTGAGTGCGCCCCAGGATTCGTTGCGAGCTCTGCAGGTTGAACCGGCGCGCCGGGAGGAATTCCGGCGCATGATCGAAGCCTTGGGTGAAGTGCGGGGCTTTGAACTCCCGGTGCGGCGCAAGGACGGCGCCGTGATCTGGATTTCCGTCAACGCCCGCGCGGTGCGTGACGAGGGTGAAAAATTATTGTTCTTCGAGGGTATGGTGGAAGACATCACCCGCCGCAAGCAGGCGGACGAGGAAATTCGCGAGTTGAATCGAAACCTGGATCAGCGCGTGCAGGAGCGTACCACGGAACTCCGCGCGGCCAACGAAGAGCTGGATGCCTTCACCTATGCGGTCTCGCACGATTTGCGCGGACCGCTGCGGGCCATGAGCGGGTTCAGCCAGGCGCTCGAGGAGGATTTCGGCCCGCAGCTCCCGCCCGCGGCCCATGAATACCTGCACCACATCCAAGCCGGCAGCCAGCAGATGGGTGAATTGATTGACGGGCTGCTGAAACTTTCGCGCGCCACGCGCGGGGAAGTCCAGCATGAGCCGGTCGATGTTTCTGAACTGACCCGGCGCGTCGTGCAAAAACTCAAAGCCGCCGAACCCCAGCGCGAAGTCGCCCTCCGCTGCGACGCGAACCTCACCGTCAAGGGCGATGCCAAACTGCTCGAACTGGTCCTGACCAACCTGCTCAGCAACGCCTGGAAATACACGTCCAAGACCGAGCGCCCGGAGATTCGCGTCTCCGGCGAGCTGAAGGAAACAGAAATCACCATTCATATCACCGACAATGGCGCGGGCTTTGACCTGCAACATGCGGCGAAACTATTCCAGCCGTTCCAGCGTCTGCATCGGGAGGATGAATTCCCCGGCCTGGGCATCGGCCTGGCGACGGTGCGGCGAATTCTGCGCCGGCATGGCGGGGACATCCGGGCCACGGGCGCCCCCGGCAAAGGCGCCACTTTTAGCTTTAGTCTGCCAACCTAACAACCGATAAAAACCGGGGTAACCGTGGATAAAAAAACCATTCTCCTCGTGGAAGACAAACGCCAGGACGAACTGCTCGTCCTGCGCTCGTTGCAGAAAATCAACCTCGCGAATCACGTGGACGTCGTGCGCGACGGCCAGCAGGCGCTGGACTACCTGTTTCGCGAAGGTGAATTCGCGAAACGCGGCGGGCCGGACCTGCCGATGGTGGTTCTGCTGGACGTGAATCTGCCGCGGCTGAGCGGGCTGGAAGTATTGGAACGCCTCCGCGCCGATCCGCGCACCCGCCTCGTCCCGATCGTCATTCTCACATCCTCGGATGAGGAGCGCGACCGCCTGCAAAGCTACGAAAGCGGCGCCAACAGCTTCGTCCGCAAGCCGCTGGAATTTGGCGAGTTTGCCGAAACCGTCGCCCGACTGGGCCTCTACTGGCTGGCGACCAATGAACACCCGCACCGTTAGCCCGCGATGAAAACTCCGCTGCGTATTCTCTTCGTCGAAGACAAGCCCGCGGACTTCCAACTCGTGGAACGGCACCTGCGCAAACAGGGCCTGCCCGTGGAGTGTCTTCGGGTCGCCGACCAGAAGGAACTCGACGCGGCGCTGGCGCAGCGCGAGTGGGATCTGGTCCTCTCGGATCACAATGTGCCGGGGCTGCCGTTCGAGGAAACGCTCGCGCGGGTGCAAGCGCGCGGCGACAACCTGCCGCTGATTCTCGTTTCCGGGAGCGTCGGCGAAGAGCGGGCGGTGGAGTTGCTCAAGCTCGGCGTGTGGGACTTCGTGCTGAAGGACAATCTGACGCGGCTCGTTTCCGGCATTGAGCGGAGTTTGCGGGACGCCGCCGACCGCCACGCGCGACGCGAAGCCGAGGTGGCCTTGCGGGAAAGCGAGGTCCGTTTCTCCACCGCCTTTCACGCCAGCCCCACGCCGCAGTTGATTGCCCGACAGGCGGACGGTTGCCTGTTGGATGCGAATCCGGCGTTCCTCAACCTGATCAAATGTGAGCGCGATGCCGTCATTGGCCACAACCCCATCGAGCTCAATTTGGCGACGCCGGAATCGTTTTTGGAAATCCAAAACGAATTGCGGGCGCACGGACGGATCTCCAATCGGGAACTCACCCTGCGCACCTCGGCGGGGCAGCCCGTTTATGTTTTAGGCTCAACCGAATTGATCGAGCTGAATGGGGAAGCGTGCGGCCTGGCAACGTTTGTGGATATCAGCGAGCGACGGCAGGTCGAAGCAGCGTTGCGGGAAAGCGAGGAACGTTACCGCCAGCTGTTCGATGTGGAGTCGGACGCCATCTTCCTGGTGGATTGCACGACGGCTCAAATCGTGGACGCCAATGTGGCGGCCCAAAAGCTCTACGGCTATTCGCAGGCCGAGCTGCAACGGATGCGCGCGCCGGATGTTTCCGCCGAGCCCGAAAAAACCGAGCAGGCGATCGTCACGCGCGCCGCCAAGATCCCGTTGCGGTGGCATCGCAAGCAGAACGGCACCATTTTCCCGGTGGAGATCACCGTCGGCTATTTTGAAGCCCGAGGCCGCCAGTTGCATGTGACGGCCGTGCGCGATATCTCGGAGCGGTGGCGGACGCAGGAAGCCTTGCAGCGCTGGGCGGACGCTTTCACCCACTGCGCCCACGGCATCGCGATGGGAATTCCGGGTACGAACCAGGTACTGGTCTCCAATCCCGCTTTTGCGCGGATGCTCGGCCGGCCCCCGGAGGAAATCACGGGCTGCAAGATTCTTGACCTCTATGTCCCGGGCGACCACGCCCACATCCGCGAGCGCATCGCCGAAGCGGATCGCTCGGGACTGGTCCGCTATGAAGCACGCATGGTGCGAAAGGACGGTTCAACTTTCCCGGTCCAGATGGATGTGGTCAGCGTTCGCAGCCCGGACGGCACGATCCTCTACCGCATCGCCACGGCGCAGGATATCACGATCCGGAAAACCGCACTGGCGGCGTTGAGTGAGCGCGAGGCCTTGCTGGCGGAGATGGGCCGCACAGCGAGGATTGGCGGTTGGGAATTTGATCCTGCCACCGGCCAGGGCAAATGGACCGATGAGGTGGCGCGCATTCACGACCTCGATCCGAAGATCGAGCCCTCAACGAAACTGGGCTTGAGTTTTTACACCGATGAATCGCGCCCTCACATCGAGCAAGCTGTCCGCCAGGCGATCGAGCGGGGCCAGCCCTACGATCTGGAACTCGAAATTGTCTCCGCCAAAGGGGTGCGGAAGTGGGTGCGCACCCAAGGCCGGGCGGCGACCGAGCATGGCAGGGTGGTGAAGGTCTTCGGTTCGTTCCAGGACATCACGGAACGTAAACGTGCCGAGGAAGCGTTACGCGCCAGTCAGGAGCGCTTTCGTGCTTACGTGGATCAGGCGGCGGACGCCTTGTTTGTCCATGATGAACAAGGCTGCTTTGTCGAGGTCAACCGGCAGGCCTGCCTCAATACCGGGTACAGCCGCGAGGAGATGCTCCAATTGTCAGTGCCGGATATCGAAGCCGGCCTCGGCTCCGAGCAGCTCAAGACGATTTGGAGCAAAGCTGAGCTTGGTACTACGCAGACCTTTCAAGGGCACCATCGCCGGAAAGACGGGAGCGTGTTTCCCATTGAACTGCGCTTCGGCTGCTTTGAGCTCGAAGGCAAGCGCTTCTTCCTCGGCATCGCGCGTGACATCACGGAACGCGAACGCGCCGCCGAAGCGTTGCGCGAGAGCGAACTGCGGCGCAGCCTGGCCATTGAGGCGGCAGACATGGGTGTGTGGGACTGGAACTTGGTAACCGGGCAGTTGGTCTGGTCCGAGGCGCACGAGCGAATTTTTGGTTATCCCCCAGGTGGCTTCTCGGGCAAGCCGGAGGGGTTCCAATCGCGCATTCATCCGGACGACTTGGCGGAATTGTGGGCCATCGGCGACCGGGCGCTGAAGGAACGCACCCCGTTTCATCACGAATTCCGGATCGTCTGGCCGGATGGCAGCGTGCATTGGGTCACCAGCCACGGCCAATATGTCTTCGATGCCGAAGGCAAACCGCTGCGGATGGTGGGGGTGGTCCATGACATCACGGAGCGGAAACGCGCCGATGCCTTTCGGCAGGTGGTGCTGGCCTTGGGTGCGGAGCTGGCGCGGGCGCGCAACCGGCAAGATACCGCCCGGGCGCTTTTTGCTGCGGCCGACAAATTGTGGCAGTGGGACGCTGGCACCCTGCACGTGCTTGCGGGCAACCGGGAGCAGGTGGAATCGGTGCTGACGCTGGACATCGTCGCGGGCCAACGTTGCGAACTCCCGCCGGAAGCGCAGGCCGCCCCGAGTGCTCGCATGCGGCGCGTTATGGCGCACGGACCGGAGCTGGTCTTGCGCGATCTAAAAACGACGCGGGAATCGGATTCCAGAGTTTTTGGAGATGCGAACCGGTTGTCCGCCTCGATCATGTGTGTGCCCATTCACCGGGAAAGCGAAACCGTCGGCATTCTTTCCATCCAGAGCTACACTCCCAACGCGTACACGAAGGAAGACCTGAGCACTTTGCAGGCACTGGCGGATTATTGTGGAGGCGCCCTGCAGCGCATCCGGTCAGAGGAAGCGATGCTCACCAGCGAAGCGCGCTATCGCGGCCTCGTGGAAACTACGTTCGACTGGGTTTGGGAAGTGGACGCCAATGGACGCTATACCTACGCCAGCCCGCAAGTGGAGAAATTGCTCGGCTATTCCCCCGCCGAAGTGCTCGGCAAGACACCGTTTGATTTCATGCCCGAAGGTGAAGCGCAGCGCGTCGGCGACGCCTTCCGCCGCTTTGCCGCCGCCCGGCAGCCGTTTTCCGCGCTGGAGAACCGCAACCGCCACAAGGACGGCCACGAGATCGTGCTCGAAACCAGCGGCATGCCGGTACTCGGGCCGAAAGGTGAATTCCTGGGTTACCGCGGCATGGACCGCGACGCGACTGAGCGCAAGCGACTCGAAACCCAATTGCGTCAGGCGCAAAAGCTCGAGGCCGTCGGCCAACTCGCCGGCGGCGTGGCGCATGACTTCAACAACATCATCGCCGCCACGATGATGCACCTGTCGCTGCTGCAATCGAACCCGGCCGTGGATGCGGAGACGCGCGTGGCCTTGCGGGAACTCGAGGTCGAGACGAAGCGCGCCGCGACCCTCACGCGACAATTGCTGGCCTTCAGCCGCCGCTCCGTGCTCGCGGTCAAACCGCTCGACCTGAACGAGGTCGTCGCCAATTTGCTGAAGATGCTCACCCGCCTCATCGGCGAGAACATCAAGCTGAATTTTGAAAGCGGAAGCGGGCTGCCGTTGGTGGAAGCCGACGCGGGGATGATGGAACAAGTGATCATGAACCTCGTGGTCAACGCTCGTGACGCCATGCCCAAGGGCGGCCGGGTCACCATCCGGACAACGTTGGT
>CAYWCK010000027.1:0-23480 GCA_964456685.1 uncultured Bifidobacteriaceae bacterium | reverse complement strand
CTTCCCGAATTCTGACATCCATCGTCTCGAACACATCAACGACGGCAAGCACGGCAACAGCCGGAGTTGGATTTCCAACGAGCGCGGCAAAGGCTGGGTGGAACTGGAGTTTGCCGAAGCGGTCACGATCAACCGCGTCGTGTGGGGGCGCGATCGCGAGCAAAAATATGCCGACCGGCTGGCGACGGATTACCGCATCGAAGTCGCGAGCGGGAGCAACGATTGGAAGCTCGTGGCCTCGTCTGCGGATCGGCAGCCTTACAAAGCAGGTGAGAAAGCGGCGCCCGTGGTGAATCTCGCCGGTCTAAAGCCCGAACAGGCTGCCGCAGCCAAGCAACTGCTGGCCGAGCGAAAGCAACTCGAACCGCGCATCGCGGAGTTGTCGAAGTCCACGATGATTTACGCCGGCACATTCACCGATTCACCGCCGGCCACTAAGCGATTTCATCGCGGCGACCCGATGCAAGAACGGGAGGAAGTCGGGCCGGGCGCGTTGGGAATCATTCCGGTGAAGTTCGAGGCGAAAGGTAGGGCGGGCAGTCCTCTGCCCGCCGAAGTGCGGCGCGCACGGAGTGACGCGCCCTACCAAGTGATCCCCGTCAATGCGGAGATGACCGAAAACCAGCGGCGCCGCGTCGCGCTGGCGGAATGGATCACTGACCCGGCGAATCCGTTGACGGCACGTGTGCTCGTGAATCGGCTGTGGCAATACCATTTCGGTGAAGGCTTCGTCAGCACGCCAAGCGACTTCGGCATCAACGGCGCCCGGCCGAGTCATCCGGAGTTGCTCGATTGGCTGGCGAGTGAATTCATCGAACCGACTTGTAGCAGCCGACGTGAGGAGGCTCATTTCAAGAATCGGAACCGTCAGAGCCTCCTTACGTCGGCGGTTACGGAAAAATGGTCCATCAAACACCTCCACCGCCTCATCGTCACCAGCGCCACGTATCGGCAGGCAAGCGACGCGCGCGCGGAATGCGTTGCGGTGGATGCCGGCTCGCGATTGCTCTGGCGTTTCCCGCCGCGCCGTCTCGACGCCGAGCCGTTGCGCGACATGATTCTCTCCGTGAGCGGCAAGCTGGATCTGACGACGGGCGGGCCGGGTTTCGGCTTCTTTGAACCGAACGACAACTACGTCCGTGTTTACACGCCCAAGCAGGAGTTCGGTCCGGAAACTTTTCGGCGCATGGTTTACGGCACAGTGGTGCGCCAGCGGCCCGACGGCGTGTTCGGCGTGTTCGATTGTCCGGACGGCGGGCAGATCGCGCCCAAGCGGACGCGCAGCACCACGCCTTTGCAGGCGCTGAATTTGTTGAACAGCGGCTTCATGATGCAACAGGCCAATTTCCTCGCCGAACGCTTGGCGAAGGAAGCCGGCCAGGATCGAAAGGCGCAGGTGCGTCGGGCCTTTGCGCTCGCCTTCCAACGTGAACCGGAGCGAGCGGAACTATCCGCCGCTTTGAAGTTGATTGGCGAACAAAGCCTGCCGGTCTTTTGCCGCGCGCTGCTGAATGCGAACGAGTTCGTTTACACGTTTTGAAACATGAAGGACAAAACGCTCTCCCACGCCGGTCGCTGGCTGTTGAATCGCCGGGATTTCCTGCGCTACGGCGGCACGGGACTGGGCGGCATCGCGCTGCTAGCTTTGCTCGGGGAGCAGCGGCTGCTCGGCGCGGACAAGTCGCCGATTCGCCCGCAGTGGTCGCCGGAACACCCAAACGCACCGCGCACGCCGCACTTTCCGGCGAAGGCGAAGAACGTGGTGGTGATTTTCTGCTCCGGCGCGTGCGCGCATCTGGAGACATGGGACTACAAGCCGGAGTTGATCAAACGCCACGGCGAGCCGATGCCGGGCCAGGATAAGTTGATCACTTTTCAGGGCGAGAACGGCAATCTCACGAAACCGCACTGGGATTTCAAACCGCGCGGCCAGTCGGGCAAAATGATTTCCGACATGCTGCCCAACCTCGCCGAGCTGGCGGATGACTTCTGCTTCATCCACTCGATGACGGCGAAATCGAACACGCACGGCCCGGCGGAAAACCAGATGGGCACGGGCTACATCCTCGACGGTTTTCCGAGCATGGGCTCGTGGGTGAGCTACGCGCTCGGCACGGAGAATCAAAATCTACCGGCGTTCGTGGCGATTCCCGATCCGCGCGGTGTGCCGCAGGTCGGGCCGAATCACTGGAATTCCGCGTTCCTGCCGCCGGTGTTTCAAGGCACGGCGTTCAACGCGGATAAACCCATTCCAAATCTCGCCACGCCAAAGACGATCACGCCCGCCGCCGAGGCCGGCACGCGCGACTTCCTGAAATTTCTCAATGACCGGCATCTCGCGCGGCATCCAGGCGACAGCGAATTGCTCGCGCGCATTTCGAGCTACGAACTGGCGGCGAAGATGCAGCTCAGCGCGGCGGAAGTCGGCGAGTTCAATCAGGAAAGCAAAGCCACGCTGGAAATGTATGGCGTGAACGACAGCAACAAGTTGAAGGCGGGCTTCGCGCGAAACTGCCTGCTGGCGCGGCGGCTCGTCGAGCGTGGCGTGCGCTTCGTGCAACTGTTCAACGGTGCGTATGCGATGGGCGAGGGCGTGGGCAATTGGGACGGCCACAAGACGCTGAAGCAGCAATACGACATCCACGCGCCAATCCTGGATCAGCCTTGCGCCGCGCTGCTCAAGGATATGAAATCGCGCGGCCTGATGGAACACACGCTGGTAGTGTGGGTGACGGAGTTCGGTCGCATGCCGACGTTTCAGAAAGGCGCGAACGGGCGCGATCACAATCCAAACGGCTTCACCGTCTGGCTCACCGGCGCGGGCGTGAAGCGTGGCTTCAGCTACGGCGCGACGGATGAGTTCGGCTACAAGGCGGTCGAGAACGTCACGACGATTTACGATCTGCACGCGACGATTCTTCATCTGCTCGGCCTCGACCACGAGCGGTTGAGCTACTACCACAACGGCATTGAACGGCGGCTGACCGATGTGCATGGGAAAGTGGTGACCGATGTTCTCAGCTGAAGGAGGCCGCAGGTCAACAAGAGCTGGCTTAGTTCTTGTCAGTGCCACCTGAGCGCTTAGATTTCTTGTGAATCACCCGTTTGTGATGTTGCCAATGTTACGCAAAGCACTTTGCCGTTTTTCGGTGTTGGTCGTCGGGGCGCGGCTCGTCCTCGGCAGCACCGAGGCCGCGGTGGACATTTCCAAGCTGCCGCCGCCCGCGACGTCGCCGGTGGATTTCGTCAAGGACATCCAACCGATCCTTGCCAAGCAGTGCTACTCGTGTCACGGGCCGGAGAAGCAGAAGGCGGATTTGCGGTGGGATGACAAGGTCAGTGCGTTCGGCAAGGGCGAACATGGACCGCATCTCGTTGTCGGCAAGAGCGCCGAGAGCCGCGTGATTCATCTGGTGGCGGGCTTGGAGCCGGATTCGATCATGCCGCCGAAGGGCGAGCCGTTGACGGCGGAACAAATCGGTTTGCTGCGCGCGTGGATTGATCAAGGCGCGAACTGGCCGGAGAGCGGCGAATCGCCGGAAGCCAGGAAGCGGAATCATTGGGCATTCAAAGCCCCCGGGCGGCCGGCCTTGCCGGAAGTGCGGGATGCGACGTGGCCGCGCAACGATATTGATCGCTTCGTGCTGGCGCGGTTGGACAAGGAGTCGCTCAAGCCATCGGCGCCGGCGGACAAGTTCACGCTCGTGCGGCGCGTTTACCTCGATCTGATCGGCCTGCCGCCAACGCCCGCCGAGGCAGATGCGTTCGTGAACGACGTCGCCGCGAATGCTTACGAGAAGCTCGTGGACAAACTGCTGGCGTCGCCGCATTACGGCGAACGCTGGGCGCGGCGTTGGCTGGACCTCGCGCGCTACGCGGATACGAACGGCTACGAGAAGGACAAGCCGCGCTCGATGTGGCCTTGGCGCGACTGGGTGATCAAGGCGTTGAATGACGACATGCCGTTCGACGAATTCACCGTCGAGCAAATCGCGGGCGACATGTTGCCGAATGCCACGGCGGACCAAGTCATCGCCACGGGTTTCAATCGCAACACGATGCTCAACGAGGAAGGCGGCATCGACCCGTTGGAATATCGTTTTTATTCGATGGTGGACCGCGTGCATGTCACGTCCACGGCCTGGCTCGGCCTCACGATGGCCTGCGCGCAATGCCACTCGCACAAATACGATCCGATCTCGCAGGTGGAGTATTACCGTTTCCTGGCGGCGCTGAACAACGCGGATGAACCGACGATTGACGTGATCAAGCCGGACGTCGTCGAGCAGCGGGGCAAAGCCGAGGAGAAAATCCGAACGTTGGAGGCCGCGCTGCCGGAAAA
Source organism: uncultured Bifidobacteriaceae bacterium (assembly GCA_964456685.1). Taxonomy (GTDB): domain Bacteria; phylum Verrucomicrobiota; class Verrucomicrobiia; order Limisphaerales; family JADLHS01; genus CAYWCK01. The sequence goes on along the minus strand of CAYWCK010000027.1, from coordinate 19,138 downwards.
ATTTCCGGTGGAATTGCGCGCCGAATGGCGCACGCCGGCGGTGGCGGAGTTTGCCTCGACGAATGGCGCGGAGGCCGAGTTGCTTTCGGACGGTTCGTTTCGCGTCGGCGGCAAGAATCCGGAGAAGGATGTTTACACCGTGAAGTTTGCCACGCCGCTCGAACAAGTGACGCATGTTCAACTCGAGGCGATTCCCGACAATGCCGGCGCGAAAGGCGGACCCGGCCGCAACGAATCCGGCAATTTTGTGGTGACCGACTTCGAGTTGGAGATCAAGGAGGCCGGAGAGAAGGGCAAGCCGCGCAAGATCAAGTTCGCCACCGCCGAGGCGGATTTCGCGCAGGAAGGCTATCCGGTGAAGAACGCGATTGATGGCAATGCCGACACGGGTTGGGCGATTGCCGGTCCGAATGGCGCGCATGAGCATCGCCGCGCCATCTTCGCTCTCGCCGAGCCGCTGGAGTTGAAAAAGCGCACGACCGTTACGATTCGGATCGCGCAGAACCACGGGAAGGAACTCACGCTGGGACGTTTTCGGTTGAGCTTGGGTCGCGAGTTGCCGGAACTCGCGGTGACCCCGGAACGCCGCCGCGCCGTGCGCGATGAGAAGTTCGCCAAGTGGCTGGAGGCCGAGGCGCGCACGGCCGTTCGCTGGCAGACCTTGCGTCCGGCGGAAGCGGGCAGCACCTCGCCGTTCCTGACGGTAGAGGCGGACGATTCGGTTTTCGCCGCCGGCGACTTCACCAAGAACGACACCTACACGCTTAAATTCCGCAACCTTCCCGCCGGCGCGAAAGCCATCCGGCTGGAGATGTTGCCCGATGATCGCCTGCCGATGCGCGGCCCGGGCTCGGTGAGTTACGAAGGGCCGAAGGGAGATTTTTGGCTTTCGACCTTCAAAGTCTTCGCCGATGGAAAGTCGGTTGCGCTGACGAACGCCACCGAGGATTTTGCAAACGACAAGAACACGGCTGCCCGCGCGATTGATGACGATTTGCAAAGCGGCTGGTCCATCAATGGCGGCCAGGGCAAACGGCACAACGCGGTGTTCCAATTTGTCGAAGCTCTAACCAACGCGAGCGAACTCGAGTTGAAGCTGTCGTGTGAAAAATACTACGCGGCGGGATTGGGACGGTTTCGCGTCGCGATCACATCGGATGAAAAAGCCACGGCCACCGCGCTCGCTGACGAGTCCATTGCGTTGCTGCTGAAATATCGCGGCTCGCCGGAGCAAAAGCGCCTGCTCGCGACCGCGCCAGCGAGTCTAGCGTCGCCACGCCGGAGGCTGGAATCGCCGCGCGGGGCTGATGCGAATCCGCGAACGGGCAGTCAGGCGGGTCTTAAGCCGATGCGCGCACCGGCGAAGTCAGCCGAAGCAGCTGATCGGGAGAAATTGCTCACGCAATTCCTGCGGGTGACGCCCGCGATGGCCAGCGCCCGGCGGGAGATTGACAAGCTACGCAACGAAATGCCGGCGCTGCCCACGACCTTGGTCATGCGCGAACGCCCTGCTGGTCACGATCGCGCGACATTCCGGCAGCATCGCGGGGAATTTCTTCAGCCCAAAGAAACGGTCGTGGCTGGGGTGCCGTCCGTGCTGTTGCCGCCGGCGAAGAGCGAGCCGACGAACCGGCTCGCGTTGGCGCGGTGGCTTGTGTCGCGGGACAATCCGCTCACAGCGCGCGTGGTGATCAATCGTCAATGGGAGGCGTTCTTCGGTCGCGGACTGGTGCGCACCATGGAAGATTTTGGCTTGCAGGGCGAACGACCATCGCATCCGGAATTGCTCGATTGGCTCGCGGTCGAGTTCATGAGTCGCGGTTGGTCGCTGAAGCAGATGCACAAGTTGATCGTGATGAGCGCGACGTATCAGCAGGCTTCCGAGACCACGGCGGAATTGCGCGAGCGTGATCCGTTGAATGTGCTGCTGGCGCGCGGTCCGCGTTTCCGGCTCGAGGCGGAGCAAGTGCGCGATGCGAGTCTGGTGGCGAGCGGCTTGTTCGCCGAAAAGGTGGGCGGGCCGAGCGTCTATCCGCCGCAGCCGGCAGGCGTGACCACCGAGGGCACTTACGGCTCGCTCGAATGGAAAACCAGCACCGGGCCCGATCGGTATCGGCGTGGCCTCTATACGTTTGCCAAACGCACCGCGCCGTTTGCCATGGCGGCGACCTTCGATGGGCCGAGCGGTGAAGCTTGTCTGGCGCGTCGCGAGCGCTCCAACACGCCCTTGCAGGCGCTGACTTTGTTGAATGATGAAGTGTTTCTGGAATGTGCTCGGGCTTTGGGGCGCGTCATCGCGGAATCGCCCGGTGACGTGAACGCGAAATTGGCGGCGCTCTTCCGTCGTTGCGTGACGCGGCCGCCCACGGCGGCGGAGTTGGAAAAGTTGAAGCGCTTTTACGAGTCGCAACTCGGGCGACTGGCAAGCGGTGAATTGAAAGCGGCGGATATTTTGCCGGCCGAAAAAGGTGAAGGCTCCAACGAGCAAGCCGCATGGACTGCGGTGGCGCGGGTGCTTCTGAACCTCGACGAAACGATCACGAAAGGCTGAAGGATGAATTGTCACGATGCACTTTACGCCGCCAGCGCGCCGCGCGTGAATTCACGCCGGTGGTTTTTGAAGGAATGCGGGCTGGGGGTGGGGCGGCTCGCGCTGGCTTCGCTGTTTGCCGATGCGTTTGCCTCCAGCGGTCGCGCCGCCAGTGCCGGCGCGGCAGACGCACTGTTGCCGCGCGCGCCGCATTATCCGGCGAAGGCCAAGCGCGTGATTCATGTCTTCATGGCCGGCGCGCCGAGCCAGTTGGATTTGTTCGATCACAAACCGGAACTCACCAAACTCGCCGGCAAGCCGCTGCCGCCCTCGGTGATCGCTGGGCAACGTTACGCCTTCATCCGGCCCGATGCCGCGGTGCTGGGGCCGCAATACAAGTTTGCCAAACACGGCCAGTCGGGCGCGGAAATTTCCGAGGCACTGCCGCATCTGGCCAGCATCGTGGATGATATTTGCCTCGTGAAGTCCATGAGCACGGACCAGTTCAATCACGCGCCGGCGCAGATCTTCCTGAACACCGGTTTCTCGCAACCGGGCCGGCCAAGTTTTGGTTCGTGGACGATTTACGGCCTGGGCAGCGAGGCTAAGGATTTGCCGGCGTTTGTGGTGATGTCCACCGGCGCGGGCATCAGCGGCGGTTCGGCGAACTGGTCCAGCGGTTTCATGCCGTCGCTGTATTCCGGTGTTCGTTTCCGCAACCAGGGCGATCCCATCCTGAACGTCACGAATCCAAAAGGTGTGGACGCGAAACTTCAGCGTGATTCGCTGGATTTGATTCAAGAGTTGAACCGGTCGCGGCTCGGGGCCGTGGGCGATCCGGAAATCGAAACCCGCATCGCCTCGTACGAGATGGCGTATCGCCTGCAAACTTCCGCGCCGGACCTGATGGATTTGAAAACGGAGAGCAAAGAGACGCTTGAAATGTATGGCTGCGATCCGGACAAGCCGAGCTTTGCGCGCGCGTGCCTGCTGGCGCGGCGGATGATCGAGCGCGGCGTGCGGTTCGTGAACATTTACCACGAGGGCTGGGACGCGCATTCGGACGTGGTCGGCAATTTGAAGAAAAATTGCGGCGAGACCGACAAGGCTTCGGCGGCGTTGGTGAAGGACTTGAAGCAACGCGGCCTGCTCACCGACACTTTGGTGATCTGGGGCGGTGAATTTGGTCGCACGCCAATGGTGGAATCAAACGTCGCGCTCGGACGCAATCAAGGCCGCGATCATCATCCGCAAGCGTTCACGATGTGGCTGGCCGGCGGCGGCATCAAACCGGGTATCACTTACGGCGAAACGGATGAGTTGGGCTTTCATGTCGCTAAGAACAAGGTTTCCATCCACGACTTGCACGCTACGCTGCTGCACCTGCTGGGATTCGATCACACCAAGTTGACCTATCGCTACCAAGGGCGGGATTTCCGGTTGACCGACGTGTTTGGCGAAGTAGTGTCGCCTCTGATTGCGTAAAATTATTACGTGGTTGGTTGAGGAAGATTATCCAATTTTTTTGTTGCGCCACGACGGTGTCAGGCTTAAAGAATTCTTGAATCAAACTTGAAAAATCTGCCGACCGGGTTCGACCAGCTGCAGTTTTTCGCAACCAGTCCGTCTAAAACATATGAACCAGAAGTTCCTATCTCGAAAGGGGAAACTGTCCTCGTCCCTCGCCGGCCTTCTCTTGGTGTCGAGCCTGGCCGTGCAGGCCACCCCGTACGCCACATGCTTGACGAATAGCGGCACCTCCATCTCCTTCCGCCTCAATGAATCGGCGGACAATGTGAAGATCATTTCCAGCAGTGGCGCCGTGACCAACGAGTTGGGGCCGGTCGCCAAAGGGTTGACGATCACGAATCTAGCCATCGTGGGTATTTACAAAATCGAGGTCACCAAAAATGCCGGCCCCGGCTATTTGCTGGGTACGGTCAACCAAATTAGCGACGATGCCAATAATTTCGTCAAGTTTGTGAACCAGCGCGGCGTGGCGGTTAACAAGAACACCAATAGTCCGTACTTTGGCCGCATCTACGTGGGGGTGGGCGCTCCTGGTACTACGGCTGGAAGGACAGTCGGTGATGGCATCTATGTGCTGAACGCCGACCAAACTGATGCCGTTGGGCAGGGCGATACGCCGCGGACTGGTGGCATGAACGGAGGGGTTGGTTTCGATGCGTTGGCCGCCAGCGGCGAAAGCCCCGGCCGGCTTTTCGTGGGACCAGATGATAACTTGTATATTTGCGATTGGTCGGATGCCAACGGCGGGCTGTGCGTGACCGACGCAAATGTGGCCACGAATGCAGCGGCGACGAATGTGTTGTTCGGCCTGGGTGGACCCACCGCTGTGACCAATATTCATGGCAGTGTTTCTTCCGTTTATGTTGAGGGTTCCTTGGCTGGGGGTAATCTTACTGTCTATACCCAAGATGAAGACCTTGGCAGCCGCAATGGGGTTTATGCTTACAACATTGGGTCAGGTCCATTGCCTTACACCAGTCCTGAATCGCTGGTTTTCAACTATGGGCTCGCGGCGCAGTTGACCAAAATCACCCGTGGTCCCAACGGCTACTGGTACTGCTCCAACCGACGCGCTGATAACGCTTCTTCGAGCGGCCTTTTTGTGTATTCTGCGGACGGGCAAACACAGCTTTGGGCCTCGCTTGGCGCTTGGCGGACTTTCACGGGCAACTCGAGTGCTTTCGATATCCTATTCGGCGAATGTCGTGGTTTCGATGTTTCGCCGGACGGAAAATACCTCGCCAGTTTCCGTGGCAACACCAACTCCGTGAGTATCGTTCCGCTTGAGAATGGCGTGCCCAATATCACGAACTATGTTGTCATGCCGACCACGCCGACCACCAGCATAGCTCGAGATCTCACTTTTGATGCGGTGGGGAACATCTACACGGTCAGTTCCGGGCAAGGTGTGCTTCGTGTCTACTCCAAAGGTGGATTCAGCGTCGTTACCTCAGGCTCTGATGGCACTTTCAATGTGCTGTCCCCTTCGACAACAGTTAAAATCGAGTCGGACACGAACATCGTTTTTGAGGCTGGTGCCACCGTTGCGACGCTGACTTTGACACGCACGAACGACAACGCTGACTTCAGTCTACCCCTCACGGTTAACCTTGGTGTATCTGGTACCGCGACTCGCGGTTCAGATTATTTGTTAAAAACAAATTCCGTGACGTTCACCGGTAATTCCGTTGTCATTCCCGCTGGCGTGCAAACGCTCGCCGTATCGCTGGTTTGCAGCAACGACACGACGGCCGAACTTAATGAAACCGCCACCATTTCCGTGGTGTCCTCCTTGGGTTATACAGTCGGAACTCCAGGGATTGCCTCGGTCGACATCGTGGATGACGAGCAGCCCGTGGTTGATCTTAGCGTCACTGCGGCCAATGCGGTTATGTTTGAGGCCAATTCTAATGATTATGTTCGCCTCACCTTGACACGACGCGGTGACACAAATGCTGCCTCCTACACGGTCAACCTCGGTTACACACCCTCACCGGCTGTCCGGAATACTGATTATGTCGCTCCAGACTCCGTGACCATGGATCCTGGTGAAGTGACCAAGACATTCGATATTTCGCCGATTGATGATTCCCTCCTTGAAGGCAATGAATCGTTCATTGTAACGGTCACTTCCGGGAGCGGTTATACTCCGGGAGTCAGCGTTGCCAATCCCTCAATCACCGACGATGAGACGCCAGCGGCAACCGTGCTCCTATCTGATGACCTGAATGGAGACAGCTCGGTGAACTGGACAATTCGCCATGCCGCTGGAAATGGCATTGATGATTACCGCATCAATGACCAGGCAGTGACGTTTCCCACGACGGCTTGGGACTACAACAATGACGGAATTCCGCCTGCGCCTCACGGAGCTGACACGCTCGGTATAAAATTGACGGTGAATAAGGATGAAGGCTCGGCAGCAGGGGCCGCGGGGATAAACATCTATCGTGATGGCGTAACATTCAGCAATAACTACGCGCTGCGCTTTGATATGTATTTGTTGGTCAATTCGGGCGCGGGCACGACTGAAAACGCGATCTTCGGCATCAACCACAGCGGCAATAACACCAACTGGTTCCGTGCCAGTGGTAACGGTTTCACCAACAGTTCGTACGATGGAATTTGGTTCCTGGTCGGTGCGGACGGTGCCGCCTTGGGACAATTCAACGGTGGAACTGGAAGTGGTGATTATGAAATGCTCGGCGCCGGTGCGCCGGTTCAGGTAGGCGGTATTTGGGGACCCCCAACCCTTGCCCGCGCCAACTCGAGCGGCTTTACAGCAGCCTTCAAGAACCCGCCGTGGGGTAACGTGATCAGTACGGGGCCAGGAGTACCTTCCAATCTCCAAGGAAGTTCCACACCAAGTTGGGCCCAAGTGGAAGTTGATCAAATCGGTAACGTCATTACGTTGAAGATCAACAACACCTCCATCCTCAGTTACACCAACAACTCTGGCAGCCAGAGCGGCAAAATCATGCTTGGCTATGACGATGCGTTCGATTCCAACACGGGCGTGGGTGCGGCCGCCATTTATGACAACATTCGCGTGGTGGACCTCGGTCGGCCGACCATTACCAGCACAACCCGCGCGGGTACGTCCACGGTGTTGAGCTTCTCCTGGACTTTGGATGATCCGACGACAGCGTTCACCATCCAGAAGGCTACTGACGTTGCGGGCACTTATGCCAGCGTGGCAGCCACGATCGTTAAGACTGGTCCGGGCACGTATCAAGCCACCATCACGGGAGAATCGGCCGGGGCCGCGTTTTACCGGGTTCGCCGGTAAACGAATCTGAAATCTGTCCAAGAGGCATCCGCCACGCGGATGCCTCTTTTGTTTAGGGGGGTTACCGCTTCACCACCGTTTGCATGTTGGCGCTGGTGATGGAACTTTCGGCCCATCCTTGTATGGAATGGTTCGCTTGACCCTTGGTATCCTACGGCACATAGTCACAAGTAGATGTTTGGCTTTAGAAAGCCTTCAGCACCCATGAAAAAGCGCAACTTTCAGAACGTAGTTGCTTTAATCGGAAGAGTTCGTCCGACCATCCGAGGATTCACTTTGATCGAATTGTTGGTGGTCATTGCCATTATCGCCATCTTGGCAGCGATGTTACTTCCTGCATTAAGCCGTGCGAAAGCCAAGGCCTGTGGCATTTCGTGCATGAACAATCTCAAGCAGCTCCAATACGGTTGGACGCTTTATTCCTCGGACAACAACGAAGCACTACCTTGGAATGGCGGCGGTAGCCCATTTGACGCCAATCTTAATGCGTGGGTCACCGGCTGGCTGGATTGGGGTTCGGGCATACCCAACGGAGCGAACACGAACACGCAGTATATCATGGATGGTTCAATGGGACCGTACATGGGGCGGTCGTTGGGCAGCTATAAGTGCTGCGCCGATACCGTAAAAAGTCTGGCGGGCACGCGAGTTAGAAGTGTTTCCATGAACGGTTTTGTTGGGGATTACAACAGAACCATGCACACGACCTACGGCTACACACAGTACCGTCTCTTTCTCAAGACGACGCATTTTACGCGGCCGGGTCCGGCGTTGACGTGGGTCTTTATTGATGAGCATCCCGATGGAATCAACGACGGTCTGTTTGGCATGCACATGCCTGCCGCAAACACTTGGCCATTAGGAGCCGCGACTTGGGACGACGTCCCAGCCTCCACGCACAGTGGTGCGGGGGGGCTCTCTTTTGCCGACGGCCATGCCGAAATCCGCAAATGGTTAGATCCGCAGACCCGGCCACCGGTCCGAAAGACAAGCCCGGCGGGAATTTCGGGTGTGAGCGGGACAGGTACCACCTCTCCTCGTGATCACCAATGGCTGCAGGAACGCACCAGTGCGCCCAACTGACGTCTGGTCGGCTTGATTGTTGATCCCAAAATCAGTGCCACACTCATGATGGCGGGGCTTTTCTTGACGGCTTCGCGAAATTATTCAACATTTAACAGTGGAACTGGTCGTTCAGAGTCTGAACCTGATTTGTATGAAGAATTCTTTCGTCTATTCGCGTCCCCTTGCGCTTCGCCGCCCGGCATTCAGTCGCGGCTTCACTTTGATTGAGTTGTTGGTTGTTATCGCCATCATTGCCATCTTGGCAGCCATGTTGTTGCCCGCCTTGAGCAAGGCGAAGCAAAAGGCGCAGCGCATTTATTGCATCAGCAATTTGCGGCAGGTTGCGGTGGCTTGCCGGCTGTATTCGGACGATAACTCAGGTGGCATTCCTTCCGCCTACCCGACTTATGGTGGGTTTACCAACACCTGGTGTGGCGGCAATGCGGAAACCGGTGGCGGACCGGGGTCTTACGTTTACTACGGCGCGGACCCGACCGGCATTCAGTCGGGCAGCGTCTGGCCGTACGTCAAATCCCTGGGCCTCTACCATTGCCCGGCCGACAACCGCATGTCCACGGACGCGAGCGTGCCGGCGCAGTACAAAGGAAAGCCGATTTTGCGCAGCATTTCCATGAGCTCGTTTATGCGCGGAACCAGTTTTGGTGCCAGTTCAACCTGGACGGTCAGCAACACGGGTGGGACTGGTTCTCAAGACCCCAATCACCCTGTTTACACCAAGGAAAGCCAGATTACGAAGCCGTCCATGACTTGGCTGGTGCTCGACGAAGACCAGGAAAGCATCAATGACGGCATGTTTCTGATGGATGTCAGCGCGTCGCCTGGGTCGGCTCGGTTCTTGGACTTGCCCTCCCGTAATCACGGCTTCGCCTATGGTATCAATTTCAACGACGGTCATGCGGAAATCCGCAATTTTGTGGACGCGGCCACCAAGGCATGGACTAAGTCCGGGGCGCGACCGAAAGGTGGGGTCAATGACTGGAACTGGCTGGTGGCGCGAACAACCCACCCCAACTAAATCCAGGGAATCATGCTTATGTTTAGGCGACTGAGCTTTGTGGTGGTGCTGGCCGTCACCATTCTGCTTGGGTGTTCCAAAAGGCCAGTCGATGCCCCGCCCAAATCGCTGGACTTGGGCGTGGTTCAGCTCGTCTACGGCACCCCGAGTCGTCATGAATTGGGGAATGGCGAAGTCTGCGTTCTCCGGGCTGAATCGCTTGGGGCTGGCACCGCCGAACTCATCGCCGTTCTTGAAAAGTCGGGCAAGGAAGTGTCCTCCACGCGTGTCGCGCCGGCGAATATTGGCCGACCCTTGGAATTGTCGCTCGGGAACTTTCGAATCCAGTTGACTCCCCAAGTGCAACGCTGAGTAGGGAATACACGTTCCAGTTCACGGACTCCTTCCCCGGCACGCTGCTGGCAATTGCAGCACGTTTGCCCCCTGATTTCATGCGGAATCCCGCGCCCACGTTGTGAGCGTCCGCTTCCCGGGACAAAACCCTTGACCATGTGCCGAGCCAGCATAGGCTTGTCGTAGGTTTTCAATTATTTTGCCGCTTCCAACCTCTAATCTGCACACCTCCATCACGCGTATGATGAAATGCCATTCAAACACCAGGCTGCACCGATGGAACTTCCGGTCCGGTCTTTCGCTGCTGGCCGCAATCTCCATTTTCGTTTCTGCGCATGGCATACAAGCCAACGTCTATCCCACCAATGTCCGGGTGAACGGATTGGTCACGGATGTCGGCTTCGCTCCCGGCGACGGCGTCACGATCAGTTACCTGCTCAATGAACCAGCTTCCGCCGGCGTGACGATTCGTATCAAATCGGGCGGCACGACACTGCGGACCATTTCCCTGCCCGGCGGTGGCTCAGGTACCGCCCGCGGTACGAATGCCTTGGTTTGGAACGGAAAGGACGACGCCACAAACAATATCACCACTGGAAATCTGACGGTGGAAGTTACGGCAGCCAGTGCCGGGTACGGCGCATGGACTCAAATCAGCAACGACACGGACGAAGGCAATTACGTCTATACCCCAACCGGCATTGCTGTGAATTGCAACTCCAATAGTCCGTATTACGGCCGCGTTTTCGTGGCCAACTCCATTGAGAACCCCAACGGCATCTTTGTGCCTGGTGACCAAGTTGGTCTTGTGAAAGCCAATGCTGACGGTTCTTTTGCGGTCGAAGGGCCACACAGCACCGGGGGGTGGAACTGGGCTGGCGATTTCTTCAGCCCATGGAAGGTGGAAATTTCGGCGGATGATTTTGTTTACGTCAATGACTGGACCACAAACGGAACCCTGCTGCGCTTTGACCAAACGATCGCCACCAACTCGCAGACACTGATCCTCCGCGACGATAATTGGCCAAATGGAGGGACGGCTAATCTCAGCGGGCCGGCCATCGTCGGCACGGGTACTAATGCGCAGGTTTGGATGGCCGACATCACTTATCCCGGCAGCACGGGCGTACGCCGCTTCGCAACCGCGGGCAATGGTTCTGTCGCCACCAACGACACGGGTGCCACCATCATTCAGGCGGGCGGCGGTTCGGATTTGGACCTTTATCCCTACGACGTGGCGGTGGACCGGAGCAACCGCATATACGCGATTCAATTTCGCTCCACTGCAGGCGATCCCTCGCATCGTGTATTCCGTTTTCCCGCTTATGGCGAGGGCGGCGGTGCGCTAACCACCGCCGATTGGCAAATTGGCAGCGGCGATGACTCGATGGCTCAAGCGTACGGCGTGGCGGTAAGTCCAAACGGGAATCACGTCGCCGTCGCCTTTGGCGGTCTGGGCTCCGGATTCGCGCGCACCGGGGGCGCGGCCCGGGTGTTCAACGCGGCCAATGGCGCCGCTGTCGTCACCCTCACGCCGGCAACTTATCACGACCACACCGATGTGGCGTGGGACAATGCTGGCAACCTGTACACTTGCGATAACTGGGACAGTGTCTGGCGCGTTTATTCGCCACCGGGTGCCAACGCTGCGACCACTGTGGCGCTTGCGCATGTCCAGATGCTGCCGCCCTTGATTGCGCCAACCTTGACCAATGCCGCGTTCTCGGCTGGTCAGTTTCAATTTACCATCAACGGTCAGTCCAGCGTCAGCTACGTTATCCTCTCCTCCACCAACCTCGTGAACTGGGATCCCGTCGCCACCAACACCACCAGCGCGGCGACGCGTTCCATTTCGCTTCCGGCGACCGGCACACGTATTTTCTATCGTGCGCGCGGGTATTATCCGTGAGCGCCCGCAGTGCCCATGAGCCGCTTGTTTGACGCCATCGTAATCGGTCTCGGCGGCATGGGGAGCGCGGTGGCCGCCCACCTGGCGATGCGCGGACAGCGAGTGCTGGGGCTGGAACAATTCACCGCGCCCCACGATAAAGGGTCGAGCCACGGTCGCAGTCGTGTCATTCGGCAGGCGTATTTTGAAGACCCCGCTTATGTGCCATTGCTGCTCCGCGCGTACGAATTGTGGCGCGAGCTTGAGCGCACCACCGACCGATCCTTACTCACGATCACCGGCGGATTGATGCTCGGCGCACCGGAGAGCGGGGTGGTTTCGGGCAGCCACCGCAGCGCACGGGAACACCACCTGCCGCATGAATTGCTCAATGCGCAGGAATTGCGGCGGCGCTTTCCGCAATTTCAACCTGAGCCTGACACCGTGGCATTGTATGAACCAAACGCCGGGGTTGTGCGGCCGGAGGAAGCCGTGCACGCCCATCTAGCGCAGGCGGCTCGCGGCGGCGCGGAACTGCGGATGGAAGAAGCGGTGTTGTCATGGGACGCGGGCCGGGGTTCGGTGCGGGTTAGGACCGCGCGCGGTGAATACGAAGCCGGGCAACTCGTGCTTTGCGCAGGCCCGTGGATCCAGCCGTTGTTGGGGGAATTGAAACTGCCTTTTCAAGTTGAGCGCCAGGTGCAGTTTTGGTTTGAGCCGGCCGTCCCCATCGCCGAATTCTCGCCCACGAAGTTTCCGGTTTGGATTTGGGAGACACGCGATGGCGCGCATCCCTACGGCATGCCCGCGCTGGATGGCCCGGATGGTGGCGTCAAGTTTGCGCTGCACCACGGCGGCGCCGAACGTTTTTGCACGATCGAGACTCTGCAACGAGGCATTCCCAACGAGGAAATCGCCGCGGCCCGCCAGAGCATCGCCTCCCGCATTCCGGCGCTCGCCGGCCGTTGCCTGCGGGCGGCGACCTGTGCCTACACGTCGCTACCGGATGGCCATTTTCTGTTGGATCGTCACCCTGCGCATCCGGAGGTCTTGATCGTTTCGCCCTGTTCGGGGCATGGATTCAAGTTCTGCCCGGTCATCGGCGAAATCGCGGCCGACCTCGTCACGCAAGCCGGCACGCGACATCCCATCGAGCGATTCAGTTTGGCACGCCTGCGCGGGTTATAGCCAAGGGGCGATTTTTTCGCCGGCCCAGAGTTCCTGTACGGGCTGGCGCTTGCGCACCAAGGCGGCGCGCCGACCGCTCACCAGAACCTCCGCGGCGGGCGTTCGGGTGTTGTAGCTCGACGCCATCACAAAACCGTATGCGCCGGCGCTCAAGAGCGCGAGGCGATCGCCTTCTCCCACCTTGGGCAGCGGCCGATCTTTGCAGAAGAAATCGCCCGATTCGCAGATCGGCCCGACCACGTCCGAAGAAATCGTCGGCCCGCCTTTGCGGGTGAGCGGCACGATTTCATGATACGCATCATAAAACGCCGGGCGGATCAGATCGTTCATCGCCGCGTCCACGATCACGAAGTTCTTTTTGCCCGTGCGCTTCACAAATTCCACGTTGGTCAACAGCGCCCCGGAGTTGCCGGAAATGAAGCGGCCGGGCTCCATCAAAATTTTCAAGCCCAACGGCTTCAGCAGCGGCAACAGCCGAGCGGCATACGTCGCCGGCGTCATGATCTTTTTTGCCGCGGCGGATTTCCACCAGGCCGGTTCCCCGCTGGCGAGCGCCGGGTTGTAAATGATCCCCAGGCCACCACCGATGCTAAAGAATTCGAGGCCGTGCCTGGCTTTCAGTTTTTCGACCAACGGCAGCACCTTGCGCACCGCTTGTTCAAAGGGCGTAACGGTGGTGAGCTGCGAACCGATGTGCATCTGGAGCCCCCGCAGCCGCAGGTGCTTCAGCTTGGCAGCGCGGGCGTAAACGCCTTCGATGTTCTCGAAGGCCACGCCGAATTTGTTTTCGTAGGTCCCGGTGGTGATCTTCGCGTGAGTGTGCGCGTCCACATTCGGGTTCACGCGCACCGCCACCGGGGCAACCTTTTTCAGTCGTGCGGCAACCCGGTTGATCCGTTGCAATTCCGGCTCGCTTTCGGCGTTGAACGAATACACTCCGCGACGCAGGGCGAATTCGATTTCGGCCTCGGTCTTGCCAACGCCCGCGAACACGCACTTGCGCGCATCGCCGCCAGCAGCGATGACCCGCTGCAATTCGCCGCCGCTCACAATGTCGAAGCCGCTGCCGAGGTTGGCCAGCGTGCGCAACACCGACTGGTTGGAGTTGGATTTGACCGCAAAGCAAACGAGGTGCGGCACCGGGCGCATGGCCTCATCCAACGCCCGGAAATGGCGCGTCAAGGTGCGCTGCGAATAGACGTAAAGCGGCGTCCCGAATTTCTTGGCGAGCGTGGCGAGCGCAACGCCTTCGCAGTAGAGCTGGTTTCCCACATAACGAAAATCATGCATGGCGACGGAGTCTAAGGTTCAGCAGTCAAAGTTCAATCTTGAAGGGCCGGAGACAAAAGCAAACGCCCGCCGGCGGAACAAGCGCGGCGGGCGATGGAATAGTAACCGGATTAAGGTTCGGCCAAAATCTTTGCCTTCGCGGTGTGGTACTGCTCGGGCGTGATTTCGTCCGCCTTGTACTTGCGGAGCAATTCCGCGAGGCGGGCCTCTTTGGTCGCCGGCAAGGCGGACGGTGGCGCGGCCAGCGGCGCAAAGCTCTTGGCGGGCTCGGCCGGTTTGACCTTCGGTTGCGGCGCGGGCTTTTCCGGCTTGGGCGCGGGTGCAGGTTTCTCCGGCTTGGTGGCGACCACGGGAGCGGGCTTCGGTTGCTCAACCTTCGCTGGCTTGGGTGCCGGCGCCGGTTTTGGGGCGGGCGCTGGTTTGGCCGGGGTTACCGCCACCGGGGCCGGGGCGGCTTTTTCCGTTTCGTTCAAATCGGTGATTTGCTTGCGCACCGACTCACGCAGTTTCTCCACCTGTTCGGGCGTGAGCTTGCTGCCACCGGTAGCTGCCGGTGGAGTCACCACGGGCGCCGGCGTCGGTTTTGCGGTTACCGCTGGGGCTGGGGCTGGCTTGGGTGCAGGAGCGGGCTTCGGCGCGGGCGCCGGTTTGGGTGCGGGGGCTGGTTTGGTTTCGACCACCGGCGCGGGCTTGCTCTGCTTTTGCGGTTTGGGTTGGGCGGCGGGCTTTGGTGCTGGCGCCGCGGGCGCGGGCGCAGCCTCGCCGGCGTTCAATTCGTTGATCTTCTTCCGGACAGCTTCGCGAAGTTTTTCCGCCTGATCGTCGCTAGCCGGGGCGGGTGCGACCGGTGCCGGGGTGGCGGCGGGGGCTTGTGTGGTTGGCGCGGCGGCTTTCGGAGCTTCGGGTGCGGGTTTGCCTTCCAGTTCCGCCAACTTCTTGCGCAATGCTTCACGCGCTTTGGCCTGCTCTTCGGTATCTTGGCGGGCCTGCAGCGCGGTCGTTGCGCAAACGGCCACGGCGCAGAGGGTCAGAAAGGTTTTTGAAATCTGCATGTTTCGTTTTTTACGTGAATTTGCCCCCCGACGCAACAGCTTTCCCGGTCAGGTCCGGGGCCACGCTGCCTGTCCGCGCCAGAGTCCGGGAAAGGGATAGAGCAACACGGAGCGCCACAAAATGCCGCGCACCAAGGCGCGAGTGATCTTGATCGGTCGCGTGGCATCGAGCGGATTCTGCACCCGCAATCGCGCGAGGGTTTGCACCCCGATCAATATCGGCCATGCGCAAGCCAGCCGCACGCGCACGCAACGCCAGGGCAGTGAATTTGTATAGTCCCAGCCGGCGGCAAGATGGGCTTCTGCTTGAGCCAGGAGCGGATCGTAGATGGGACGCAGCTTGGTTTCGTTGGCTGGGTTCAACAAATCCTCGGGCTTGAGATCGGCCGTTTGTAGGGCCGTAATCGGCAGATAGCAGCGGCCTTTGCGCAGGTCGCCCGGAAGATCGCGCAGGATGTTCACGAGTTGCAATCCCTTGCCAAAGCGGATGCCGTCAGCGAGCAAACCTGCGTCCTCCAACCGCGCCTGCGGAAACACGTGAGTGCGGCATAGCCGGGTCCAGAATTCGCCCACACAGCCGGCGACGCGATAGGTGTAATCATCCAGTTCGGCCTCGGACGATAGAGCCACAATCCGTTGCCCGCTGGCGTGCGCGAACCGCTGTAAATCCAGCTCCTGTCCGCCGGTGATGACGTCGAGCACGCGCCGGATGTGTTCCACGTCGCCGGGTGCAAACGAGTTGAGGGCCGCCAGGCTGGCCTCGCATTGCTCCAACAGCACCCGCTCTGCCGGTGCGCCTTGGTGGCGCGCGAGTTCGGTGAAATTCAGCGGCGTCGTCCGGCGCCCGAGAATTCGCGCCCGCAACTCGGCGAGCGCGCTCAGCCGTTGTTCGGGCGGCATGATTTCCGTATCCGCGATCGTGTCCGTGGTGCGCGCCAGCAGATACGCGAGGCCAATCTGCGGGCGGACTTTGGCAGGCAGCACCCGCAGCGTGAGATAGAATGAGCGCGAGGTTTGTTTGAGCAGTTCCCGCAACGGCGCGTTCATGGCGTGCGGGTCAGCCCCGACTGGATTTTTCGGCCACGCGCCGGGCGAACCCGCCGGTTTGAATCACGGCGCGTTGATGAACGCCGCGCGCGATGGTCTCGTGCAGGTCGTGGGCTTCGACTTGAAAGGAAATCTGGCGCCCGGCGACGCGGATGACCCGCGTGGTGATGGTAACGCGTGCGCCTGGGGGCGTCGGCGCGAGATGGCGCAGTTCGATTTCCGTCCCCACGGTGCGTTCGTCTGCCTCCAGGAACGACGCCACGGATTCACGCGCCGTGCGTTCGATCAATCCGATCAGATTCGGCGTGCTCAACACGGCCGGCATGCCGTCGGCGGCGAAGGTGATGATGTGTTCCGGTCCGACGACGAAAGAGAATTCGCCGGCAGTGCCCACTTTGGGTGCGGCTTTCACGAGAGCAGGTTGTGCCAGCGATCGAGTTGTCGTACCAATTCCTTTGTGCCCGGCGCCCCGGGCAGGTTTCGGCGGGACATGGCCTTCTTCAAATCAAATACCGTCCGGGCATCCCGGCCGAATTGCGGTTCGATTTCCTGCAATTCCGCAGTTGTGAGCTGGCTGAGCAATTTGCCCTTTTGTTCCGCCAGGGCCACCACCGCGCCGACCACATGATGCGCTTTGCGAAAGGGCATGCCTTTGCGCACCAGATAATCCGCCAGATCAGTGGCCAGCAGCGCCGGATCGCACGCGGCTGCGAGACAGGCGCGTTGATTGACGCTGGTCTTTCGCAGCATGGCGCCGAGCAAACGCGTCGTGGCGCGTACCGTGTCCACCGAGTCAAACAACCGTTCCTTGTCCTCCTGCAAGTCGCGATTGTAAGTCATCGGCAAACCCTTCAAGAGCGTCAGTAACGCCACCAGATTGCCGATCACACGACCCGATTTGCCACGGGAAAGCTCTGCCACGTCGGGATTCTTCTTCTGCGGCATCAGGGATGAGCCGGTCGTGTATTCATCCGCGATGCGGATGAAGCCAAATTCGGCAGTGGTCCAAAGTATCAAGTCCTCCGCCAGTCGGGAGAGGTGCACGGCGAGCAGGGCCGCGGCGGCGCAAAACTCGACCGCGAAATCGCGATCGCTGACTGCGTCCATGGAATTTTGGGTGATTTGCGGTTTGCCCTGTGCGTCCACGAAGCCCAGCGCCTGCGCGACCATGACGCGGTTGATGGGCAACGTCGTGCCTGCGATGGCGCCGCTGCCCAAGGGGCAGACGTTGACCCGCGAATGGCAATCCCACAGCCGCTCAGAATCGCGCTCGAGCATCTCGACGTACGCGAGCAAATGGTGCGCGAAGTAAACCGGCTGTGCGCGTTGCAGGTGGGTGTAACCGGCGATCAGTACACTGGCGTGCTTTGTTCCCAGCGCCACCAGTGAGCGCTGCAAATCCGCAATCTCGCCGAGCAGCAAAACAATTTCGTCCCGCAACCACAGCCGCAAGTCCAGCGCCACCTGATCGTTCCGCGAGCGGGCGGTGTGGAGTTTGGCGCCGGCGGGAACGCGCTTGGTCAATTCCGCCTCGATGTTCATGTGGACATCTTCCAGTTCCATTCGCCAGCGGAATTTGCCCTGTTCGATTTCCCGGGCGATGGCTTTCAGGCCGCGCGTGATGGCCGTGAGTTCCTTCCGCGAAAGGACGCCGATTTTCTGTAGCATGCCGGCATGTGCCAGCGAGCCGCGAATGTCGTGGCGCCAGAGCCGGTGATCGAAGGAGATGGATTCCGTGAATTGGGCTACATCCGCGCCCGGCCCGCCGGTGAAGCGGCCGCTGCGGGAAACGGGTGAGTGTTTTTTCATGGGCATCGAGCGTGAGGAATGTGCGGCGCACCGGTCCAAATGTCACCTCGAAACGCAACTGGCAGGTTGCGGTGGAGCGGCAAAACTGGCACGTTGTCCTGAGCATAAAGCGCCCAATGCCGGCTCCAGCATCATGAGCGAGATCAAATTCGCCTGCCCGGTGTGCGGCCAGCACATTCGGTGCGATTCCGCCAAGAGCGGCTCGCAGATGGAATGCCCCACCTGCTTTCGCAAACTGGTCGTGCCCCAGGCCTCGGCTGCCGAAGATTCCAAACTCATCCTGACCGCGGCGGCGGTGTCCTCGCGTCCGGTCCCAAGTCTGGCGCCGGCGGACGTGATGGCTGCCCGCCCCGCGCGGGATCGCTCGACCTTGATTTTTGTTATCGCCTTGTTGGCTTTCGCCGGGCTGGCCGCGGGAACAGTTTACGCATTCCGGGACAAGCTGTTCAAACCTCGCGAGCAGAATCGCATAGCCCAGACCAACGCACCGGGGCCGACAGATCTCAATGCGCCGGCCCCATTTGCGCCCGCGCCCGCTTGGAGTGAAACCAACTGGACATTGAATCTGGCGGAGCGTTCCTTTCCCGAATCGGTCGCCGCTGGCCGCGTGAACGCGCGCAGCTTTACGTTGGAGCGGGCAACCGTGCAGGCGGGGACGCTGACCTTCCGACACCAGTCCCGGACTGAGGAAGAAATGTCCGTAACGATCAACTTGTTCGCCAAGCAGGGCGAGGAGTTAGCCGGCCAGAACGTCAATGTAGATGCTTCCTGGACCAACGCGCCCAAGGTCACCTTACGTTGGAAAGACGAACAGCAGCAGCCACTCTCGCATACGTATCGGAAGGGGTATGCACTGAAGATGCAATTTGGAGCGGTGACGAACGGTATTCTGCCCGGACAGGTTTATCTCTGCGTGCCCGACGATCAAAAGAGCTGTCTGGCGGGTGTGTTCGAGGCGGAAATTCGCAAGCCCGCGGCGCCCAAACCACCCAAGACTTCTAAACCGAAGTCTCCCCCCCCAAAACGCTGACGTGTGGGAAATTGACCTTGCGCGGCTGACGAAAGATTGGTTCAGTATGGG
>CAYWCK010000026.1:0-23795 GCA_964456685.1 uncultured Bifidobacteriaceae bacterium | reverse complement strand
GGCGCCACACCGAGGCCGTATAGGAACCCATTTTCGTCCGTTTCACCGGAGTCGCCGTTTCCGGCAATGATGCCGGCCACGTGCGTTCCGTGACTGTGTTCATCGGCGGCATCAAACAATTGCCCCGGCGTGCCGTAATAAAACAGCGCGCGCACGCGACCTTGCAGGTCAGGATGCATCGCGTTGGTCTCGCCGCTGTCGAGTCCGCTATCCGCGACGGCGACGGTTACTCCCGCACCATCGTAACCCAGGGACTGCATCAAGGTTTGCTGAGTCGGTCCATCCCCCGCGACGATGCGGCTGGCAACTTCGTCGTGAAGCCGCATTTTCGGCGCGGGTTCAATCCAAAGCACGGCACGCGACGCAGCCAAGGCGGCCAACTGATCGCGTGGGATTTCGCCGCGCAGGATTGTTCCCGCCCGCAGATGGGATTCTTGATCCACGCGGCGGAACATTGCCCGCGCACCTTGAGCGTCGGTCGCCTTCGCGCGGCGAGCGACCAGAACGCTGATGGATGCGGCTTCGCCCAGTGGGGATTTGGAAGCGTGATTGGAATTCGTTGCGAAGAGTGCGGAATGCAGTTTGTGATTTGGCAGGTACGGGCCGACCCATTGGACAAATTCCAGCTTGCGCAGCTTGCCGGGAGGACATGCGTTCAAGTCAGCGACATATGTGTCCTCCGGAATGTAACTGAGCAGTTCAACTCCCAGCGCTTCGATTTCCGCCCGCCATTCCGGGCGCAGCGCAGCGGTGAATTGAACCAAAGCCAATCCGTCGTTGAAGGCTGCCTCGGCCCGGGCGACAGACTGTGCGGCGGACTGTTCCGAGCGACCGGGAGTATCAAGCGGCTCATTCCGGAGGCGGATGGGTTTGGCTGAGGCAAGGTGGATGCCGAGCAACCAGGCGGCGACGATCAGCGGCAACGAAATTGAGGCGACACGACTTGATTGCACTGCCGGAACATAAGCGAGACCCCCGTCCTGAACAAGTCGCGGGCAAATAATCCTTCACAATTTTCACCCGGCGTGCTTGGGTCAATTGTTGCCCAACAATCCTGAAATATGTCGAACCTGATTCACCGCCGGCTGATGCTGTTTTTCTTCGCGCTGCTGAGCTATTTCCCGGCGGCGGCGCAGTCCAATTCCGTCGTCGCGCTGAATGCCGATCACGTCATGGTGCTGAACGGGCGAAAAGTTTTTCCCATCACTCTGTCACCGGGGCCGCCTAACAATTCCGTGACGCCCGCGGGTGGCGATGCGCTTCAGGAACTGCGCAATGCCGGCGCGTTGATGTTTCGCATTTCCCAATCAGGCAACTGGACCAGCACGATTGCCAGCAATACCCAGGCGGCGCTGGATTGGGCCGCGCAACACGGCATGTACGTTCTGGTCAATTTGCGCGAGCTCTCCGCCTTTGCCGCGGGCGATACTGCCACGCCAACGGCGCTGAGCAATACCGTCAACCAATTCAAGGGGCATCCTGCTCTCGGCGTGTGGAAAAACTTGGATGAGGCATTCTGGGGCGGAACGCCGGCGGCAAATCTCCAGCGCGGTTACGACGTCATCCGTGCTCTCGATCCAAATCATCCGATCGAGCAAACCCATGCGCCTCGCGGAACGGTGGCGGAGTTGCAACCTTACAATTCCGCCGCGGACATTCTCGCCTTGGACATTTATCCCATCGGCTATCCACCCGGTGCCAATTCAACCAACGCAAACAAGGAAATCAGCATGGTCGGAGACTTCGCAGATTTCTTGAACACGGTGGGCAACGGGCAGAAGCATTTCTGGATGGTCGAGCAAATCGCCTGGAGCGGAGCCACCCCGCCGGGCAAAACATTGCGTTTTCCCACCTTCTTCGAGTCGCGATTCATGGCTTATCAAGCGGTGATTCACGGCGCGCGGGGATTGATGTTCTTTGGCGGGAATGTCGCCGCCACGCTGACACCGCAAGACGCAGCCTTGGGTTGGAACTGGACCTTCTGGGATCAGGTGCTACGTCGCCTGGTGCTTGAACTCGGGGACAGCAGTCCGCTCGCGCCGGCCTTGGTGGCGTCGACATCATCGCTGCCAGTAACCGTGAGCGGGGCAACCAATATCGAATTTTGCGTTCGCGAGTCACCGCCCTACGTTTACGTCCTCGCGTGTGCGCGCCAAGGGACGACTACCAATGTCACGTTCAGCGGACTACCGATCTCGGCCGGCACGGGGGAATTGCTTTTTGAATCTCCTCGCACGGTCACGGCTGTGGGAGGCAGCTTCAGCGATTGGTTTGCGCCGTTTGAAGTGCATGCCTATCGCTTTGCGATCAGCAACACGGTTGCGGTCAATCCGTGGCCGCTCTACGAACCGTTTGATTATCCGAACATTGGCAGTCCCGTGAGCAGCAACAATCCGGCGAATTGGGCCTTTGGCGGAAGCGGCGCGAACGATTTGAATGTAACGGCCGGCAGCCTGAATTACTCCGGCCTGCCGGCGCCCATCGGCAACAGCGTGACCAATGGCGGCAACGGCCTGGGAGTTCGCCGGTTGTTCGGAACGAATATTTCGAACAGCAAAGTGTATTTCTCGGCACTCTTCCGCATGAACAATCCCGGCTTTGGCGCTTGGAACGGCGCATCAAGTTTTGCCGGCGCATTGACCGCGCCAGACAACACTTCCTTCCGCTGCGCGGCCATGGTGAAGTCCAATTCGGCGACCAGCTACGTAGTTGGGTTGAGCAGCACCGGCGGCAGCACGGTTTACGACGCCACAAATCGAAGCGCGGGTGAAACCTTGTTGTTGGTCGGCAAGTACGACCCGACGGTGAGTCCCAACGGGATTTCACTTTGGATTAATCCGACGCCTGCCAATTTTGGGGCCGGGGTGGAGCCCGCACCCACGCTGACAACCGTAACCGCCACCGATGGTTTGTCCGTGGATCGTTTCAACATGCGACAGAACACGGTTTCAAGCGTGCCGGCGGCGATGCAGTGGGATGAATTGCGCTTTGGAAGTTCCTGGGCCGAGGTTACGCCGGCGTTGCCGGTTACCCTGTCCAGCTTCACGGTGCTGACAAATGGTGCGGTGCAGTTCAGCTACACCAATAACGGCAGCCCGAGTTTCAATGTCTATGCCTCAACGAACCTCAACGACTGGTCGGCAATTGGTGCGGCAATCCAAGTAGCGCCAAATCGTTACGAATTCACAGACTCAACGGCGACAAACTATCCGCGTCGGTTTTATCAGCTGCGGGCTGATTACTAGGTGGAGGCTTTAAGAAAAGCTGGCGGAGAGAGGGGGATTCGAACCCCCGATACGCTTTTAAGACGTATACCGGTTTAGCAAACCAGCGCCTTCAGCCACTCGGCCATCTCTCCCGCCGCGCCTTATGAAGCCGTCGAAAGCAGCCGCACTCAAGCAAATTCTGGAACACCAGCACGAAACTCCGTAGCCGACGCTTGACAGTGTCCGAACACTGCGCCAACGTGTCGTTGTAATTGACCGCGAGATTTCCCTAAGTGTGCTGAGAGACCTAGTCCGCGCAGCACGACGGTCGGTGACCATTCCAATTTGAACTTTTCAAGTCGTTGGGCGTCCAAGTTTGGCGATTGGCTTCACCTGACCACAGGAGTCCTGTCAATGAAACCAAAAGGAATTTTTTATGGCTAAAGCGACCACGAAACGCGCGAAGACAAAGGCACCCAAAGTTCAAGTTCCCGACGCACAGGGATATGAAATGGAAGATGCCGCACCCCCGGTTGCGGTGGCCGAGCCAGCACCGTCAGCGCCCAAACCGCCGCCCCAAACGTCCTCCACCGGACTGCAACCGCCGTCCACACCCGTCGAGCCGGAGATTGAAACCCAGGCCCAGCCGCCCCGGCCAACGGTGCGGAATGGCTCGCAACGCGACCAGATTGCCT
The DNA here is from genome assembly GCA_964456685.1 of uncultured Bifidobacteriaceae bacterium. GTDB lineage: Bacteria > Verrucomicrobiota > Verrucomicrobiia > Limisphaerales > JADLHS01 > CAYWCK01. The sequence goes on along the minus strand of CAYWCK010000026.1, from coordinate 19,894 downwards.
CGTCAGTGAACATTGCGAAGCTTCAAGCAATGAGCATGACGGCGCTCAACAACATGGCGAAAGACCTGGGGGTTGAGAACTTCGGAACCATGCGCAAGCACGAGGTTATTTTCCACGTGCTGCAGAAGAACGCGGAGCGGGCCGGTGTGATGTTTTCTGAAGGTGTTTTGGAAGTACTGCCGGAAGGGTTTGGATTTCTGCGTTCGCAAAGCTTCAATTACCTGCCGTGTCCGGAGGATATTTACGTCTCGCCGTCGCAAATTCGCCGGTTTGATTTGCAGACCGGCAATCTTATCGCGGGCCAGATTCGTCCCCCGAAGGAAAAGGAAAAATTCTTTGCGCTCTTGAAGGTCGAAGCCGTGGACGGTGAGGATCCGGACAAGGCGAAGGAGAAGACCCATTTTGACAACCTCACGCCGCTGTTTCCGAACAAGCGATTCATTCTCGAAACCTCACCTGAAGAGGTGAACACGCGCGTGTTGGATTTGGTCTGCCCGATCGGCAAAGGTACCCGCGGGTTGATCGTCGCACCGCCGCGTACGGGCAAAACGGTGTTGATGCAAAAAATTGCCAACGCCATTTTGAAAAACAACCCCGAGGCGTACCTGTTTATTCTGCTGATTGACGAACGCCCCGAGGAAGTGACGGACATGGAGCGGAGTTGCCAAGGTGCGGAAGTCATCAGTTCCACCTTCGACGAGCCGCCTGAGCGGCACGTGCAGGTGGCCGAAATGGTCATTGAAAAAGCCCGCCGCATGGTGGAGCACAAGCGCGATGTGGTGATTCTCCTGGATTCCATCACTCGCCTGGCGCGCGCTTACAACACGATTCAGCCCCACTCGGGCAAGATCCTGTCTGGCGGTGTGGACGCCAGTGCGCTGCACAAGCCGAAGCGTTTCTTCGGTGCGGCCCGCAATATTGAAGAGGGCGGCTCGCTCACCATCATGGCCACGGCGTTGGTGGATACCGGATCGCGCATGGATGAAGTCATCTTTGAAGAGTTCAAAGGAACCGGCAACATGGAGGTGCATTTGGATCGCGCCTTGGTGGATCGCCGCATCTTCCCCTCGATCAACATCGAGCGCTCTGGCACACGTAAGGAAGAGTTGCTTTACCATCCGGATGAGTGCAGTCGCGTGGTAATTTTGCGGCGGGCCTTGACCGGCGTGCCGCCGGTAGAGGCCATGGAATTGATGCTGAACAAGCTCAAGAAGACCAAGAGCAACATCGAGTTCCTGCTTGGCATGGGTGTCTCTTGAGTTCAGGGATTGGAGAAAGAATTCAAGCTCGCCTCCGGAATACCCCCGACACTTGCTTTATTGCCAAGGTTTCTCCGGATTGGTTAAATTATTTGCGAGTCCATTCGGGGTTTTGAAGCCACCGTGCTTTGGCTCATGGTTTGATTGAGGATGGCGATGCAATGCCTTGGGATTTTCGGGCGGGCGGCTGTGTTCGGCGCTACGCTTGTGGCGGCGATATCTGCGCTTGCCCTTTCCAGCAAGGAATATCTGACGCCGGTCAGTGCTGTTGTTGCAGCGTCCCCGCCCAGAATCAGCTTAAACTGGCCGACTAATGCTCACGCGGTCAGCTTCAAGGTTTATCGCAAAGCACCCGAGGCCACGTCGTGGGGCAGCCCCTTGGTAACCTTGCCCGCAAACGCGCTAGGTTTTGCGGACACGAACGTGGTGGTGGGCGTGCCCTACGAATATCAGGTGGAGGCGCTGACAGATTATTATCCCTATCCCAACGGCACGGCTGCCGAGTGGCTGGTTTCGTATGGTTATGTGTATGCCGCGATTGACGCTCCACTGGTCGAGAATCGCGGCAAATTTGTGCTGATCGTGGACAGCACTTTCAGCGTGTCGCTCAGCAACGAGCTTGCCCTGTTGCAACAGGACCTGGTGTCCGACGGTTGGACCGTGCTGCGGCACGATGTCAGCCGAACTCAAAGTGTCGCCAGCGTGAAAGCGCTGATTGTGGCGGATTACAATGCAGCTCCAACTGAAGTGCGGTCACTGCTCCTGTTCGGTCACATCCCAGTGCCTTACTCCGGCGCGCTGAATCCAGATGGTCACACGGATCATTTGGGAGCGTGGCCAGCGGACGTGTACTACGCCGACATGGACGGAAGTTGGCCGGACGTTTCCGTCAATGTTGCCGGCGCCCAGTACACGCGAAACCACAACATCCCGGGCGACGGCAAGTTCGATCCCTCGTACCTTCCCTCCGACGTGGAATTGCAGGTGGGCCGCGTTGATCTGTCGGATCTGCCGGCGTTTGCCCCCAAATCAGAACTCAATCTGCTCCGCCAATACTTGAACAAAAACCACAACTTCCGCATGGGCAATTTGTCGCTCTCGCGGCGCGGATTGTTGCGCGACAATTTTGGCGATCTCAGTGGCGAGGCGCCGGCGGCCTGCGGCTGGCGCAGCTTTGCGGCCATGCTGGGTTCGAACGTGACGGAAGAAATTGTAGCCGGCGAGTTCTTCCCGAAGCTGGCAACGCAGGACTATCTTTGGGCGTACGGTTGCGGCGGCGGATCTTTTGTCAAGGCGGACGGCGTTGGCTTCACCAGCGACTTCGCGGCCACGGATACGCGGGCTACCTTCATGCTTTTGTTTGGGAGTTACTTTGGGGACTGGGATTCCCAGGACAATTTCCTGCGCGCTCCGCTGGCGACCACCACTTATACCTTGGCGAGTGCGTGGGGTGGTTATCCCCATTGGTATCTTCATCACATGTCTCTGGGGCTTCCGATTGGTTACAGCACCCGGCTGACGCAAAACAACGGCAGCAACGCGCTTTACCGGACCAAATTGAACAACTCCGCACGTGGAGTGCACATTGCGCTGATGGGGGATCCGTCCTTGCGTCTCCATTACGTTCGGCCGCCTTCACAATTGGCCAATTCCCTGCCCGGATATGCGGCGCTGAGTTGGGCGGCCTCGCCCGACGCGGTGCTCGGCTATTACGTCTATCGCGGCAGCACGGCTACAGGTCCGTTCGCGCGCCTCACTTCAAATTTGGTGGCCAACACGAGCTATACAGACACGCAAGCGCCGCTGGGGATGAGTTATTACATGGTGCGCGCCGTCAAACGAGAGACCAGCGGTAGCGGAACATATTTGAATCTCAGTCAAGGAGTCGTAATTGGCGTTCCGGTGACGATCAGCCAATTGACCTGCGTGCCAGGGCCGGCGGGCCTTGTTGATTGGTGGCCGGGAGATGGGAGCGCGGCAGACATTCAGGGGACTAACCATGGGGCGTTGCTGAACGGCGCCGGCTTCGCGGCCGGGGTGGTGAATTTTGGATTTTCGTTTGATGGCAGCAACGACGAGATCGCTGTGGGTGATAATTTCGGCAGCACTTTCAACAATTTCTCGATCGTCTTCTGGGCCCGTCCGACCGCAGCGCGCACTTCAACCACGGAACGCACGAGCGGCGACGACGGCTTTACCGGCCAACGGTATGCAATCCATCCCACGCACGGGCGCACGAGCTACGGCACTGGCCACTCCGGCTGGGGGGTGTCCGTGGGCACCAACGGCGTTTCCGTTTTCGAGTATGGCAACACCTTTCTCCCGGCGCTGTTGGTGTTCGATACGCCGCTGGCGAGTTGGACCCATATCGCGGTGATTTGCTCCAACAAAGTGCCGTTGCTTTACCTAGATGGCGTCTGGAAGCGCACCGGGCTGGCTAGCCCGCTGACGCCTCACCCCAGCGCCGACCTGAGTGGGGAATTGGGTTACTACGCGGGGACTTTGGACGAGGTTCAACTCTTTAACCGCCCGCTCACGACCGCAGAAATTCAAGCCGTGGCGGCGGCCGGAGCTGCCGGCGTCTGCAAGCAAATCCAAATTTCGGGCATAGCCCAAACGGGGCCGGGACAATTCCAACTAACGATCAGTGGGCGCACCGGTAGAATCGCCGTGGAAGGCAGCACCAATTTTATCAATTGGACGCAACTAGGTTCCGTTACCAATACCACAGGCTCGGTTAATTACACCGATGCCACCTTGTCAACGCAGCTTCGTCGCTTCTACCGCGCGCGACTCCAATGAGCCGAGGCAGCTGTCCAAGCACGGGGACAACTCCACCAAGTTTCTACTTCTGTCACGAGTTCTTTGGTGAAGATAATCCATGCTTGCCATGACGCCCGCCATGTTGATGCTGGGCGGGAAATTCTATGGCTAAACGTGCGCTCATTACCGGAATTACAGGGCAGGACGGCTCGTACCTCGCGGAATTCTTGCTCGGCAAGGGGTACGAAGTGCACGGCATCATCCGGCGCGCCAGCACATTCAACACGGGGCGACTGGAGCCCATTTACGAAGACCCGCATTCCGGTCGAGCGCGTTTGAACCTTCACTACGGCGATTTAAGTGATGCGAGCGCGTTGGCGCGTTTGATTGCGAAAGTGCAGCCGGAGGAAGTTTACAATCTCGCTGCCCAAAGCCACGTGCGCGTTAGTTTCGACAGTCCGGAATACACTTCCGACATTACCGCCACCGGGGCCGTGCGGCTGTTGGAGGCGATTCGCGAAACGGGCATCAAACCGCGCTTCTACCAGGCATCCTCGAGCGAGATGTACGGCAAGGTGCAAGATGTTCCTCAACGCGAGACCACTCCGTTTTATCCCCGAAGTCCGTACGGTTGCGCGAAGGTTTTTGCCTATTGGATCACGGTCAATTATCGCGAGTCCTACGGCCTGCATGCGAGCAATGGGATTCTGTTCAACCACGAATCGCCGCGTCGTGGGGAGACGTTTGTCACGCGCAAGATCACGCGTGCGGTAGCGCACATCCAAGCCGGCATGCAGCAGAAGCTTTACCTCGGCAACCTCGATGCCAAGCGGGACTGGGGCTACGCCAAGGAATACGTCGAAGCCATGTGGCTGATGCTGCAGCAAGAGCAGCCCGATGATTATGTTATTGCCACTGGCGAGACGCATTCGGTGCGGGAGTTCTTGGAGTTTGCGTTTGCTCACGCCGGACTGGATTGGCAGAAGCACGTGGAAATCGACCCGCGGTATTACCGGCCCGCCGAGGTGGACCTGTTGATCGGCGACGCCAGCAAGGCGAAGACTAAACTCGGTTGGCAGCCAAAAACGCGATTTGCTGATCTCGCAAGATTGATGGTGGATGCGGATGTTGAGCTGTTACGCAAACATCGCCGTGGTGAGATCAAGATGGCCGGGTAGGGCAGGGCTTGTTTCGCCAACTACATCGAAGCGCGAGCGCCACGCATATCCCCAGCGTTCCAAGGGAAATGCCGACTCCCACTTGAAACGCGCGGTCACGATAAACCAACGACACCGCGTGACGACCTGCCGGCACGTCCACCGCCTGAAAGGCATGATTCGCCCGCAGCAACGGTGTAGGCTTTCCATCAATGGAGGCGTGCCAGTTGTGATGGTATGCCTGAGCGATTACCACAAGGGCCGGTTCGTGCGAAACGAAGTCCAATCTCACTCGCTGGTTGGCGAATTCGCGGAGCATTAATTCGGGAGTGGAATGATTTTTTACTGCAATCATCTCCTTCGCTTCCGGAGGGAGAAAAACAATCTGCCGCGGATCGAACTCAGGTCGCCCCATGGCGTCGAGCGTGGCCGCCGAATTGGTGAAAACGGGTATTTGCCCGGCAGTCACCCAAGGCAGATGTGAGGGGCGATATGTTCTGTCTGTGATCCGGCCCGGCGTGTTGATATGTGACACGCCAAGGAAATCAATCAATCCCATCGGTGAATTGCTGGGAGAATAGACGACATCCAGAACTTCGCTGATCCCTCCGAGATAAAGCGAATACAGACCGCCTACAACCGGGACTTGGTCAATGAGGTTGGCATTACCTTGCAAACCAAGTCGGCTGAAAACAACTTGATCAGAAGCGTTGGAAAGAGTCGTGTTGTTCAGTCGGAGTTCAGCTTCGACGCTCAGCATCACGCGTGCATCACCAGGCTTCGGGAAGGGTGTAAGTTGGCCATGCCGTTGGAGCAGCTGAGGTTCGTAAACCCAGCGTGAAACGGTTGGATTGGGGCGCGGGCCCATCGTCATCACGTCCAGCCATAGCCAGAGCAAGATCGCCAATTGTAGTAAGGTCTTGCGTCGTACGACGGCGGTCCGATTTGCCCAAACGAGAAATGCGAGAATCAGGGTGAGCCATCCGATCCGGCTGAGCCCGCTCACAACCGCGGTCGCGGCGGAAATGCGTTCCATTGGCCGTGTGCACGCGATCAAAATTATTCCGGCAACAAGGACTACACAGACGGCCCATGTCAGGCCGATCCGTCGCCGCCATTCGCTTGAGCGGTTGGTAGCGGTCTTCTCGAAATCCGCGACACAGACCGCCGCAATCAACGGCGCCACAATTGCCGGTAGGAGGATGAATTTTATCGGAAAGCGCATCACTCTCAGCGGTGGAAAAATTTTGCAGAACAGAGCGTAAAGTCCGCCAGCGTCACCAAGAGCCAGGACCAAGCCGAGCACGAAAAAGCAGAACAATATGAGCAGGCGACGATTGAACGGGCGGCTGGCAATTGCGCAAAGCATTACCATGCCGGCGACGCCAATGCCGAGGTAGTACGAAGGAATCCAGTATTGCCAAGGCTGACAATAGACTCCTGACGGAGTCGTCACCATTCGAAACAGCGGGACAAACAGGTTCGCAATTCCCCACCTTGGCATGGCGGAATCGGGCTCGCTGACACCGCTGGCACGTTGAGAGTGGTGAAGCAGATCAAAAAAGGGCAGGAGTTGGAAAGCAGATAAACCGGCAATTAGTGCAATGATTGCGATTAGCCGCCAAGCGATCTGCTGCCGTGCGTCAGGCGCGGCAGGATTTGCATTCAAGGCCGCATCGGCGGCGCCGTGATCGAGTGGGTTTGAACGTTCACCCAGCTTCGGAATCGAACGACAAGTCGCATTTAACCACAAAGCTGTGACCAACAACCACGTGAACAGAATGACCTCTGGCGCGCCACTGAGCATCTGCATGGTGCCGGCCAACACGGCGAAGAGGACTGCCCGCCCCCCCTGAGTCCACGCGCGCTCCGCGGACCAGATAACCCAAGGCAGTAGCCCCATCGCGGCACAATTGTTTGGCCACATCAGCGAATTGAGCATCAGTGCACTGAATGGATAAACAAGCCCTGCGAGTGCGGCGGCGAATTCCGATCGCGTCCACTGATATGCTAATATCCGCATTCCGAAGCCGGCCAAGAAAAGATGGAAAAGGCAAAACACTCCAAGCGACCACGAAAGTGGAAAAAGCAGGTAGATTATTGACAGCGGGTACAGGGTCAGCGTGTTCCATTGGCCCAGGTATGGCAGGCCACAATAATTTAGTGGCGACCAGAGAGGTAACTCACCTCGCCAGAAGTGTTCACGGTGGTAGGCGGCGAATGGATAGCCAAACAAAGCGAAGTCCCGATGGAAAAACGTCGCGCTTCCGGTGACGACTTCCGGATAGCTGGCGCAGATCAACGCCAGGAGCAAAAGCGAGAAACGCCCAGGGGTGAACCACCTCCCAGACTCGCCGCCGCGATAAGTTGCCGATGGTTCAGACATGGACTGCCCCTAAACACGATGGGCTAAGCCCGATCGGATCGCCTGGATTTGCTGTAGCGATCGAGAAAACTCTCGTACGTTCGCTGTATACCAGTTGCCAAATCAACTGTGGGCTTCCAGCCCAAAGCCATTACTCGCGAACTGTCCATGAGTTTTCGAGGAGTCCCATCGGGCTTGGCTGCATCCCAGAGAATTTCCCCGCTAAAGCCGACGATTCGCTTGATGAGCTCTGCCAAGTCACGAATAGAAATCTCCATGCTGCTACCGACATTGATGAATTGCTCCTCGCTGTAATGGTCCATCAAGAATACGCATGCCGAGGCGAGGTCGTCCGAATACAGGAATTCACGCAATGGGGCACCCGTGCCCCAGCATGTGACAGTTGGCGTCGACTGGATTTTGGCCTCATGAAATTTTCTTAGCAATGCGGGCAGGACATGGCCAGCCTCCAAATCATGATTGTCGTTCGGACCATACATATTGGTCGGCATGGCGCTGATGAAATCCGCCCCATGCTGCCGGCGGTAAGCCTGACAAAGCTTAATTCCCGCAATTTTGGCGATGGCATACCACTCGTTCGTGGGTTCGAGTGAGCCGGTTAGTAGATGCTCCTCTTTCAGCGGTTGCGGGGCCAGCTTGGGATAAATACAAGAACTACCTAAGAATAGGAGCTTTTTGACCCCGAACTCATGGGCGGCGTGAATCAGGTTGTTCTGCAATTGCAGATTTTCATAGAGGAAATTTGCCGGGCGCGTGTGGTTTGCCTGAATGCCTCCAACGCGCGCTGCTGCGATATAGATATAATCCGGCAGCTCCGCCCTGAAAAAGTCTTGGACCGAGGCGGCATCCATCAAGTCCAATTCTTTCCGGGTGCGGCCAAGCAAGTGTTCAAACCCTTGGCGTTGCAGCTCTCGCCAAATCGCACTACCGACCAGGCCGCGGTGTCCGGCTACAAAGATCTTTGCTTTCCGATCAATTTGCATTTTGCAAAAAACTAGAAGCGCGGGGCATCCGCGACAAGCCGTTTGCTTAATCGATCATCCAATTGCGGGGGTAATCTGACGAAAGCACTGAGCAACTTGTCCACGAACGGGACGCCGCGTTGATAGAGATGAGACAACCTCAATGCTTTCGGCGGGTGCTGCGAGGATGACTGAGTGCCGTTCCGGACAAATGTCGGGTCAACCACCGGTCTAACTCCGCGAAACTTGGGCTTTTTTGCATTGTTAACTAGTGCTAGGTTTGAGGTGCGGCTGGCAACTGGCGATATGTGAGCCCAAACCGTAATAATAATCCCTGCCTGTTGTCAGGGTTCGCGCCGCGTCCAAACACAACGAAAAGGTAAATAATGAAGATACCAACATCAAAACGAGCAGCCTTTACACTCGTTGAGATCATGATCGTCGTAGCCATCATCGGCCTGCTTGCTGCGATCGCGATTCCCAACTTTGTCCGGGCTCGCACAACAGCGCAAATGAACGCTTGCATCAACAACTTGCGCCAAATCGACGGCGCCGTTCAGCAGTGGGCCTTGGAGCAAAAGAAGGACACTACTGCAACGGTTGCTGAGGGTGACGTAACGCCATATCTGAAGAACTCGGTTGTCTGTCCCTCCGGCGGCACGACCTTCGCGGACAGCTATACGCTTACGACGGTCAGTTCGCAGCCGACGTGTCAGAAGCAATCGGGGACGCACAAACTTCCACCGTGACCTGATTACAAGCTCTTGCAACGGCTTGGGAATACACCCAAGCCGTTTTTGCTTTTTGCGGTCTTTCCCAACCGCACCTTGTCGGCTTGCTGGCACCATGATTGCTAAGGTGCTTACCGCGGTTGCGACCGGCAATAAGTGAACGAAGCCGTAATTCTTATTGAAACCCGCCTGTCGTGTTGTTCACGCCGCTGAAGAAAGAAAGGCAGCAAAAGTATGAAAATCCGTAACTCCCGTAACGCGGGCTTCACGCTGGTGGAAATCATGATCGTCGTCGCCATCATTGGCTTGCTGGCAGCGATCGCGATCCCCAACTTCGTGCGCGCGCGCACCACGTCCCAACAAAATGCGTGCATCAACAACCTGCGCCAGATTGACGGCGCGGTGCAGCAATGGGCGCTGGAGCAGAAGAAGGATCCGACGGCCACCGTGGCTGAAGCCGACGTGACTCCGTATCTGAAGAACTCAGTCATCTGCCCCTCGGGCGGCACGACCTTCGCGGACAGCTACACGGTTTCGACCGTTGCGGCTCGGCCGACCTGCCAAAAGGTCAGCGCGACGCACGTCCTTCCGTAATTTAGCGCTTTGATTAAGCAAGGCCTGGGAGCAATCCCAGGCCTCTTTTCATTCTTGCGGTAATGTTACGAGCTTTTGGTATCTGCTTTGCTTATGTAGATCTGCGGTTACGACAGGCAATCAGTGAGCAGTAATCGTAATCATTATAACCAGCCTGTCGTGCTGTTCACGCCGCAAGAACATGGAGTCATATGAAACTTCGCAATGCCCGTAACGCAGGCTTCACCCTCGTCGAAATCATGATCGTAGTGGCCATCATCGGCCTTCTCGCTGCGATCGCCATCCCGAACTTTGTCCGAGCGCGGACCACTTCTCAACAGAATGCGTGCATCAACAATCTGCGCCAGATCGATGGGGCAATCCAGGAATGGGCCTTGGAACAAAAAAAGGACACTTCCGCTACCGTCGGTGAATCCGACGTGACGCCATATTTGAAGAACTCGGTGCTTTGTCCTTCCGGTGGCACTACTTTCGCCAATAGTTACACTGTCTCCGATGTGGCTACTCCGCCGACCTGCAAAAAGGTGTCCGCCACGCACAAGTTGCCATAACCATTCTTTGTCTCCGCACACAAGCTTGGGCTACCACCCAAGCTTGTTTTGCTTTTATCTCCGGATTCAGAATCAATCCTGTGGTTGGTATCCGAACTGCTAATTCAATTCGCACGGTGGCGGCAGGCAATTCGTGAACCGAAGTCGTACTAATAATAATCCGCCTGCCCCGGGTTCACGCCGTCCGAGAAAGAAAGGCAGCAAAAGTATGAAAATCCGTAACTCCCGTAACGCGGGCTTCACGCTGGTGGAAATCATGATCGTCGTGGCCATCATTGGCTTGCTCGCAGCGATCGCGATCCCCAACTTCGTGCGCGCGCGCACCACGTCCCAACAGAATGCTTGTATCAACAACCTGCGCCAGATTGACGGCGCGGTGCAGCAATGGGCGCTGGAACAGAAGAAGGATCCGACGGCCACTGTGGCGGAAGCCGACGTGACCCCGTACCTGAAGAACTCAGTGGTCTGCCCCTCGGGTGGCACCGCCTTCGCAAACAGCTACACCCTCACGACCGTTGCGGCTCGGCCGACCTGCCAAAAGGTCAGCGCGACGCACGTCCTTCCGTAATTTAGCGCTTTGATTAAGCAAGGCCTGGGAGCAATCCCAGGCCTTTTTGCATAATTGGATCCGAACTGCAAGGGGCTGAAACTGATTGTGTTGAGCCAGTGCAAAACTATACTCCCGCGGCAACACGCGCTAGTATCAAATGGAAAACGTCGTCGAACTTAAGAACCTCCGCGTTGAATTCCCGGCGCGGAGTGCCCGTCAACCGGTCAAGGTAGCCGTCAAGAAACTGAACCTGCGTGTGACGGCGGGCGAAGTCTTCGGATTCCTGGGGCCGAACGGCGCCGGCAAGACCACCACCATGAACGTCTTGCTTGGATTCGTGGAAGCCACCGCGGGTGACGCGTACCTTTTTGGTGTGAATGTGCGCGAACCGATTGCCCGCCAGCGAATTGGTTATCTCCCGGAACTGACCTACTATTACAAATTCCTTACGGCAGAAGAAATCCTACGCTTTTATGCCAAGATCTTTCGCATCGAGCGGGCGGAGGCTGATCGCCGCATCGCATCGCTGCTCAAGCTGGTTGAACTCACCGAAGCTGCGACGCGCCCGATCAAGACTTATTCCAAAGGAATGCAACAACGCGTTGGCCTCGCGCAGGCGCTAATCAACAACCCGGACCTTTTGATCTTGGACGAACCCACCAGTGGTCTCGATCCGCTGGGCCGTATGAAGGTGCGTCAAATCATTCAACGCTTGAAGAACGAGGGCAAGACGATCCTGTTTTCGTCGCACGAACTTGGTGAAGTTGAAACCGTTTGTGACCGGGTTGCGATTGTGAATCAAGGTGAACTCAAGGTCGAGGGGCGCGTGGCCGAACTCGTTGCCACCCACAACTGCGATTTGGAAAAGATCTTTCTTAACATCGTAGGCTACCAAGGAGAGTCGGTTTCATGAACCCCGTCCTCGCCATTGCCGGACTAGTCATCAAGGAACTGCAGCGCCGAAAGGACTTTTATGTTCTATTCGTGCTTACGGCGCTGATTACCGTCGTCCTGGGATCCGCAGACATTTTTGGACTCTCCAAAATTGCCAGATATCTCAAAGATGTTTGCCTCCTGCTCATTTGGGTTTCTTCCATCGTCATCGCAATTACGACGGCGGCGCGGCAAATCCCCGCGGAACGTGAAAACCGGACCATGTTTCCACTCCTGGCAAAACCTGTCACTCGCGGACAGGTTGTTGCGGGTAAGTTTCTTGGCTGCTGGTTGGCGTGTGGCATTGCGCTGTTCGTCTTCTATTTGTTTTTCACACTGGTAAGCGCCTCCCGCGAGCATGTGTGGCACGCGGGACCAACGCTCAAGGCGATGTGGATGCACTGGATTCTGCTGGGCGTCTTGGTCGCAATGGTCCTGTTAGGTTCGGTGGTGTTTGCCGCACCTTCATCAAACTCCACAATTTGTTTTATCGTAATCGTCGGCATTCTTGGCATTGGCCGTCATCTTCACCGCGTCGCGCTGGACCAACCTGAGCCCATCAACACCATTTTATCGGTGATCTACTTCCTGATTCCGCACCTGGAATGGTTCTATTTACCGGACTTTCTGGTCAACGAGCAAAACATTGCCCCTTGGACTGACTGTCTGGTCGCCAGCCTGTATGGCGCCGCGTACGCGGGAATGTTTCTTTACGCCACGTGGCTACGGTTCCGTCGGCAAATGCTTTCCGTGTGAGAACGGTATCCTCCAAATTGGTGCTCCTCGCCATAGCAGTCTTCTGCTTCACTTTGGCGACTTGGCTGCAACCACGCACCGCCAATTGGGGTGGGCGTGCGCAATCCGATAACTTGCTCAAAGTATTCTTGGGTGAGGGCCGCAGGCTTTTCGCAAATCACTTTTACACCCAGGCGGACGTCCTTCTGCACAGCGGCTATTATCCTTCGATTTTTGATCAGGCGCGAAAGAACATGAAAACCAGCGCCATGGCCGGGGATGATCATGATGAGCACGAAGCGGCGGAGCAGGGCCATGTGCACAATGATTCTTGCCAGCATGGCCACGATGAAGAGCACGAACGCGAGATGGCCTTCCTGCAAGAGCCGCGCGATTGGATCGAGAGGTTCGGACGCAAATTCCTCATCACGCAACACACCCACCTAGAATCTGGCAAAGAAGGCGAAATTCTGCCCTGGCTTCGCATCGCGGCAGAATTGGATCCGCAACGCTTGGAAACTTACACGGTTGCTGCGTATTGGTTGCGCTCCCGCTTGGGCAAAGTTGCGGAAGCGGAGCAGTTCTTGCGCGAAGGACTGCGGAACAATCCCAATAGCTACGAAATCCTCTTCGAATTAGGCCGCCTGTACGCCGAAGCCAAGAAGGAGCCTGATCGCGCACGCAATCTTTGGGAACTCGCTTTGGCAGCCTGGACCAAGACGGAAATCGGGAAAAAGGATCCGGACTTGGTGCTGTTCGAACAGATCAGTGTACATCTCGCCGCCTTGGAGGAATCTGCCGGAAATTACGACCGCGCTATCGGGTTCTTCGAGTTGGCCAAAAAGGGCTCGCCGCACCCCGAGGACTTGCAGAGGCGAATTGACGAGATCCGCCGGCGCACCTCGGTGTCGCCATGAACGAATCTCAACCGGAGCAGTCCGCGACGGATAGCCTACACGCTCAGCCGCCGGTCTGGATCGGCGCACTCGGCCTCGCGATATTGGCGTTTCTCTGCTTTTCGCCAGCGTTGGGATTCGACTTTATCAACTACGACGATCCGGAATACTTCGCAAACAATCCTCATGTTTTAGGTGGACTGACAAAAGCGAACATCGCTTGGGCCTTTCAGACCGAGACTTTGGCCAGCCGTTACCCAGTCACATGGCTGTCGTTCATGCTCGACGCTGATCTGTTTGGCAAACGTCCGCTCGGGCCGCATCTCACAAACCTATTGTTGCACACTGCGAACGTCGTTCTGGTTTTCCTGCTGTTGCGTTCGTGGACCGGAAAATTCTGGCGAAGCCTTTGTGTGGCCGCGCTATTTGCCGTCCACCCGCTGCGGGTCGAACCCGTCGTCTGGATCTCGGAACGCAAGGGGCTCTTGAGCGCCTTTTTCTCACTGCTGGTGCTTTGGACCTACGGTCGCGCGGTCGCAGCAGTTCGGGCGAGAAGTGCCCCCGCCGCCCGCATACCTGCCGTGTGGACTAACCACCATTTTTGGTTTGCGGTTTTTGGCTGCTTGCTCGCGATCATGGCCAAACCCATCGCCGTCACTCTGCCGTGTGTGCTGCTGCTTTTGGATTTTTGGCCGATGCGAAGAATTGAGTTAACCCATCGCGCGTTGGCCGTTCGTCAGGCAGCTGCTTTGGTCTTCGAAAAGTTTCCTTTTTTTCTCCTGACCTTGCTGGGTTGTGCCATCACGCTGGTGACGCACCAACATTCTGGAGCCGTGGTTGCCATGACCGAACATTCCGTTGGCGCCAGAGTAAGCACGGCAATTATTGGCTATGCGACCTACCTCGCTAAAGCGGTCTGGCCGGCGACGCTGGCCATCCCATACCCCATGCCCAAACAATGGCCGGCAGAGCAGGTGATCATGTCAGCGGTGGCATTGACACTAATAGTGGCGGTGGTGCTGTGGCTCGGACGTAAGCGACCGCTTCTATGGTTTGGCTGGCTCTGGTATCTCGGGCTGCTTGTGCCGGTCATTGGCTTGGTGCGCTGGGGTGATCAGGCCATGGCCGACCGGTTCACTTATCTTCCATTGCTGGGCGTCCTGCTCGCAGTTGTTTGGAGCGGAGGTGAAATTCTTGCCCGCTTTGGTGTGTCGGGGCGGATGCAGGTTCTAGCAGGACTCTTGATCGTCGTGGCCTACGCAAGCCGGACCTTGGATCAACTGCGTTACTGGAGGAACAGCGAAGTTCTCTTCCGTCATTCGCTCGCCGTAACCCAGGACAATTACGTCGCCCTCTCGAACCTCGGCAGTGCACTGGATGATGCCGGTAAAAGCGATGAAGCCATGCCACTGTTTCTTGAAGCGCTCCGGATCGGGCCACACGACCCCGACGCGTATTACAACATGGGCACGGCGCTCATGAAGCTGGGGCGGCTGGAGGAAGCGATTGAAAGCTTCCGCGCCGCGATCCGATTCAAGCCCGGGTTCACGCGTGCGCACAGCAATCTGGGCGCGAGTTTGTTGCGGCTCGGAAGATTTGATGAGGCCAAACTGAGTTTTGTCGAAGCTGTGCGGTTGGAGCCGGACGATGCGGAAACGCTGTTCAATCTCGCCACCGTTCTGATCAATCAGGCGGAAATTCCGGCAGCGATCACAAATCTCGTGCTGGCGGTGAAACTTAAACCGGATTACGCCCAGGCGCATGCGAACTTGGGAGTTGCCTTGATGCGCCTCGGAAATGCCGAATTGGGGCTCAAGCACTTTGCCGAGGCGGCCCGACTTGATCCAAAGAATCCGGAGGCCCATTTCAATCTCGGTCTGGCCTGGCTCGACCAAAACCGGCCTGCGGATGCTGAACGCTCCTTCCGCCGCGCATTGGAATTGCAGCCGCACAATCCCAAAATCCTATTGCGCCTCGGGATGGCACTCGTGCGCCAAAAGCAATGGAGTCAAGCCACGGTCAGCTATCGCGAAGCGTTGCAGGTTTCCACCGATCAGATCGAAGTCATCAGCGAGCTCGCGTGGCTGCTGGCTACTTGTCCGGAGGCTGGTTTTAGAAGTGCCTCCGAAGCACTCGCTCTCGCCAAACGTGCCGCCGAACTCACCCAGCAAGGGCATCCAGGCGCGCTCCTGTCGCTTGCTGCCGCGCAGGCGGAAGCCGGTCGGTTCGAGGAAGCAACCGCGAGTGCCCTCCAGGCGCAGTCGCTGGCGCGTTCTGCTGGCCAGGTCGCTTTGGGCGAACGCGCCGAGCGGATGCTGAAAGCTTTTGCGCAGCGAGTTCCCTATCGCGAATGACGATCATATTCCGTTTGGGCTTTGTTTTTGGCGACTAACTCTGTTAACACTTTCGCGCCATGATTGTTCGCAAGGCCACCATCCAGCGCGTAACCAAAGAAACGCGCATCGCGCTCCGGCTCAACCTGGACGGCCGGGGTGATTCGCGCATCGCGACGGGCATCCCGTTTTTCGATCACATGCTGACGCTCTTTGCCAAGCATGCGGTCATGGATTTGCAGCTTCGATGTCGCGGCGACTTGGCGGTGGACGCGCACCACACCGTTGAGGACTGCGGGATAGCCTTGGGGCAGGGCGTCGCGCAGGCCTTGGGTGATAAGCGCGGCATCCGTCGCTATGGCAGCGGCTTTCACCCGCGGAATCCATTTACGGGGGAGGCCTACGTCCCGATGGATGAATGCCTCACACGCTGCGTGATCGATTTCAGCGGTCGCCCTTATCTTGTCTGGCGCGGCATGGACGGACTTTCCTACCGAAAATTGTCGAAGACCGAGCGACGACAAGACATGTCGAGCGCGTTTCGTTTTGGTTTGGCCCGGGAATTCTTCCAAGGCTTTACGAACGAGGCTCGGTGCAACCTTCATTTGGAATTGCTCTACGGAGATGAGCCGCACCATGTTGTGGAAGGCTTGTTCAAATCCTTCGCCAAAGCCGTTGATTTTGCCTGTCAAAAGGATCCCCGTATTGCCGGACTGCTTCCGTCCACCAAGGGCAAACTTTAACCAGTTGAATACGGTAGTTTTCCAAAGCGTCGAATCCCATGATTGAGCGAGCCTCAGCCGCCTCCGACGATCAGACGTTGGTGCGAGCCGCCCAGCAAGGCGACACAGTGGCTTATGAGGAGCTGGTTGCCCGGCATCGCGACAAGATTTATGCGCGGGCCTACAGCATGATGCGGAATGAGGACGACGCCGTTGATCTTTCTCAAGAGGCTTGGGTGAAAGCCTGGCAGCGACTGAAGCAGTTTCAAGGTGAGTCGAGCTTCGCTACGTGGATGACGCGGATCGTCATCAACCTTTGCTTGGATCAGTTGCGACGCCAGAAACGCCAGCGCGCGGAATCCATCGAGGAGATGGACGAGGAATCCGGTGGCGTCGAACGCCAAATGCCCGTCGTGACGGTCAATCCAACGGAAGGGCTGGAGCGTGGTGAGTTGCGGAAGCGGATCGACAAAGCATTGAGTCAGCTCTCGGAAACGCACCGCACGGCGCTGGTCCTCTGTGAATTTGAAGAGATGGAGTACAAGGAAATCGCCAAGGCTATGAACTGCTCCATCGGCACGGTAATGTCGCGGCTGTTTTATGCGCGACGCAAGATGGCGTCGTTGTTGGCGGATTTAAAGAAAACGGAGTGAATTTTGAGCCTATGAATGAAGAATTCCAACTGAAGTTGCAGGCTTATTTGGACGGCGAGTTAACCGCCGTGGAAGCGCGCGAGGTCGACAATGTTGTTGCCAAAGACGCCGACGCGCGCGCATTGCTGCAGGAAATGCGTCAGACCAGCGCCGCTCTGGCCGCGTTCGAAGTGGAAATCAAACTTCCCGAATCACGTGAGTTTTATTGGTCAAAGATCCAACGCACCATCGAACGGACCGAGCAACCGGTGGCCGTTCGGCCAGTCGGCATTCCTTGGTGGCGGAAATTGCTTATTCCGGCGGGAGGTTTCGCTGCGCTCTTAATTGCAGTTCTCTTCACTTTCCGGCCCGCACCGACGTCGCCCCAGATTGAAACGTATCTGGTGGACTCGGGCGCCATGACTTATCGCGATCAGGCGGAAAAGATGACCGTCGTCTGGCTTTCTTACCCCGCAGAAAATGATTTTGCGAACCACGAGTCCGACGATACAATTGACTAGCAAATGAAGTTCAATCGGCCTTTTCTCAATCGCTTTTTTCTTCTGGCCATCGCCTTTTGTCTGTTTGCCGCCGCGGCGTTGCCCGCGGTCGCCGGCCCGTTGAAATTGGAAGCCCAGTTGATTTGGGGAACGAAGGATGCAAAATCGCCTGATCCCAAGCACAAGGCGGTTGATCCGGCGGTGGAAAAGAAGCTTAAGAAGCTGCCCTTTAAATGGGATCACTACTTCGAAGTTAATCGTAAGCCGTTCAGCGTCACCGAGGGAGAGACCACGCGGATCGTCCTCAGCAAGGATTGCGAAATCAAGGTCCGCAATGCTGGCAAGGACGTTGTGGAAGTGCAGCTTTTTGGCAAAGGCGAATGCGTCGGTAAAATCTCCCAATCTCTGCCGAAGGACGAGCTTCTGGTTATGGGCGGCAATGCTGCCAACTTCACCTCCTGGTTTGTAGTCCTGCGTCAGCAAGAGTAGAGGCCGGCCGGAATCGCTAAAGCCTTGCCTTTGTCCTGCCGATAGTATGATGTTTGGTGCCGGTTTTAGCGCGCCCGATGTCACTGGACCGAATCCTCATTGTTGAAGACGAACGACCTTTTGCTGAGATCGTTGAAGGGTTCCTTGAGCGCTTAGGCTACGGCGTGGCGGGTATCGCCGACTCTGGCGAAGAAGCCCTTCGGCTCGCCGCTGCAACCCGACCCACACTGGCGTTGATGGATATTGAAATCCACGGCCAGATGGATGGTTTCGAGGTGGCTGAACTTCTGCGCGCCAAGCAGGACATCCCCGTCATCTTCCTTACTGGTCGAGCGGACGATGCCACTTTGGAGCGGGTGCGCCGCTCGGAGTCGTTTGGCTACCTTTTGAAACCGTTTCGTCCGGAGGAATTGAAGGCGACGGTTGAACTGGCTTACATCCGCCATGGCCGGGAGGCCCACCTCAAGCGCATCGAGCAATCTTTTTCGGCTGCGATCAAATCCACTGAAGATGCCATCGTTCTTGCCAACCAGGATGGCGCAGTCACATTCCTTAATCCAGCCGCCGAACGGCTGACCGGCTGGTCCACCTCCCGCGCTTTGGCCCAGCCGCTTGCGGCTGTTGTAAACCTCAAAGCGGATGCCAGCAGCGGCGTTCAAGGAATTCTGCGAGCTGCCGCTCGAGGCGAATTCGTTCATGAGACCGTCCTCATTACTTCGGCCAACCGCGAAATCCCGATTGAATTGACCGCTTCCATGGTTCGTGATGAAGTTCGCGGCGTTACGGGCTCGGTGCTGGTGTTTCGCGATGTCACGGCGCGCAAGCGTTACGAGGCCGGTCTCAAAAAATCCCAAGCCGAGTTGCGATCTCTCGCCGGCCACCTCGAGTCGGCGCGCGAAGCCGAACGCACACGCATTGCACGGGAAATTCATGATGAACTGGGTCAGTTACTCACCGGTTTCAAAATGGACCTGGCTTGGCTGGACAGGAAACTGGTGGCACAGCCGGAAATCCCTCGCGCCGCCTTGTCCGAGAAGGTCCGGCTCATGACGAGCCTGCTCGGTGACATGGTTCAATGCGTGCGTCGGATTTCCGCAGAATTGCGCCCGGGTATTCTCGATGATCTTGGCCTCGTCGCCGCCATCGAATGGCAGACGAAGGAATTCCAGCAACGGACGGGCATCCGAGCCCAAGTCTCGGCATCCGCCATGGCCGATACTTTACCGCGTGAGGTGATCACCGCCTTGTTCCGCGTCTTGCAGGAATCTCTCACCAATGTAGCACGCCATGCCGAGGCCAAGTCGGTGCGCGTGAAACTTCGCGAGGAGAACCGGCAAATCGTGCTGCAAGTTACCGACGATGGTCGGGGCATAACGGAGACGGAATTGAGCAAAGCCGGCGCATTTGGCCTGATGGGGATGCGCGAGCGCATCCTACCTTTGAGCGGGCAGTGTGAAATTCAAGGCACGCCCGGACGCGGCACGACGGTGCGCGTCAGCGTACCGCTGGAAATGCCGCAGGAGAACGGACAATGATAAAAGTATTAATTGCCGATGATCACGCCGTTGTGCGCAGCGGCTTGAAACAGATTCTCGACGAAACCGAGGGCGAAATTCGCGTCGAGGGCGAAGCCACGAACGGCCGGGAAGTCTTGGAGAAGATTCAAGCGCGCGAATGGGACGTGCTGGTGCTGGACATTAC
>CAYWCK010000025.1:0-23939 GCA_964456685.1 uncultured Bifidobacteriaceae bacterium | reverse complement strand
TATCGCACGAACAGCGCGAATGATTTCTACGCCATCGGCAAGCGCCTCGACACGGGATCGTCGGGCCTCGCGAGCGATTTGAACGAACCGATTACCACGCTAACCGGGAACACTTACGGCAACGAGATTTCGCTCCTCATTCGCATCACCGACGCTGGGGCGGAAACGACAACATTCAATTCGCGCGTGCAGGTTTCGCTTAACGATGGCAATTCGTGGATTTACGACAGCGACGCCGATCCTGATCTCGTGAACGGCTTTCGTTTCAACGGCGCAAGCCGGCACATCATGTGGGACGTCGCGCCCGATGCCGGGCCGGTGACTTACGATCGGTTCTCGCTGAAGCTGAATCCGCCGCTGAGCAATGCGAACACCAGTTCCGTGTTTCGCGTGATGAGCTACAATATCCACTCGGCGGTCGGTCCGGACGGCAAAGCGAACACACAGCGGATCGCCGACTATATCGTGGATCAGGACGTGGATCTCGTGTGCCTGAACGAAGTGCCGCGGAATTGGGCATCGCGCGCGTCGGGGCGCGATGTGATCGGCGAACTCGCGCAGGAGACCGGGATGAGTTTTGTATTCAGCAACAACATCACCAGCCTCACGGGCAACGATGAATTTGGAAACGCGATCCTGTCGAAATTTCCCGTGTTGCTGCGCGATCATCGGCTGCTGCCGGTCGTCGGCGACAACGAGCAACGCGGCTGGCTCAAAGCCATCGTGGACGTGAACGGAAAATTCCTATCGTTTTGGACGACACATCTGGACTTCCACGCCGACAACACCGAACGCCTGATGTGCGGAACAAATCTTAACACCTGGCTAGCGGACGAAACGTTGCCGGTCATTCTCGGCGGTGATTTTAATGACACGCCGAACACGCCGATCTACGATTTGCTCGAGCAGAAGTGGGCGGACATCTGGCTGAGTGCCGGCGATGGTAGTCTCGGTCGCACCGTGCCTTGTCCGCCCGATCCCGTGGATGGATTGCGCGCACGGATTGATTATCTCTGGAAGGGCAAGAACTCCGGCCTGACACCGTCGAATGCGTTCGTTGCCTATGCGCTTGAAGCTTCTGATCACTACAGTTTGGTGAGCGATTTTGTTTTCAATAACTTCACAAATCACGCGACCGGATTTTTTTTCGCCTGCGATCAAGGCAACGGGACTAAAGTGACGGATTCCATCGCGGGCCTCAGCGGCACTCGCGGCGCGAGCGGTCCGACATGGAGCAATGATTCGCCGACCGGCCAGACGAACGACTTCTCGTTGTATTTTGACGGAACGAAAATGCTCACGGTTGTAGATACGAACCAGGTCATCGGGACGAATGGGCTGAATGGTGATTACACCTTGCAGGCGTGGCTGAAATTGCCGCTGAATTATGCGCCGAGTGCTCGCGCGATCATGTTTCAATACGAGCGCCGGCCGGGCTTTTCTTTTTCGATCAACACGGATCGCACGTTGCACACGACTACTTTCAAGCAAAAGGACATTGCGACCAGCGCCGCGATTCCCAACGACGGCCAATGGCATCACGTGGCGGTTGTCCACACCAGCGGTGCGACCATGAAGTTCTACATCGACGGCGGGCTGGCGGCGACGGTGGTTTACACCAATGGCATCGGCTTCCGCACGGACGCCACGATTACCCTTGGCGCGGCGGCATCCGGCGCGAACTGGTTCACGGGCTGGCTGGATCGAGTCGCGTTCGATCAACGCGCTTTGACGCCGGCGGAGCTTGATTTTCCCGCCGTGCCGCCGCTGGGAATTCGCCCGAGTGGTAACGCGCTGACGGTGTTCTGGCGCACTGGCAAAGTTGGCTACTCGCTGCAGGCGAACAACGCTTTGCAGGCCGCGGGTTGGGCGAATGTTTCAACGCAAATTGCTCGCGAAGAAAGCCTGACGACAATCTCTCCCACCAACGCGCTGCGCTTTTTCCGGCTGAAGAAACAATAACGCACCAAAATTTTCAGAATAAAATCGTGCCCACGCGCATCTGAGTTTCCGTGAAAATCAAATCACGATCATTTATCCGGCCAGCCAGCATGAGAATTTTTCTTTCGATCATCCTCGCGGCGCTGGCCTTCGTTCCGATCCCGGCCGCCGCGTGGAATCACGTCGGCCATCGCGCGGTCGCCGAATTGGCGTGGCGACAGATGAGCGCTGCCGAACGCCGCGCGGCCACGGATTTATTGAAGCACCATCCGCATTACCGGGAATTTCTTGCGGCGGACGTGCCCAAGGGCGTGAGCAAAGCCGAGTGGGTATTCTTAACCGCTGCCATCTGGCCCGATTGGGTTCGGCCAGCGAAAGCGGGTCAGCCCGAGCGCCCGAAATCGATCACGAAATATAATCTGTATCCCCATGCGCTCGGACATCCTTTCCTCGGCGCTGGTGAAACGAATGAGGCGTTGATCAAGAATTTCTTTGTCGCGAAGCCGGATGCGGAAATGGTTTTGTCGAACAACCTCGTGACTTTGCGCGACCGCAATGCCAGTCAGCACGATCGCGCGGTGGCGCTGAGCTGGGTGATGCATCTCCTGGGCGATCTGCATCAACCGCTGCATGCGGCGAGTCTCGTGAGCAGCGCAAAACCGCGTGGGGATGGCTTGGGCGGCGATTACATCGTGCTCGATCCGCGGGCAAAGGATGGGGAACGCCGCACCAATCTCCACACGTTCTGGGATCAATTGCCCGGTGTCGCGAATGGCTATCGCCCGATCGCCGAGCTGGCCGACGAATTGACGAAGTTGAACGCGAAATCCTCGGCCGCATACAATGAACACATCACGATTCCAGCGTGGGTGCAGGAGAGTTTTCGCGCCGCCGTGGATTTTGCGTATGCCGAAACCCGGGTGCAGTACGCGCACGCGGACGACCTGCGGGCCGGGAAAATTCAGGAAGAGGAGATTCCCGCTCTGGCGTTCGAGTATATCCGGGAGGCGCGCGAAATCGCGGAACGGCGTCTGGCCTTGGCCGGCGAGCGCCTGGCCGGGGAGTTGAAACGGGTGTGGTGAGGCTGGGGAGGCTGTCGCGGTCTGGCCGGGATCGGCTATTCATTGGTACTGACGAGCGACCGCATCTTGGTATCGTGGATGGTGTGGTGGCGAGATTGCAAACGGCACCCCGTGGCGCAGGCAGTTGGTTGCTGCGCCGCGGGATGTTTCTTGGGTTGGCCTGCTTGCTGACGGCGGCCGCGGGCGAGCCTACCTCGGCGTTGGAGGTTGAATCCTCGGATTATGCGGGCGAGGAACGTGCCGCCACTTCGGATTTCATTACGACCGTTTGGAAATCCGGCGAAGGCCTGCCGGCCAATGAAATCCTCGATCTTCGGGAAACCCCGGACGGTTACCTTTGGCTGGGCACCATGCAGGGCCTCGTGCGTTTCGATGGTGTGCGTTTCCAGAGTTTCTTCACCTCCCCGACCGGTCCACGCTACAGCACCCGCATTGAGCCGTTGGAGTTGGACGGGCAGGGGCGGCTGTGGTTCGCGCCGGATCAAATTGGGCTCATGTATTATGCCAACGGCACGTTTCGCGAAGTGCTGACCAACGAAGCCACATTGCAGCCTCGCGTGGAATGCCTGCGCGCCGAGGGAACGAATGCCATGTTGTGGATCAATGCCAACGGCGGAATGGGCCGCATCCCGCTCGCTCGTCCCGGCGAAACCACCGCCATGAAGGGCGGCGGCGCGACCGGCGTCTCGAAATGGGTCCGCGATTTCGAGGGTAACCTCTGGTTGGTCAATGCGCGAAATCTCAAGCTCCACCACGGCGACGAATGGCACGATGTGGCGGTGTCGGGGACGGCCTCGATGGTCGTGGCGCCGCGGCGTGCCGGTGGCGTGTGGATTGCGCGGGAGGCGCGCTTGCGCTTCGCGACCACCAATGGCGAATCCCAAGCCGTCGTGGAGTTTCCCTGGAAAGGCCAATCGCGGGTGCAGTGCATGTGGGAGGATCGGCGAAATCGTTTGTGGATCGGGACCGTGGGCCAGGGTTTGTTTTGTTACGTGAACGAAAAGTTTGTCCCGGTCCTGCCGACGGCGAGCAGTATCACCTGCCTGTTCGAGGATAGTCAGGACAATCTCTGGGTGGGCACCCGTGGCGGCGGCCTGGTCCGGGTGCGGGAACGGCATTTTTTTGTGGAGAATTTGAATCGCGGCTTGCGCAATGAATTTGTTCGAAGCCTGGCGCAGGATTCGGCTGGGCGCGTCTGGCTCCTCGCCGCCGAGGGCAGTCTGGGCTGGTGGCAGAACCACGCGTGGCATCAACTTGGTGAAACCGACGGCTGGCCCGGCTTCGAAGCTTTCAGCGTGGCGCCGGCGCGGGAGGGCACGGTTTGGATCTCAACGCTGCGGCGTGGAGTTTGGCGTTGGGCGGATGGCAAGTTCTCCCGCCAACCGCTCGGTCCAAAGCCACCCAAGGAGCCCGTCGTGGATTTGCTGTCCGACCAGCAAGGCCGGCTTTGGATGGTCACGGACAACTCGGGCATTTATTGTCTCGAAGGGAATTCGCTCAAGGACTTTTCGGGCGATCCCGGTTTGCCCAGCGGCTGGATGCGCTGTCTGACGGAAGCCGCGGACGGCACCATCTGGGCGGGTGATTGGGAGGGGGGCATTTCGCGTTTTCGGGATTCGCACTGGGAATTGATGCGCAAGCCCAGCGGCCACAGCGATGCTGTCCGCGCGCTTGTGGTCGCGGAAGGAGCGGTTTGGATCGGCACTAGTGCAAGTGGCCTGCTGCGCTTCAAGGATGGGCGGACGGATCGCGTGTCCGTGGAGCAAGGATTGCCTGACGCTTCCATCCGCCAGTTATTGCTGGACGGTCGCGGTTGGCTCTGGGCGGCCACACCGCACCGGCTTTTCCGGATTTTCCTGAAAGAATTGAGTGCGGTCATGGATGGGCGGGAGTCCCGCGTGGCGCCGGTGGTTTACGGACGCAGTGATGGTTTGCCGGACATCTCGTTTGCCTCGTGGTCCGATCCGCGGTGCTGGCGGACGGCCAACGGCGAGTTGTGGTGGGCGACCGCCAGTGGCGCTGTGCATTTTCAGCCGGCGGATCTGCCCGTGGGCAAAGCGCCCGTCGTCATTCTGGAGAAAACGCTCTTGAACGGACAAGTGGCGACTACCGCCCAGTTGCAGGAGTTGCGTCCCGGTGCGCACCGCTTGGAATTCCATTTTACCGCGCCCTGTCTCACGGCGCCCGAGCGGGTGCAGTTCCGATACCAGCTTGCGGGTGTTGATCCCGAGTGGGTGGAGGCCGGTGCCGCTCGTTCCGCCACTTACACCGGCATTCCCGCAGGGTCGCACGAATTCCGCGTGATGGCCTCCAGTCCTGATGGTGTTTGGGCTCAGCACGTGGCCACGGCGGTCGTCGCCATTCACCCTTACTTCTGGCAGACCAACTGGTTTCTGGCCACGCTGGCCGCGCTGCTGGCGGGCAGCGGGGTCTGGTTGGTGCGCCGCGCAACGGTTCGCCGGCTCAGCCAGCGACTCGAATTGTTGCACCGGCAGCATACCGTGGACCGGGAACGCGCGCGGATTGCGCAGGATATCCATGATGAACTCGGGGCAAGCTTGACGACCATCGGCTTGCTGGCGGACATGGGCAACCGGCACAAGCTGGATCCCCAAGCCGTATCGCAGGATCTGCGGCAGATTTCGCAGACGGCCCGGGAAAGTGTGTCCGCCATGGACGCCATCGTCTGGGCGCTCAACCCGCGGAATGATTCCCTGGATCATTTCGCCAATTACGTGGCGCAGTTCACGCGGGAATTCTTCCGCCCGACCCAACTGCGCACGCGGCTCGATTTGCCTACGGACTTGCCGGTGCAACCGTTGGCGGCAGAAACGCGGCATCAGCTTTTCCTGCTCGTGAAGGAATCGTTCAACAATATCGTCCGGCATGCCCAGGCTTCCGAGGTGCAGCTTCAGCTCGCGTGCATCAACGGCGATCTGCACCTGGTTATTGCCGACAACGGGCGGGGTCTGCCCGCGGAAGTGGGCGCGAAAAATCGCAATGGGCTCGCCAATTTGCACGACCGCATCGAGCGGCTCGGCGGCACGCTGCGCATTGACAGCGAAACCGGCCAAGGTGTGCGATTGAATTTTGTTTTGCCGCTGCGCAAACTCGGGACGAATTAGCCCATGCCCTTACGAGTCGCGATTGTAGAGGATGATCCGCGCTGGCGCGCGAGTCTCGAATCGTTGCTGCGGGAATCCACCGATCTCGAATGCGTGGGCAGCTACGCCTCGGGTGAGGATGCGGTGAAGGATGCTGCCCGGCGCAACCCGCAGGTGGTGCTCATGGATATCAATCTGCCCGGCATGTCCGGCGTGGAATGCCTGCGGCAGTTGCGCGGGCAATTGCCGGCTATCCAGGTCGTGATGTTGACGGTCTATGATGACAGCGACCGCATTTTCCACGCGCTGCAAATGGGCGCGAATGGCTACCTGCTGAAACGCGCCAGTGCCGACGAGATCCTGCAGGCCATTCACGACGTCCACAGTGGCGGCGCGCCCATGTCGGCGTACATCGCACGCAAGGTGGTGCAGTCTTTTCAGCACCAGTTGCCGACGGCGAAACCTGATGAAGTTCTTTCCAAACGCGAATCCGAGGTGCTGAGCTATGTGGCGCGCGGTTACAGCGACAAGGAGGTGGCGGAAGCCTTGGGCCTCACCAGCGCCACCGTGCGCAGCTATCTCAAGACCATCTACAGCAAGCTGCACGTCCATTCCCGGACCCAGGCGATCCTCAAGGCTGGCAAGCCTTGATCCCTCCCGTGGCTACCCTCATTTGAGGGTATTCCACCGAACGATTCCTCAAATTACGCTGCAACTCGCTGACCCACCTAGTCGTAGGTCCGCGAAGCATCTTAACGGCAATCAGAATCTTTCATGAAAAAGCTCACAACCGTCGCGGTGGTTTTCGCTTGGGCTGCTTTCGCAGCAAACGGCCAGCTGGTCGTCTCGGACGACTACAACGTGGCGACCTCCGGAAGCGGTTTTTTGCTGAACGACGGAGTCAATTTCGGGATCAACCCGCCCACGACCCGTTTGACCGGCAGCGCTGCGGCCGATCTCCGGTACCTGTACACCCAAGGTGGAACGTCCAAGGCCACCACGGCGTACACGCTTACCGGCAATAGAATCCAGGTTGCACGCGCCGCCAACTCGGGACGCTTCAGCCTGTCACAAGATGGAACGACGCCGTTCGATTTTGCTTCGGCTCTGGGGACCGCCGCCGCGACGCCGCTCAATCCGTTTATTTACGATGTCCGCATCAGCATGGCCAATACTTACGCCGGCGGTGCCGCCACCACGCGCTACTCCTTCGGCTTCGGAACTGTCGAGAGTGATGTCACCACTTGGGATTTCGGATTCCAACTTTGGCGCGCCGTCGCGACCGACACCACCTATACCTTTCAAAAGCGGATTGATCTTGCCTCCTCGGGGCTCGGAGCGGATCAAAATGCCTCCATCTCAGGCATCCCCAGCGTAACCTATGGAACCGAAATAAGCCTCTTGATGCGTGTTACGGATGCGGGCGCTGAAAGTGGCGCCAATTACAATTCGAGAGTCCAACTTTCCTTGGACAACGGCGGCACGTGGTTTTACGACACGAGCACCGATTCCTCGC
Source organism: uncultured Bifidobacteriaceae bacterium (assembly GCA_964456685.1). Lineage (GTDB taxonomy): Bacteria > Verrucomicrobiota > Verrucomicrobiia > Limisphaerales > JADLHS01 > CAYWCK01. The sequence continues at coordinate 16,296 of CAYWCK010000025.1, read as the reverse complement.
TCGTCAACGGCTGGCGCTTGGATGCGGCCAGCCGCTATTTCATATGGGATCAAGCGGGCTCTGGTACGGGAACGGGCAATGTTACCTATGACAATTTTTCGGTTACGCTAATTCAGGTGCCCGAACCGTCCTCGGCCGCCCTTTTCGGCCTGGGCAGTCTGGCTGCGGTGATTTGGCGGCGAACGCGGAGGTAGCCTGAGTTGTTGGGCGTCGCAGCGAAATTTATGAGGTTGTTCAAAAAGATCGCTGCGGCCTTGTTGTTGCACTTGGTGGTTGCGGTTTCTACGCAGGCGGCACCGCGCCCGAACTTCCTCTTTATCTTCATTGACGACTTGGGCTGGGGCGACCTTTCCTGCTACGGCAGCACCGTGACCAACAAGCAGGGGCAGGTCATCACCCCGAATCTTGACCAGCTTGCCGCTCAGGGCATGCGCTTCACGCAGGGCTATGTCGCTGCGCCGATCTGTTCCCCATCCCGCACCGGAGTGTTGACGGGTATGGAGCCGTGCCGGTTCGCTATCTACAGTTTTCTCGACAGCAAAACCCAGAACGCCGCGCGGAACATGGTGGATTGGGTGCCGCCCGATACTGTGACGGCACCGCGGCTCTTCCAACGCGCCGGCTACCGAACTGGTCAGTTCGGTAAATGGCACATGGGCAACGGACGCGATGTCAACAACGCGCCGCCGCCGTCGAGCTACGGCTTTGAGGAATCACTGGTCGCCTTCGAGGGCAACGGCAACCGGCTGCTCTATTACAATGACAACGGCACCAAATACAGCCTGTCCCAACAGAACGAGGACGCTAGCGTCGGCACCTACCAGTATTGCTACTTCTACCAGGCGGCGAGTAATCACACGACGGCCGCCTTGGCGTTTATCACCAATGCGGTAAATGCCGGCAAGCCCTTTTACGTTCACGTTCCCTACAACGACACGCATTCGCCGTACAACGTCGCGCCCGGGCAGGAAAACGATTTCGATCACATCACGAGTGACGTGGATTCCAAAACTTTTCTAACGGAATTGCACAATCTTGACCGGCAAATCGGCCGGTTGGTGGCGGCGGTGGACGCCTTGGGCATCGGCAGCAATACGGTGATCGTGGTGGTGGGGGACAATGGCGCGCCGAATGATTCGCTGAACACCATCCTGAAACGCAATGGCGGCTTGCGCGGCGGCAAGGGTAATCTTTACGAAGGCGGTTTCCGCGAAACGTTCCTTGTCCGGTGTCCGGGCCTCGTCGCCGCCGGCGTTGTGAACTCGAATACCGCCATCTCCACGCTCGACCTGTTGCCCACCTATTGCTCGCTGGCTGGCATTGCGTTGCCGAACGCGCCGTTCGCCGGCGAAGACATGAGCGATGTGTGGCGCGGCGCCAGCCGGCAGCGCCACGGGCCGCTCTTCTGGGAGTACGGCACGGTCGCGGGCCTTTCGCCCGCTTCCCCGCAACTCGCGATTCGCAACGGGAACTACAAATTCATGCGCGACCCGGACGGTTCGCAACGAGAGCTCTACCTCATACCACAAGACCACGCCGAAGCTACCAACCTGGTGAACCAACCGGGTTACTCCGGCGTGGTCTCTAATCTCGAAGCGCAGTTGGTGACCTGGTACGATCAGGTCGTGTTGGGCAACGTCGGGCCCACATACGCGTGCGGCAGCAACTCGTTTATCGGCGGCGTCATCGCTGATACCTACGACGTCAGCGGCGGAAATTCTCCCGGCACCGGTTTCGGCACCAACTCGGGCGTCAACTACCAACTCACCGCTGGCCGGCTCACGGGGGCCGCGGCTGCTTCGTTGTTCGGCTATCGGCTCGGCACCACCGGCGGCCGGACCGCTTCCGACTTCAGCATCGCAGGGAATCGCCTGACGGCGGCCCCGCGCAACGGCAACTGCCGATTCGAGTTCAGCGCCGACAGCATCACCGCCTGCAATTTTGGCAGCTACCTCGCCGGGCGCACCTACGAGCTCTCCGTCCAAATGACAATTGACCTCGTCGGCACGAGCTACGCCCAGCGAATGTCATTGAGCGTTTCCGATGCGAGCGATGCCCCGGTCAATAACGTCGATTTTGGCATCCAAATCGGCACGGATAGCGCGGGCGCGTTGGGCGTGTTCAAGCGGATTGATGCTGCTTCGGCCAGCGGTGGTGCTGATGTTAACACCAAGGTCGCGGGCGGCCTGGCCATCGGAGCGCCGATCAATCTCAAAATCCGCATCGTGGATTACAACGCCACCACGGCCGATTTCAATTCCACCTACGAAATCTTCGTGAATGGTGCGAGCGTCAACACCGGCTCGTTCCGGTTCGAGAATTCCACCACGGCGCGCTACTTAATCTTCGACGTGGCGGCGCATGAGGGGCAGACGCATTATGACAATTTGCAGCTCACTGTGACGGCTGACAACGGCGGCAGCACTGTTTGTCGAAAACCAATTCTGAGTCTTGCAGAGTTGGACGCACACCAATCGCCCAGCAAAGCGCGCCTCTTTTGGACGGTTCAGCCGGGCGTCAGCGTCCAGCCTGAGTGGTCGAGCGACTTGAACGCCTGGTTGGCCCTCAGTAATGGGCTATCGGGGCCGCTCCGCATCACCACTCCGCACGGTTCGTTGCAGTGGTTGGAAGTCACTTCTCCACCGGCGATTACACCGAACACGTTCTTCCGCCTGCGACTGGAATAATCGCACCAATGCGTTCAGCGCAGATGCAACACCCTAATTTGCGGGTATTCCACGGAGAGCGAGCCGGCTTTACTTTTGTCCGGTGGGAAGAATCGTTCCTGCCTGATGAATTTGCCCGGCCAATCTGAAACCTGAACCCCAGCTCAGAAACCATGAAGAGTACGCCCCGATTCCTCGCCCCCAGCCTGCTGCTGGCAACGCTCCTTGGCATGTCCGCCTTCGGACAAACCACCATCATCAGTGACAATTACAATGTCACGACTTCCGGTACCGGCTTTGCCTTGGGCGCGGGCGTGAATACCGGCATCACTCCGCCGACTACCCGCTTGACCGGAACCGCGGCGCCCAATCTGCGCTACTATCAGACGGCCACGGCGAAGCTGGCCGCCTCCTACGATATCAACAGCAATCGTCTGCGCGTGGGTACGGATTCGGGTATCGGGCGTTTTGTTCTGTCAGCCAATGGTTCAACAGCCTTCGATTTCGGCCCGGCGCTGGGTGCGCCCTACGCCTCGCCCTCGAACCAGGCCACGTACGACATTACCATCACGATGCGCAATAACGCCTCCGGCACGGCACGATTCTCGTTCGCCCTCGCCACCGTCGAAGGTGACACCGGGGCGTGGGATTTCGGCCTTCAGCTCTACCGCGCCACGGGCAGCGATGATTTCTATACCGTCCAAAAGCGAATCGACGCCAATTCGTCCGGGTTCGGCACGGACTGGAACGCCGTGATGGCAACCACCGCGAGCGGCACGTGGGTTGCCAGCGGGCAGTCCAACATCAACTTCCTGATTCGCGTTACAGACGCCGGCGCGGAAGCCGGCGCGAACTACAATTCCAGAATCCAGGTTTCCACCAACGCTGGCGCCTCCTGGATTTATGACACCTCGACGGACAGCGGATTGACCAACGGTTTCCGGTTTGATGCCGCCGCGCGCATCATCATCTTCGACCAGGCCGCTAATACCTCCGGGGCCGTCTTCTATGACAATTTCTCGATTGTTTCCACCTACGCGCCCCTGCCCGACCGCGTCTGGAACGGCGGCGGCACGGATGACAACTGGTCCACGGCGGACAACTGGAGCGGCGTCGCCGTCGCCAACGGCAGCCCGTTGATTTTTGCCGGCGGCACGCGCCCGGCCAACGTGAACGATATCGCCGGTTTGGTGGTGCCCTCGCTTACCTTCAACAATGGCGGCTTCTCACTGAGTGGCAATTCCGTCACCAACACCGTTGCCCTTACCAATGCCGCCGGCGTCAATACCCTCGGCCTCGAACTGGCTTGGGACACGACCGGCGCCAAGACGTGGAATATCGCCAGCGGCAGTGAACTCGTGTTGAACAACCTCAACACGATCGAGGTGAACGGTGATCAAAACATCTACGGCGGCGGCACGCTGCGGTTGAAGAATGCGATGAACATCGGCGTCGCGACCACCGCGAATCCGCCGGTCAACCTGAACGACGGCCAACTCATCATTGATGGCGGCACGCTCACGACCCGCGGCGGGTATCGCATCGGCTCGCTCGTTTCCGGCGCGGCCGCGCAAACAATCGTCACCAACGGCGGCGCGCTCGCCATCACCGCATCCGCTGGCAACCTGCGCGTCGGTGACAGCGCGAATCCGCTGGGCGCGCGGTTCGATATTAACAACGGCACCGTGAGTTTGACTGGCAGCGCCATCTTTGCCGTCGCGTATGCAACCGGCGCCACGGGCACGGTGAGTCAGACCGGCGGTCTGGTTTCCGTCCCGATCGTCAGTTTCAGCGAGTCGGGCGCTGGTTCTGGCGCTTACACGATCAAGAACGGCACGCTCTCCACTCGCTGGATTCGCAAGAACAACGCCAGCGGTCTCGGGGCGGTCTATTTTGACAACGCGATCCTCAACACGGCGGCTGGAGCCAGCAATGCCAACTTCTTTGCCGGCCTGACCACGGCGCAGATCGACGCCGGTGGCCTGGCCGTGGACGCGGTGTCCGACGTCACCATCGGCCAGAACCTCAGCGGCCCGGGCGCCCTCGTGAAAAGCAACTTCGCCACGCTTACGTTGAGCGGCGACAATACTTACGTCGGCAACACCCTCGTGCTCGCCGGAAAACTGGCCAACACCACCGGCCGCACCAATACTGCTAACATCATTGTAGCCGACGGCGCGGAAGTCGGCGTGACCGTGGCCTCCCCCGGCACGACGTATCAAGCCGCGAGCCTTAATTTCTCCGGCGTTTCCTTTGGAACGATGAGTTTTGATCTGGGCAGCTTCTCCACCCCAACCGCCCCGCTGCTGCGGGTGACGAGCCTGTCTGTCGCCGGCCCGGTGACGATCAACATCGCCAACGGCCTCCAATTGAACACCGGCACGATCACCTTGGTGAAGTACAGCGGCGCGATCAGCGGCGGATTCCAATTCTCGCTGGGCAGTTTGCCGAACGGCATGACCGCCAATCTCGTGAACAACTCTGCCAACAGCTCGATTGACCTGAACATCACCGGCGTTCCGGGGCTGCGCTGGACCGGCGCAACCGACAACAACTGGGATAATTCAACGCTCAATTGGCTCGACAAACAATCCTCGTCAGCGGCGGCGTATTCGGACGGCTACCCGATTGAGTTCCTCGACGGCGCGGCGAATCCGAACATCAACGTCTCGGCGTTCCCGACGCCAACGACGATTTCTGTGAGCAACAATTCGTTGGCTTACGTGTGGACCGGCGGCGCGATCACGGTGCCGTTGTTGAAAAAGAGCGGAACGAGTTCGCTCACGCGCGTCGAAACAGCTGCCGACGCGATCACCGGAATTGAAATCAACGGCGGCTCCTTCATCGCCAGCAACACCTTCGACGGGGCCTTCACGACGGTTCTTTCCGATACAACTCCGAACGGCACGTTTGTGAAATCTGGCCTCAGCACCATGACGCTGTCCGCGAGCAGTCCCACTTACGACGGCGCCATTTTGATTCAACAAGGCACATTGAAGGTGTCGAACGCCAACGCCCTCGGCACAACCAACGGCGGCACGACCATTGCCAGCGGGGCAACCTTGGATTTGAACGACCAGATTTTCCCGCACGAACCGGTGACGGTTTCGGGCAGTGGTGACGTGGGCATCGGGGCGATCATTGACACCACGACGGGCACGGGTGTGGCGCACAATTTGACAGACGTGACGCTGGTTGGAGATACGACGTTGGGCTGCCCGAACGGCGGGCGCTGGGACATTCGCGTCCGGTCGAGTTCCGGGCCGGACACCGGTCTCAAAGGCAACGGCTACAATCTCACTAAAGTCGGATCCGGTCAGGTCAGCATCGCCTGTGCGCGAAGCCTCGGCGCGGGCGTGCCCTATTGGAACATGAATCTCGGCGACGTGACGATCAACGCGGGCATCTTGGCCTTTGCAGAATCGCTGACTCTAGGAAATCCGGCCAAGGCCCTCACGGTGAACAGCGACGCGACGTTGCAATTGTTCGATTTGAACGTGACGAATCCGATCGTGCGAAACATCACTTTGAACAGTGCGCGCATCACCAGCGGCGGCGGCGATACGGACACAAACGTGGTCAACGGCACGATCGCGACCACCGGCGCGAACTGGTTCAACCTCGATCAAGGTGCGTTCATTGTGAATGGTGCGATCACCGGTTCGGGTTCACTCAACATCTCGGGCAATGGACCGGGGCGCGTTTATCTCAATGGCACGAGCACCTATGCCGGTGACACCACGGTGACCAACGGCACGATTGGCGGCACGGGCGTCATTCCCGGAAACCTGGTGATGCTCGGCGGCACGAACGCTCCCGGCATGAGCCTCGGCACTCTCACGGTGAATGGCTCCGCCACGCTCGCCGGCACGACGTTGATGGAAATTGATCGCGGTGCTGCTCCGAATAGTGACCGGCTCTCCGTGGGTGGCGCCCTGAACTTCGGCGGCATCCTGCAGGTCGTGCTCGGTGCAGGCGCGGCGACCCCGCAGGGCGGCGATGTGTATCAGTTGTTTAACAAGGGAGGGAGCGGATCTTTCACGACCATCGCGCTGCCGGCTTTGGCTGGTGGCTTGACCTGGAATACTGCCAACCTGACCGTGAACGGCACCCTTTCCGTGCTCGGTGAATCTCCGCGACCGGCCATTACCAATGTTTTCTTGAACGGTGACAAGGTCGTCTTTTCGGGCGCGGGCGGCACGGCGGGCAATTCGTACGTCGTGGTTTCCGCGACCAGCGTGGTGCTGCCGGCCGCCAGCTGGACGCCGGTGGTCACAAATGTCTTTGGCGCGGGCGGAACGTTCAGTGTGACCAACACCATTGAGCCGGCCAAGCCGGTTAACTTCTTCCGATTGCGCGTGCCGACGCCGTGAGTCGGGTTTGGAGCAGGGGGGAAATGTATGCAGCACCAATTACAATCCAGTACCCGCCGGGCGGGGGCGACCGCGTTCACTCTGATTGAACTGCTGGTGGTGATCGCGATCATTGCGATTCTCGCCGCCATGCTCTTACCGGCTCTCTCCAAGGCGAAGGCCAAGGCGCAGACGACGAATTGCATCAGCAATCAGAAGCAGATCGCCTTTTCCTTTACGATGTGGGCGGATGAGAACAACGACGGGAAGTTTCCTTGGAATGAGGGCACGGGAAAGATCGGGCCGGATCCGCTGCGCACGAACTGGTTTGCGCTCGAAAAGTATCTGCGCAACCCGCGGGTGCTGACCTGCCCCTCGGACCAAAAGCGATCTCCCATCCAGGACTGGACGCAATTGGTCGGCGTGTGGGATTTCCGTACCAACCTCAGCTACATGTTCTGCGCCGATTCCCAGCCGCTGCGGCCACTGGCCATCCTGACCGGGGACAATCATCTTTCGAGTGATTATCCCCAGAACAAGACATTGGCCCTGCCGGACAATCCCACGGGCGGTTCCCGGCATTCCTTCAATCGTCCCTTGTTCATCCGGCGCGGCTGGCTGGAGGGCGTTCGCCACAAAGGGCAGGGCGTCCTGAGCTTTTGTGATGGCAGCGCCACCGCGGTCCGCTCGCTCAAACTCCAGGAGCAGATGCGCACCATGTTCGACCAGTATCTCAATGATCCTTCGGACACCTTGAGATTCATGCTCCCGCAGTACACATCGGTCACTTATTGAGGCGTTCCGGGAACCCCCGCCACTACCGCCATGTCACTGTCTGCCGTCCTCAAACGCCGGGAACGTTGGCGCTTTGTCCTCGGTTGGGTGGGCTGGCTTGGGCTGGCCGCAGCCTTGTTGGCCGCGCCAGCGAAAAGCCAGCCACCCAATTTTATTTTTGTGCTGATCGATGACATGGGCTACGGCGATCTCTCGTGTTACGGCGGTCAGCCCGGTCAGACCCCGCACCTTGATGCGCTGGCCGGTGAGGGCATTCGGTTTACCCAGTTCTACGTCGGTTCGCCCATCTGTTCACCTTCGCGGGCGGCCTTCACCACGGGCCAGGCTCCGGCCCGCTGGCGCGTGACCTCGTATCTCGCGGCCCGGGCCGAGAATGATCGCCGCGGCATGGCGCAATGGCTCGATCTCAAGGCGCCCACCTTGGCGCGGACGTTGCAACAGGCCGGGTACGCCACCGGGCATTTTGGTAAGTGGCACCTCGGCGGCCAGCGCGATGTGGGGGATGCGCCGCTGATCACCGAGTACGGCTTCGAGCAAACTCTGACCCAGTTCGAGGGTTTGGGCGACCGCATCCTCCCCTTGCTCGACGCATTTGATGGTCGGCCCGCCCAAAAGTACGCCCTCGGCAGCGACCATCTCGGGCGCGGCCGTATCGAATGGATGGATCGCTCAAAGGTGACCGGTGCCTTCGTGGATCGGGCGCTGGCTTTCATCCGGCAGGCCGAGCAAAATGGCCGGCCTTTTTACGTGAACCTCTGGCCGGATGACGTCCATTCGCCGTTCTTTCCACCCCGGCAACTGCGCGGGGACAATTCCAAACGGGAACTCTATCTCGGCGTGGTAAAGGCCATGGATGCGCAGTTCGCCCCGCTGTTCGAGTATGTGAAACATCGCCCGAACCTGCGCACGAATACGGTGATCCTCGTGGCCAGTGATAATGGCCCGGAGCCGGGCGCGGGTTCCGCGGGACCGTTGCGCGGGCACAAGGGCATGCTCTACGAAGGCGGCCTGCGGGAACCTTTTATCGTCTGGTCGCCCGGCCTTATTCCGCGGTCGGCCCAGGGGACGATCAATCAAACCACCGTCGTATCTGCCTTGGATTTCTTTCCTTCCATCGCGCGTTTGGCGGGAGTGGCCTTGCCGTCCGGTCTCGAACTGGACGGTGAAGACTTGAGCCGCGCATGGCTCGGCGGGAACATGCAGCAACGGTCGCGGCCATTGTTTTGGAATCGGCCTGCGGATCGCCCCGGTTCCGCCGGACAACCGTGGCCGGATTTGGCGATGCGGGAGGGCAAATGGAAGTTGCTGATGATGTGCGACGGCCGGCTGCCGCAACTTTTCGATTTGGCCGCTGATTGCGGCGAGGTGCAAAATCTGGCGGCGGACCATCCGCAGCTCGTGCAGCAGATGAGCACCTCCTTGGAGGCTTGGTGGCGTGCCTTGCCAGTAAGCCGGACGTGGACCAATCACATGTCCGCGCGCCCGGCCCGCCGCCGGGAAGACGCCAAGCCCGCCGCGCCGACAGCCGCATCGAGCCAGGTCGAAACGCAGCCGGCTGCCTTGCGCGTCGGAAAGCATTTCACTAATTAATAGGCTGTTGTTCGAAATGAACCGCCAGTTTTTCAAGCTCAGGCCGCTCGCTTTCTTTGCGGCAATGGTTGTCTGCGTGGGTTGGGCGAAACCCGCCTTGGCCATTGAAAACTCCTCGGCTGACCGCAAACCCAACTTCATCGTCATCCTTGCCGATGATCTGGGCTATAACGACCTGGGCTGCTTCGGCAGTCCATTGATCAAAACGCCGAATCTCGACCGGATGGCGCAGGAAGGCGTGCGCTTCACCAGTTTTTATGTGGCGGCCTCCGTGTGCACACCCAGTCGCGGCGCGCTGCTGACGGGATGTTATCCGGCGCGCATTGGCTTGGGCGATGAACTGGTCAATCAACCGGGTTTCGGTGGGGTGGTGACCAAATCCTGGGTCAAAGTGATTCACTCCGGTTCGAAGCTGGGGCTGAATCCGGCAGAGACAATCATCCCTGAGGTGTTGAAGCCCGCGGGATATTTCTCCGGCATCATCGGCAAGTGGCACCTGGGCGATGCGCCGGAGTTCAATCCGATCCAGCAAGGGTTCGATTATTTCTTTGGCGTCCCCTACAGCAACGACATGAAGCCGTTCTATTTTATCAGCCAGACGGAGCGGTTGCGGCCGCCGCCCGTGATGGATGAACTGACGGCCACCTACACCGAGCGCGCGACCCAGTTCATCCGCGAGCACAAGGACCGTCCGTTCTTTCTCTACCTCGCCCACAACATGCCGCACACGCCCCTGACGCCTGGAAAGCGATTCGCTGGTCGCTCGCCGCGCGGACTTTATGGTGACGCGGTGGAGGAACTCGATTGGAGCGTCGGCGAGCTGGTCAAAACGCTGAAAGCCACCGGAATTGAAAATCAAACCTTGGTGATCTTTTTGTCGGATAACGGTCCCTGGCTGGTGAAGGGCGAAGACGGCGGCTCGGCGTTTCCGTTGCGAAACGGCAAGACCAGCAGCTACGAAGGCGGCTTCCGCGTGCCCTGTGTGATGTGGGGGCCGGGGATCGTGAAGCAGCCGGGCCGGGTGAGTGATGAAATTCTCACGGCAATGGATTTCTTGCCCACCTTCGCCGCACTCGCCGGCCTTGATCACCATCCGTCGAAGCCGATCGATGGCCTGGATGCCTCCGCATTGATCCGCGGTCAACCGGGCGCGAAATCGCCCCGCGCACATTTCTATTACTACTTCGGCACCGAGCTTCACGCCGTGCGCGAGAAGCAATTCAAACTGCGCGCCCGAAATTTCCTTCGCAATGAGGACATTTATCGCCGCGACGAATTCGATTCGGCACCCCTTCCTGCCGCGCTTTATGATCTGGCGCTGGATGTGAGCGAGCAAAAATCCATCCTGAAAGATCACCCGCAATTGCAAACGCATCTGGAAAAGCTCATGGACGAGGAACGTCAGTTACTCGGCGACACGCTCCTCGGCATGAAAGGGCGCGAGAATCGGCCCCCGGGCGTTTCCGAACATCCCGTGAATCCCAAAAGAAAATGATCCGCAGCCTCGCCACCCTTTTGCTGAGCGGCTCGATTGCCCTGGCCGCTGTGACCCGTCCGAACATCGTGCTCATCATGGCGGATGACGTGGGTTATTCCGACCTCGGTTGCTTCGGCGGGAGTGCGGCCACACCGAATCTCGACGCGCTGGCGGCGAAGGGGCTTCGTTTCACGCAGTTCTACAACACCTCCCGCTGCTGTCCCACGCGGGCCTCGTTGCTGACGGGCCTCTATCCCCATCAGGCCGGCATCGGGCACATGAATTGGGCGGACAACGGCCACGATGGCTATCGCGGCAATTTGAGCCCGCGCACGATGACGATTCCGGAAGTGCTCAAGGCTGGCGGCTATCGCACTTACATGTGCGGCAAGTGGCACGTCACGCGATTCGCTGAACCCGACAGCGACCGCTCGCAATGGCCGATGCAGCGCGGGTTCGAGAAGTTCTACGGCACGCTTAAGGGGTCGGGCAGTTTCTTCGATCCGATCTCGCTGTGTCGGCAGAACACGTTCATCACGCCGGAAAACGATCCGGAGTACCGGCCCCAGGAGTATTACTACACGGACGCCATCAGCGACAACGCCGTGAAGTTTCTGCAGGAGCACGAAAAGGAATCCCCGAGCCAGCCATTCTTCATGTATGTCGCCTACACTGCGGCGCACTGGCCGATGCAGGCGTTGGAGCGGGACATCGCCAAATACAAAGGCAAGTTCGATGGCGGCTACGAACCGGAGCGCCAGGCGCGAATGAAGCGCTTGCAGGAACTCGGATTGATGACGCCGAAATGGGATCCAGCGCCGACGGTGGGAGACTGGGGCAAGGCGGACCAAAAATGGGAGGCGCGCTGCATGGAGGTTTTCTGCGCGATGCTGGACAACATGGATCAAGGCATCGGACGCATTGTGAATGAATTGAAACGCACCGGTCGTTTCGACAATACGGTCATCTTGTTCCTGCAGGATAACGGCGGCTGTGCCGAGGACACCGGGCGTCGTGCCCCGAGCGCCGCGAAGAAGGCCAAAAAGAAATTACAACCGATGCGGCCCGACGAATTGCAAATGATCGCCCAGCCGCAGCAGACCCGCGATGGCCGGCCGGTGCGGCGCGGCCCCGGCGTCATGCCGGGCGGCGCCGACACGTTTGTCGCTTACGGCGAAAACTGGGCCAATGTTTCCAACACACCCTTCCGCGAATACAAACACTGGGTCCACGAAGGCGGCATCAGCACGCCCTTGATTGTGCACTGGCCGGTCGGCATTCCCAATCAGCGCCATGGCAAGTTCGAGGCGCAGCCGGCTCACTTGATCGATCTGATGGCCACGTGCGTCGAGTTGTCCGGGGCGAGCTATCCGACGGAGGTTAAAGGCCAGAAACTCGCCCCGATGGAGGGAGTGAGTCTGGTGCCGGCGCTCAGCGGGAAAACTCTCGCGCGCCAAGCGCCGCTTTGTTGGGAGCACGAAAGCAATCGCGCAATTCGCGACGGCAAATGGAAACTCGTCGCCAAGGCCGATCAGCCATGGGAGCTGTACGACATGGAAGCCGACCGAACTGAAATGCACGACCTGGCGGGAGCGCAGCCGGACAAAGTGAAGGAGTTGGCGGGCAAGTGGGACGCCTGGGCGGAACGCGCCAACGTGCTGCCCTTGGGCGCATGGAAGGCAAAGGGCCGGCCCTCGGAGTGATGAGTAGTAGTTGACCTCGACGCGGGACTTCCGTGCGGTCGTTGTCGAAGTTTTTGTCTGGCCGGCTGCGTTCGCCTGAACCCGCTGCGGAATCGAGAGTGACTTCTGTCGGGAAATGCTTATTAAGAGGGCTGGATCAGATGGCCAACAAAGTATCCAGCAACCCAGCGGTGATTGCTTCCGGAAGTTCCCAGCCCTCGCGGCGGCTTGTTCCATTTGGCCCGCCAATTTCACTCGTGAACAATCCGTGGAAGGTGCGGAGTTCCGCTAACCTGCATTTCTGCCGCCGGAATTCGGAATCGGCAATGGCTGCCAAGTTTGCATTCAACTGACGACCTTGTGACCGCTGCCCGCTCCAGGAATTTTTCGTCCACCTCGCCAACTCTTGGTCGCTGTCCCGTGGTCGTTGCCGGTAGCGCCAACACGGACATGATCATCAAGGTGGCGCGCATTCCGAAAGCGGGTGAAACCATTTTGGGTGGCGCGTTCACCAGTGTGCCGGGCGGCAAGGGAGCCAATCAGGCGGTGGCCGCCGCCCGCGCCGGAGGAGCGGTTACATTCATTGCCCGCGTCGGCCAGGACGTTTTCGGGGAGCAAGCCACCGCGGGCTACCGCACGGATGGAATCAATGTCGCGCATGTCCTTCGTGACCCTGACCACCCGTCCGGTGTCGCGCTGATTTTTGTAGGGCAGGGGGGGCAGAACAGCATCGCCGTTGCCTCGGGCGCGAATGGCCGGCTTTCACCGTCCGATATTGCGCGCGCCCGATCTGAAATCCGCCGCGCCCGGGTGATGCTGCTCCAGCTGGAAACGCCCTTGAAAACTGTTGCGGCCTCCGTGCGACTGGCGACCTCCGCCGGTGTTCGTGTCATTCTAAATCCGGCGCCCGCGCAGCCGCTCCCAAATTCCCTGCTGAAACACATCGACTGGTTGACCCCAAACGAAAGCGAGGCTGAATTGCTCACCGGTGTTCCTGTGCGTGACGAGGCCTCTGCAGCGCGCGCTGCCGAAATACTCCTCGCTCGCGGAGTGCGCCATGTGATCGTTACCTTGGGCGAGCGGGGCGCGCTGATTGCCGGGCGGGGAATGAAGAAATTGATTCCGAGTCATCGCGTGCGGGCGGTTGACGCCACTGGCGCGGGCGATGTTTTCAACGGCGCGCTGGCGGTCGCGCTGGGTGAGGGACAGCCATTGCTGGCGGCGGCCCGTTTTGCCACGGCTGCGGCGGCGCTTTCCGTAACCCGTTTGGGCGCGCAAAATTCCGCACCAATGCGTAACGAAATTGACGCCCTGCTTGCTACGGGCAAAGTGGGGCGTGCGCTTCCGGCCGGAAATCATGCAGCAACGGCGAAGCCGCAGCGCACCGCGCGCTCCGGTCGGCTGGTGCGAAAAAGTGGGAGCTGACTGCTTTCAAAGGAAAATGAATTTATGAAACAAAGTTCATCGTGGACCTCGAAATCGACCCTCTGGCTGTTGGCCTTGGCCGTTCTGGCTTTCGCCAACGGCTGCGGTAAATCCGGAAACACCAGCAGCGGCAAACCCAAGATTGCGTTGGTCATGAAATCACTGGCCAATGAGTTCTTCAGCACCATGGCCGAAGGCGCAAAGAAGCATCAGGCGGCCAACGCTGCGCAATACGATCTCATCGTCAATGGCATCAAGAACGAAACGGACCTTTCCGAGCAGGTCAACCTCGTCGAGCAGATGATTGCGCAGCAGGTCAATGCGATCGTCATCGCGCCGGCTGATTCCAAAGCGCTGGTGACTGTGCTCAAGCGCGCGAAAGAAGCCGGAGTGCTGGTGGTCAATATTGATAACCAGCTCGACGCGGAGGTTTTGAAACAAGCCGGCTTGAAAGTGCCGTTTGTCGGGCCGGACAACCGCGCCGGCGCGCGCAAAGTAGGCGAAGCCTTGGCCAAGCAACTCCAACTTGGCGATGCGGTCGCGATCATCGAGGGCATTCCCACCGCGTTCAACGGGCAACAACGTCGGCTGGGATTCGAGGACGCGATGAAAGCCGCCGGGATGAAGATCGTCAGCACGCAAAGCGGGAGTTGGGAAATGGAAAAGGCCAGCAATGTTGCGGCCGCGATGCTCAGTGAGCATTCCGATCTAAAAGCGATCCTCTGCGCCAACGACAACATGGCCTTGGGCGCCGTGGCGGCCATCCAGGCCGCCGGTCGGACGGGAAAAGTTTTGGTGGTCGGCTTCGACAACATCAGCGCGGTGCGCCCGTTGCTTGAAAAAGGGCAGGTGGCCGCCACCGCCGATCAACACGGCGATCAGTTGGCGGTATTTGGAATCGAAGCGGCTCTGAAAATTCTCAAGGGCGAAGCCCCGCCAGCCGACCAGACCACCGCGGTGGATTTGATCACCAAGTGACCGCGTGTGACCGATCGCGAGTCAAAATCTGATTTCCTGACGCGCTGGCCGGCGGGTGGCCGAATGTTTGCCGAGTACGGCGCGATGCTAACTATCTGGATCGCGCTGGTGTTCCTTTTCGGTGCGCTCAGTGACAACTTTTTCACGAGCCGCACATTTTTCACCCTGGCCAACCGCATTCCTGCGCTGGCTGTGATCGCCACGGGCATGACGCTGGTACTCATCATCGGCGGGATTGATCTCTCCGTTGGTTCCGTCCTCGGCTTATGCGGCGCGGTGGTGGGAATTGTGATGGTGGATGTTCATTTGCCATTCGGGTTGGCGGTGGTTATCGCGGTCGCCCTGGGCCTGCTTGCAGGTCTGGTCAATGGTTTGATTTCTGTCTGCCTCCGCATTCCGTCGTTCATCGTCACCTTGGGCATGTTGGAAGTCGGGCGTGGTCTGGCCTACCTCGTCACGTCCTCCCAAACGAAATACATCGGAAGTACTGTAGAGGGGTGGGCTAAGCCCGTCGCCGGATTGGGTGTGTCGCTGGCATTCTTCATCGCCCTGCTCGTGATCATCCTGGGCCAGGTTCTCCTGACGCGCACCGTTTATGGTCGTTACCTGATCGCGATCGGCACGAATGAGTCCGCCGTGAATTTTGCGGGCATCAATCCCCGGCCTGTAAAGATTGCAGCCTTTGCGATTGCCGGTGCGCTGAGCGGTTTGGGAGCGGTGTTCTACACCTCCCGGCTCGGTTCGTCGGATCCAAATGCCGGCGCCGGTGTGGAATTGGCTGCCATCGCGGCGGTGGTAATCGGCGGCACCAGCCTGATGGGCGGCCGCGGTTCAGTCATAAACTCCTTCTTCGGCGTGCTGATAATCGCGACCTTGGAAGCGGGTCTGGCCCAGATCGGTGCCTCCGAACCAACGAAACGAGTGGTGACCGGTGCGGCGATTGTCGGAGCAGTGATGCTCGATGCTTGCCGGCACCATTTATCTGGCCAACCGTTTCGACCCCTTAAGAAACTGTTTACTCGTGCCAGTTGAACGGAGCAGTCATCAGAAACCTCCGCGATCCAAAAAGAAATTCTACTTGCCTCGTGGCCTGGTGAGCCGGCCGACCCTTTGTTCAGCTGTCGTCGCCAATGTAAAGTTGCCTGCAGAAGGACCTCTGGTTTGCCGGACTGAATGCCGCTGGAGGCTACCTCAACGGATTGTCGTCTTGACGTTGAGGTTGCAACATTGACAATGCTGAGCGTCAAACGTGGCAATCAGCAAGATGGTCACGGGCGGCGGGGTAGCCAAGTGGTAAGGCACGGCTCTGCAAAAGCTGCATTCGTCGGTTC
>CAYWCK010000024.1:0-24297 GCA_964456685.1 uncultured Bifidobacteriaceae bacterium | reverse complement strand
ATGAGCCGGCTCCGGATTCATGCTTGGTGGGTGGCGGTGTTGTTGGGGGCTGCGCCCTTTCTGGCGCAGGCCGAGACGGGTTGTGCCGTGTGCAACGAGGCCATCAAGGACGTGGTAGTTTTCCTTCCCGATGCGATTACGGGCACGAAGCAAACCGTCTGCCTGACCTGCTCGCGATTGCCCAAGCAGTGCTATCTCTGCGGAATGCCGGCCAAAAAAGATTTCACCGAGTTGAGCGACCAGCGGGTGCTCTGCGCCCGCGACGTGAAGACGGTGGTGCTGGACGATGACGAAGCGCTCGAAATGGCCCGCGAAACCCGCCGCGAACTTGACCGGTTGTTTTCCCGTTTCACGTCGTTCACGGAGCAGGTCAAATTGCGGATGGCCGACCGGGTGGACATCACGGATCTCTTTCATGTGCCCGGCAACGACTTCGACTGTCCGAATGTGCTGGGTTACACGCAGCGCTCGACGAATCAAACCCCGAATGTCAGATACACCATCTCCCTGCTGAGCGCGCTGCCGGCCCGGCAGTTGCGGGCAACCGCGGCGCACGAGTGGGCGCACACCTGGATCATGGACAACGTCAGCCCGGCCCGGCAGGAGCAATTGGAACGCGATGCGCGGGAGGGGTTCTGCGAACTGGTGTCCTACCTTCTGATGGAATCACGCGATGACAAAACCGAACTCACCGTGATTCGGAGCAATGCCTACACGCGGGGGCAAGTCCAGTTGTTTGTCGAAGCCGAGAAGCGCTTTGGTTTCAATGAAGTGATGGATTGGATGAAGTTTGGCGAGGATTCCAGCTTGCGGAGCGAGGATCTGGATCGCGTTCGAAAGGTGCAGTTTCCCTCCGCGACTGCCTCGCCCACCCAACCCGTGAACTCTCGCCCTGCGGCCTTGCCGTTGCCCGCCCGCTTTTCCGATTTAACCCTCCAAGGGGTCACGTGGTCCAAGACGCGTCCGACAGCTTTGGTCAATGGACGCACGTTGGCCGTGGGTGACGAAGTGCGGGTGCCGCTGAACGATTCCAATGTGCTCGTGCGTTGCGTGGGAATCCAACCGGGCGAGGTGTCGGTGCAAGCCAACGGCGCGGCGCCACCGCGCGTGCTTAAATTTCGACGCGACTAACTCGTTCGCCGGTTTCAGACCGAACACTTCGCTTGTCGTCCGCCGGCTTTGCGCCCAAATTGATTCCATGCAAACCCCGCTCGTCATGACCGTGCTCGGCAAAGACCGCACGGGATTGGTTGAATCCATCGCCCGCTTGGTGGCTGACCACGGCGGGAACTGGCTCGAAAGCCGGATGTGCCGCCTCGGCGGGGAGTTCGCCGGCATTCTGCGAGTCCACGTGCCCGCTGATCAACGCGCCGCGCTCGAACAGGCTTTAGGGAGGCTGAGCGATTTGCAGATTGTCGTGCGGCTGGACGGAGCGGCCGCGGCGGGTGGCACGGCCGAGTACGCCTGGTTGGAAGTGCTGGGCCCGGATCGTCCGGGCATCGTGCGCGAGATCACTCATGCGCTCGCCGTTCAGGGCGTGAACGTGGAAGAACTCGCGACCGAATGCACCAGTGCGCCGATGTCCGGCGAACCCTTGTTCCGCGCCCGGGCAAAGTTACTTCTGCCCGCCGGGGTAACGATCGCGGCGTTGCGGGAGTCGCTCGCAAAACCCGCCGGTCAGATGGGATTGGAATTCAGCTTCGCGACCACTTGATCGGCCGTTGCGCTGCGGTGGCTGGGTTGCATTTCGTTCAGTTTGCGCAAAAGCAGACTGTCGGCTTCAGCTGATGGAGCGCCGTGTTTCCGCCCCAGCCACACTAAAGCCTGCGGATTTCATGCAAAGGCTGAAAAATCCGCAGCGATCGCACCCGCTGGCACGCCGACTGCAATTCCATACCGACAACCAAAACCAATACAACAGCAAGCGGGCCGCCCAACCAAACAAACGGATTTTTCCCTGACGCACGCCTCACGCCGTGCGCCCAAAAACAGGAAAGAATCGGGGGCGCTCCGCACACCAGCCATTCATGCCACCGACGCCAACCCAACCCGTGACCTCGCCGGTCCAGGATTATCTCCAGTCATTGCACGATTCGTTTGCCAGCACCACGGACGGCAAAGTTGCGACCTACATTCCGGAACTCGCGAAAGCCAATCCGAATTGGTTCGGCATCTGCCTCGTCACGGCGGCGGGCAATATTTACGAAGTCGGTGATTCGCGGCAGCCGTTCACCATTCAATCCATCTCCAAGCCTTTCGTTTACGGTTTGGCCCTCGAGGATCACGGTCGGCCGCACGTGTTGAGCAAAGTTTCTACCGAACCGACCGGGGACGCTTTCAATTCGATCAGCTTGGAGCCCGGCACCGGCCGGCCGCGCAATCCCATGATCAACGCCGGCGCCATCGCCACCACCGCGCTGATCCAGGGCAAATCTGCGGCGACCCGGCTGCGGAGGCTGCGGGATATGTTCAATCTCTATGCCGGCCGCAGCCTGGCGCTGGACGACGCGGTTTATCGCTCCGAAAGCGAAACCGGCCATCGCAATCGCGCCATCGGCCACATGCTGCGGAATTTCGATATCCTCACCAGCGATCCGATTCCATCCGTCGAACTTTATTTCCAGCAGTGCTCCGTGTCGGTAACCGCGCGCGACCTCGGAGTGATGGCGGCCACCCTGGCCAACCGCGGCGTGAACCCGGTGACCGGGAAACAGGCCATTCGCGGCGAGTACGTGGAAAGCGTGCTGAGTGTCATGGGTTCTTGCGGCATGTATGACTATGCTGGCGAGTGGATCTACAACATCGGCATGCCGGCGAAGAGCGGCGTGGCGGGCGGCATCATCGCGGTGTTGCCCGGCCAGCTGGGCATTGGTGTGTTCTCGCCGCCCCTCGACACGCGCGGCAACAGCGTGCGGGGCATCCGCGTGTGCGACGCCATTTCACGCCACTGCGACCTGCACCTGTTCAACCGTCCCGCGATGGGACGCTCGACCATCCGGCTGAAATTCAGCGGCGCAGACCTCGGTTCAAATCGCGTCCGCACTCCTGCCGAAACCCACGCGCTGCGGCAGCACGGCAGCGGCATCAAAGTGTATCAGTTCCAGGGCAACCTGACCTTCACTACGGCCGAGGGCATCGTGAACACCGCTCTAGCCGAGGCCGGCAACGCGAGCCACCTGATTTTCGATTTCAAACGCGTCCTGTTGGTGAATGAAAGCGCCTGCCGCTTGCTTTATCTGACGTTGATGAAGCTGGCGGCGATGCAGCGGCCTCTGCTCTTCACCCATGCGGACAAACTGCCGCTCCTGCGTCGCTATCTGAAACTGAAACTCGGCGCGCGGTTTGAAGAGTTGTTCCGCTCCTTCGCAGATAATGATCTGGCCTTGGAGTGGTGTGAAGATCGCGTCCTGGCCGCCACCTTGCCCAAACGCGGCAGCGGCCGCAAAGTCCAGTTGAAGGACTACGAACTCTTTGACGGGTTAAGCGCGCCGGAACTGGCGACGCTGCGCCAGCTGCTGAAGCGGCGCACCTATCGCGCCGGGGAAGTGATCATCAACGCGGGCGATCCGGCAGGTGAGATCTTCTTCCTCGCGGCGGGTGGCGTCAGTGTCTTCACGCCGCCCGAAGCCGAAACCCGCAAACGCCTTGCCACCTTTTCCGCCGGCATGGTGTTTGGCGAAATGGCGGCGATTGATCGCGCGCCCCGCTCGGCGATGATCGTCGCGGATTCCGAGGTGCAATGCGACGTCCTCAGCCTGGAAAGTTTCGCCCAACTCGATGCCTCCCATCCCAAGCTCAAAATCAAACTCCTCGCAAATCTGAGCCTGTGCCTTTGCCGTCGTTTGCGCACGGCGAACCGCCGGTTGAGTGTATATGATTGAGTTCAGCGCTCGGGGACGGCTTTGAGCGAACCTGTCATCGGCACGAAGCGCACCGGCAAAACGGCGCGGCGCTGAAGCCGGCCGTTCTGCTTGTGGAGCAAGATCAACTGCTGGTCGCTCGCCGGGCCGACCGGAATGATCATGCGTCCGCCTTCCGCGAGCTGATCCGTCAGCGGCTGCGGCACGTGATTCGGGGCGCAGGTGACAATGATGGCATCGAACGGCGCGGCCTCGGGCCACCCCTGATAACCATCACCGGCGCGCACGAAAACATTCGAGTAGCCCAATCGTTTCAAATCCGCAGCCGCGCGTTGGGCCAGCAGTTCTACGATCTCGATGCTGAAAACTTCCTTCACCAAACCGGCCAGTACGGCTGCCTGATAACCGGAACCGGTGCCAATCTCGAGCACGCGGTCCGCCGGCTGGGGATCCAATTGCTCGGTCATGAAAGCCACCACAAAAGGCTGGGAAATGGTCTGGCCAAGCCCGATGGGCAGCGGCCGGTCGGCGTAGGCTTCCGCGCGCCACTGGGACGGAACAAACTCGTGCCGCGGCACCGACTCCATCACCGCAAGGACTCGTGCGTTGGTGATGTCGCGCCCCAAACCCGCCAGTTGATGTTCACCCATGTGTTTGCGGGCGGCGGCCCGCTGGTGCGCAGGCATTTTGTTCGCAAGCGGCGGCTAAATCCGGCAAGCGCAACCGCATCCTGCCCACTCTCGAACCATAGGCTCGCATGGGCTCACCTGCCAGCCACAAATCAGCACAGGTGGAAGCGCTGCAAACTGCCCGACGAACATGCAAACTGCCTTGCGCTTCGCCCTCGATGTTGCAGTTCGCCGGTGAAGCAGCAGTTCGACGAAATCTTTCACGCGCGCCGCAAAAAAATTTTGACCGAAACATTTTCGTGAACGAATGGTCACTGGTCACCGACGAACCAACCAAAGGTAAATTGTGGAAATCAACATGAGCACGACCAGCAGTAATACGAAAAACGTTCTGAACTCCGATGTGGAAATCAAAGGCAATCTGAAGTTCGCCGGCGAACTCACGTTTGACGGCAAACTGGAAGGCGAAATCCAGACGGAGGGCGTTCTCAATCTGGGCGACAGCGCCAATGTAACCGGCAACATCAGCGCGCAATCCGTCATCGTGCGCGGCAAGGTGAATGGCAACATCGTCGCCAAGGATAAAATCGAGATCAAAGCGAAGACGGAATTGTTCGGCGATATTCGGGCGACCAAACTCGTAGTTGAGGAAGGCGTGACGTTCGTCGGCCGGACTGAGGTCAACCCGAACAAGGTCGCGCCCACGCCGCCGCCCGTGCGACCGGGTGAGCCGGGCAAGCCGCCCGAAGCCGCCAAGCCGCCCGGACGCTGACCGCCGCTGCCGGCGCCCATTAGATGCCCGCGAGCAAGCAGGACAAAGTCCTGATCAACTGCCCGCATTGCGGTCACACGCAGTCCGAGCCGCGCACCGCCATTTCCACGGTCTGCAAGAAATGCCGCCAGCACATCGAATTGGAGACGCCGCCCAAGGCCGCGCGCAAAACGGCCCCGGGGTTGCGCCAGGCGACCACACCAGCCCGCGAGCAACGGCACATCACGTGTTTCGAATGTGGCGCGGAGCTGGAAGTGCCGCTCAGTGCGGAGTCCACAATGTGCAAGCGTTGCAGCCGGTATCTCGATCTCAAGGACTACGTCATCAACAGCGCCGTTTCGAAGAACTTCAAAACCAAAGGCACGTTCGTCATCGAGCCGAAGGGTTACGTGTTCAATACGGAAGCCATCGTCGGCGAGGCCGTGATCAAGGGGCGCTTTCTCGGCCGGCTCACTGCGGAGCGATCTCTCACCATCTACTCGACCGCGGAAATCAAGGGCAGCTTTCAGGCCGGCCAACTGGTGATTCCGGCGGGCAATTGCTTTCGTTGGGCTTCGCCGTTGCAGGTTGGCTCGGCGGAGATTGCCGGTGAACTGACGAATGATTTGCAGGCGCGAGGCCTGGTCGTGGTGCGGGCCACGGCGCGGTTGTTCGGTGACGTGAAGGCAATGCAGCTCGTGGTGGAATCAGGCGCTGTGGTGGTGGGACGATTGTGCATCGGCCAACCGGCACGGGCTTGAACTCAAGGCAACGAGCCGTGTTCGGGAAAAGTTTCCACCAATGGCGGCTCGGCGGGAGGCCGCCGTGGCGATGAAATGGTCAGGCGGTAAAAGCGCCAGCACAGTCCCACCGCGGCCGCGCCCAGGCCCGCAGCCAGGCCAATCCACATCCCCACCGCGCCCAGCGAAGTCCGGAAGGCCAACGCCCAGCCAATGGGCAGCGCCACGACCCAATACGCCACCACGGCAATCACCGCCGGCACGCGTACGTCCGCCAATCCGCGCAAGGCGGAGAGCGAAGTCACCTGGATGCCATCGACGATCTGAAAGACCGCGGCGACCACGAGCAGTTGCGCCGTCAATCCCACCACCGCCGGCGAATCAATAAACAGAGACGCGATGGGCCGGCCGGCGACCATGAACGCCACGCCGAAGCAACTCATTAACAAAGCCGCCAGCCCAATCGCACAAAAGCCGATGCGCTGCATGCGGGAGAATTGTCCCGCGCCAAAGGCATGCCCCACCCGGATGCAGGCCGCCGCCCCGATCCCGAGCGCGAACATAAACGTAAACGCCGCACAACTGATCGCGATCTGATGCGCGGCAATCGCATCGGCAGAGATCCAGCCCATCATGATGGCCGCGAGAACAAACGCGCTTACTTCGAACAAGTGCTGCATGCCGACCGGCCAGCCGATGTGAAACAAGCGTTGAAAATATTCCCCACGCAATGCCACCCACCAGCGCGCCGGTTGGAAAGCCTTCAAAGCGGGCGCGCGCATCACGTAGGCGATGAGAACCAGCATCATCACGAAACGCGCGATCACCGTCGCCCAGCCGGCGCCCACCAGGCCCAGCGCAGGCGCACCCCAGTGGCCGTAAATGAAAATCCAATTCAACCACACGTTCAGCAATACGCCGCCCAGCATCACGAAGGTCGGCATCCACGGATTTTTCAACGCTTCGGCGAATTGCCGGCAGCTTTGCGCCACGAGCGCGGGGAGGAGGGAAAGGCCAAAGAGCAACAAATACGGTCGCGCGGCGGTGACGACTTCCGGTGACTGCCCGAAATGATCCAGGAGCGGATAAAGCGCCGCCAGCACGAGCAGGGAAAACAATCCAAGCCCCACCGCCAGCACAAGTCCGTGCCGCAAAGTTTCGCCGGCTTCATCCGGTCGCTTGGCGCCGTACGCCTGCGCCGTCAGCACGGAAACCGCCGACAACAACCCGATGCCCAGCACGAGCGGCAGATGAGCGACGGCATTCACAAAGGACGCCGCCGCCAGCGGAATGACACCGACACGCCCGACCATGATGGTGTCCGCCAGCCCCATCAACATCTGACTCACCATGCCGGCCATGATAGGCAGCGCGAGCGTCAGCGTGGGCCGGACTTCGCGGCGCCAGAGGCGGAATTGTCGGGAGAAATGCACAGGATTGGATGCTTCAACGCCAGTTCAACCGACTTCCTCGCATTGGGAAGTTGGCGTGGTGGTCAAACGGCCGCCCCGGAGCACCAACACCACGGCGGCGACGATCAGCGTCCCCGCCACCATCATTTCACGCGAGAACGGCTCCCCTCCGATGGTGCAACCCAGCAGCACGGCGATCAAGGGATTCACGTACGCATAGGTGGCCACACGCGCCGGCGTGGTCGCGTGGAGCAACCAGACGTACGCCGTGTAGGCAATGATCGAGCCCGCCGCCATTAAATAAAGCCAGGCGAAAAAGGATAACCGCGTGACCTGGGCGGGCGAAAAAGATTTCCATTCGCCGCTCACCGCGGACAAACCCAACAGCACGGCGCCACCTGCGATCATTTGCAACGACACGGCGAGCAACGGCGAGCCCGGCTTGTTCGCGCTGCGATTGAAAAGCGACCCGAGCGACCAGCCGATGGATGCAGCCATCAGGGCCACTACGCCCAGAACGTTGCCCGAACCGTCACCATGATGCCTGCCGCCGGCCAGCAACGCCACCCCCGCAAAGCCCACCGCCAGTCCCACCATCACGATGGCAGAGGGCCGCGTACCGTGAGGACGCAGCCAGTCAAACAACACCATCCAAACCGGCGTCAGCCCGATCAACAAGGCGGCGATGCTCGAGGGGATGGTTTTTTCTGCCCAGGTCACGCCACCATTTCCCAACGTGAGCATGAGCAGGCCCGCGATGGTTGCGTCGCGCCAGTGCCGTCGGGAAGGGACCTTTTGGCCGCTCACCACGGCAAATCCAAACAGGGCCAGGCCCGCAACAAAGTGCCGGCTGCCGGCCATCAGGAAAGGCGGGATGGACTCCACGGCGTAACGGATGCCCAGATAAGTCGCGCCCCAGATGACGTACACGGCGGCAAATGCCGCTACGACCAGCCAGAGCGGCGCGGGCGGATTTGATTTGGCATTCATTGGTTCGGCGGAGCCCGGCGCGTGAGCAAAACAAAACCCACCGCCGCGGCCGGCGATGGGTGGTGAAATTTCAATCGGTCTCGGAACTCAACTCACCATCGCCGACGTCGTCCTGGTGACGACGTTGCCTCGCCAAGGCGCAGCCATTGGGATGGCCGCGGGCTCTGGGATACAAGGCAGCTTGGCAAGGGCGGGCTTCATTTCATTGGTGTAAAAATCGATCGCACTCTACGTCATCCCCAATGGAGGTCAAACGGCATTTACTCTCGCCGTGGTTGCAATCGGGCTGGGCTTGTCGCAAAATTTGGACTCTGAACTGCGGGCGCGCTTGCAGCACCGTCATGGCAGAAAAGCGAAACCATCTGGCCGGCATCGTCAGCCTTCTGTACGCGCTGGCGGCGGGTTTATGGATTCTGCTTTCTGATCGCGTGGTGGCGGTGATTTTCCCCGACGCCGACAGCATCACTCATTTTCAAACTTACAAGGGTTTGGCCTTCGTCGGGTTCACGGCATTGTTACTGTTTCTCGCCTTGCGCCGCCGTTTAAAGGTATTGGAGACAGAAACCAGCGAGCGCCAGCAGGCGCAGTCCCGGGAACAGCGCAACCAGGAAGAATACCGCCGCGCCATCGCCGCCGCCGGCGCCATTCCTTACCGCAAGGTCTTCGGATCGTCCTGTTACGAGTTCATGGGGGAAGACATCAAGGAAGTCACCGGCTACGGTCCGGAGGAATTGAATTCGACGGTTTGGAAGCAACTGATCCAGGAGACAGTCTTCTACGGTGAGGCGGCTGGATTGACGATTCCCGAGGCCAGCCGCCAGGCGCTTGCGGGCGAAATCAAACATTGGCGGGCCGACCATCGCATCCGGACCCGCGCCGGGGAAATTCGCTGGATCTCGGATTCTTCAGTGCAGGTGCTGGACGAACAAGGCCGGGCCACCGGTTCGATGGGCATCATCCAGGACATCACCGAACGCAAGCGCGCCGACGCGGCGCTGCGGGAAAGCGAATCGAGCTTCCGGCAACTGGTGGCGTCGCTGCCGCAACTCGTGTGGACGTGTACGCCGGATGGCCAGTGCGATTACCTGAGCGATCAATGGGTGGCCTACACGGGCGTGCCCGCCGCGGAACAGTTCGGCCGTGGCTGGTTGAATCAG
Organism: uncultured Bifidobacteriaceae bacterium; assembly: GCA_964456685.1. Taxonomy (GTDB): domain Bacteria; phylum Verrucomicrobiota; class Verrucomicrobiia; order Limisphaerales; family JADLHS01; genus CAYWCK01. The sequence goes on along the minus strand of CAYWCK010000024.1, from coordinate 14,758 downwards.
GTTCATCCGGAGGACCGGCCGAGATTGACGGAAGCGTGGGAGAACGCGGTGGCGCAAGGCACGCCGTTGGTCACGGAGTACCGCATCCGCCGGAAGGACGGCACCTATCGGTGGTTTGATGATCGGGCGGTGGCGTTGCGGGATGAAGAGGGGCGGATTGTGAAGTGGTTCGGCTCCAACACGGACATCCACGAACAACGGGCCTTGCGGGAAACGTTGCGGGCGAGCGAGGAAAAATTGCGGGCCATCTTCGAGGCCGAACCGGAGTGCCTCACGCTGCTGGAGGCCGATGGGACGTTGCGCGAAATCAACTCCGCGGGCCTGCGGATGTTTGAGGCGAATGCGCTGGCGGCGGTTCTGGGCCGGTCGCTGCTGCCCTTGGTGGCCAAGGAACATCAGCCGGCGGTGCTTGCGTCGCTGGCGGCGACGGTTCGCGGCGATTCCCGCGCAATGGAATTTCAAATGCTCGGACTGAAGGGCACGAAGCGTTGGGTGGAACTGCGCACGGTGCCGTATCAGGATCCGGCCACGGGACAGGTGCTGGTATTGGGCGTGGCGCGCGATGTTTCCGAGCGACGGCAGGCCGAGGAGGCGTTGCGGTTGAGCAAGGAACGTTTGCGCGCGTGCATCGAAAACACGCCCAACGTGGCGGTGCAGTGGTTTGATGACCATGGTCGGGTGATCTTTTGGAATCCCGCCGCCGAGAAGCAATCCGGCTGGCGTTCGGGCGAAGCCTTGGGCCGGACGCTGGATCAACTCACGCAAACCCCGGAACAGAGCGCGCAATTCGTGGAGCGCATCCGCGAGGTGCAGCGGACCAATCAGGTATTGGGACCGTTTGAATTGCCGTTCCAGCGCAAGGATGGCAGCCACGGCGAATGCCTGGCCACGCTGTTCGCGATCCCCTTCGATGCGCAAACTCCGTGCTTCGTTTGCATGGCGGTGAACGTCACCGAACTCAAACAGTCGCGCCGGGAAGTGGAACGTTCATTTTCGCTGTTGCGCGCCACGTTGAACTCCACGGCGGAGGGCATTTTGGTTGTGGATCAGCAAGGGCGGATCAACAGCTACAATCAAAAGTTCGTGGAAATGTGGCGCGTGCCGCCCACCGCATTGGCGGCAGACAGTCATGAACTGGCCTTGGATGCGGTGAGCGATCAAGTGGTCGATCCCGAAGGATTCAAAGAAGGCATCCTGGCGATTTACCAGCGCCCGGAGAGCGACACGCAGGACGTGATCAGCTTCAAGGACGGTCGCGTATTTGAGCGCTATTCCCAACCCCAGCGCCTCGGCGACCAGATCGTCGGCCGCGTCTGGAGTTTTCGCGATGTCACGGAGCGCAAACGCGTGGAGCGGCTGGTGGTGCAGTCCGAGTTGCGCTTGCGGCTGGTTTGGGAAAATGCGCTGCACGCGATGCGCCTCGCCGATCTGCAGGGCACCGTCGTGCTGGTGAACAACGCTTATTGCCGCATCACCGGCAAGACCCGCGCCGAACTCGAAGGCCGTCCGTTTGACATAGTGTATGCGGAACACGAACGGAAAGCGGCGCTGACGCTGCACGCCGAGCGTTTCGCGAGCCACGATGTTCGGGTGGCCACGGCCACGGAGGTTTCCTACTGGAACGGCAACCGGGCCTTCCTGGAAGTATCGGATGTCTTTCTGGAACTCTCCGGCGAATCACCGTTGCTCCTCACGATCATCAATGACGTCACCATTCGGCATCTGGCCGAGGAGCAGAACCGCCTGGTGGCGACGATGGTTCATGAATTGAGCGCCGCGACTTCGCGCTCAGCCGCCGCCAACATCATTGTCGAAGCCGCGCAGAAGCTCTGCGGCTGGGATGCCTGCTTTCTCCACCTCTACGACGCGGGCAAGGATCTGCTGGAGAATCTCGTCGCACGGGACTTGGTGGACGGCCGGATCACCGACCTGCGCCTCTCGGAAACCTATGAGCACCCAAGCCCGTTGCTCCGCGACATCCTCCAACGCGGCGCAAAACTTGTGCTGCGGGGCGTCACCCCCACGGAGGAACTGCCGCTCGTGGCTTTTGGCGACACCAAGCGGCGCTCGGCTTCCATGATGTACGTGCCGGTGATGGAGGCCGACCGGCCGGTGGGGGTGTTGTCGATTCAAAGTTATCGCCCCAAGGCGTACACCCCGGCCAGTCTCGCGTTGCTGACGAGCCTGGCGGAACATTGCGCCGGCGCCCTCGCCCGCATTCGCGCCGAGGAAATCCTCCAGCAGAGCGAAAAGCGCTTCCGTTCATTGATTGAGAACGCTTCCGATATGATCACGGTGCTCAACCTGGACGGCACGGCGCGGTTTGTCAGCCCTTCGGTTGAGCGGGTGCTGGGCTATCAATCCGCCGCACTGCTCGGCCAAAATGTCGTTGAGATTGCGCACCCGGAGGATCTCGGCCAGGCGCAGGCCGCCCTGCGGCGGATTCTCACGCATCCCGCAAAACCGGGTGCGTTTGAGGGCCGCTTCCGCCACCGCGATGGTTCGTACCGGCGCATTCAGGTCATCGCCCGCTTCGTGGCTGAGGAGGGCGGGCAATCCAGCATCATCCTCAATGCCCGTGACGTGACGGAAAGCCGCGCCTTGGAGGAACAATTCCGGCAGGCCCAGAAGATGGAAGCCATCGGTCAGCTGGCCGGCGGCGTCGCGCACGATTTCAACAATCTTCTCGCCGTCATCCAGATGCAGGTCGAGTTGCTCAAGCTCGAGACCAGCATGACGCCCGAGCAACAGGACTCCACCAATGAAATCGGGAAGGCCGCGCAGCGTGCCGCCAACCTTACCCGGCAGCTCCTCATGTTCAGCCGCCGCCAGGCCCTCAAGCCGCGCGATCTCGACCTGAACGAAGTCGTCAGCAACGTGAGCAAAATGTTGCAGCGTTTGCTCGGTGAGGATGTGCGGATGCAGGTGAATTATGCGCCGCAGCAGCTCTTCGTGCACGCGGATCAAATCATGGTGGACCAGGTGCTGCTCAATCTTGCGGTCAATTCGCGTGATGCCATGCCCACCGGTGGACGGTTGATCATCGAGACGACAAAGGTTGAGTTTGATGAGGCCACCGCCCTGCAGTCGCCGCCGGCTCGCGCGGGAATTTTCGCCTGCCTCAGCGTCAGCGACACGGGCAAAGGCATCCCGCCGGAGATCCTGCCGCACATTTTTGAGCCGTTCTTCACGACCAAGGATGTAGGCAAAGGCACCGGCCTCGGGTTGGCCACGGTGTTTGGCGTCGTGCAGCAACATCAAGGCTGGATCACGGTTCAAAGCGCGCCGGAAGTTGGCACTACGTTCCGCGTTTATCTCCCGCTGCTACACGGCGGCCGCCTGGAGACCGGCGCGGAACTCACGCTGGCCATGGCCGCCCGGGGAACGGAAACCGTGTTGCTGGTGGAAGATGAGGCGTCGCTGCGCACGCTTGTGCGGAACGTGCTTACCCGCGTCGGCTATCGAGTCCTGGAAGCAGCCACGGGCATCACCGCCCTCGAACTGTGGAAACAACACCAGTCTGAAATCAAACTGCTGCTCACGGACATGGTCATGCCGGACGGGCTGAGTGGTCGCGAACTCGCCGCTCGCTTGCAGGCGGATAATCCGGCGCTCAAAGTTATCTACACCAGCGGTTACAGCCAGGACATCGCCGGCGCGGATTTCCCATTGCGCGAAGGCGAAAACTTCATCGCCAAACCCTTTCAAGCCACCAAACTCGCCGAACTCGTCCGCACCCGTTTGGATGCCTGACCCCCGGTCATCTCCGTAGGAAGCCCGAGCGCGAATCAGGTTTGTCCCAGGTCGCCGGGAGGCCGCAATCAGTTTCTAATGTCCCGCAAGTCAGCCGTGCTTGCGTCATGAAATTCTCCCTGCACCGATTCAACCTGCTGGGCAGCCTCTTCAGCCTGTGGCTGACGGGCGCCGCCACAGCGGCCACCCTACCCACCAATTTTGTCGAAACCGCGATTGGTGGGACTTGGAATGAAGCCGTGGGCATTGCCTTCGCTCCACCGCCGGAGAATCACATGTTCGTCTGGGAACGCGGGGGCCGCGTTTGGATTGTGGAAAATAACGTCAAGCTGGCCACACCCTTTCTCGACATCGCGGAGGAGGTTGGCGGCTGGCGGGATTTCGGTCTGCTGGGCTTCTGTCTGGATCCCAACTTCGCCACGAACGGCCATGTTTACCTGCTCTACGTGGTGGATCACCATCACCTGACCAAGTTCGGCACCCCCAACTACAACGCCAACACGAATGAATATTTTCAAGCGACGATCGGCCGCATCACCCGCTACACGGCGCGCGCGAGCGATGGATTTCATACCGTGGACCCGGCCAGCCGGCTGGTGTTGCTCGGCGAAAGCATCAGCAACGGCATCCCGATTCTCTACGAATCGCACGGAGTCGGCGGCTTGATGTTCGGGCGGGACGGCTCGCTGCTCGCCTCCACCGGCGATGGCGCGAGTTATTCCACCGTCGATACCGGAAGCGCTGCGGAGACGTACTATGCCTCCGCCCTGACGCAAGGGATCATCAAGCCGAAAGAAAATGTCGGCGCGTTCCGCTCGCAGCTGGTGGATTCCTTGAACGGAAAGATTTTGCGGATTGATCCGGCAACCGGCAACGGCGTGCCGAGCAATCCGTTTTACGACGCAGCCAATCCGCGCTCCGCCCGCTCACGCACCTGGGCTTTGGGCTTGCGCAACCCCTGTCGCATGACGCTCCGGCCCGGCTCGGGCAGCACCAACGCGGCCGACGCCAACCCCGGTGTGATCTACAGCGGTGACGTGGGCATGAATTTGTGGGAGGATCTCAATGTCTGCACCGGGCCCGGCCAGAACTTTGGCTGGCCGGTGTTCGAGGGCCTCGAGCCGCATGCAAACTACTCCGTGGCGAACACCGCCAATCAAGACGCGCCCAACCCGCTCTACGGATCCGGTGGTTGCACGAAGCAGTATTTTTATTTCCGCGACCTGATCATCCAGGACACGCTCAACGCGCCTTCCTGGCCGAATTCCTGCAACACCGGGCAACAGATTCCCACCTCGCTGTTCCGATTCGTGCATCGCCGACCGGCGTTGGATTGGAAGCACGGTTCCGGCCCGGCTCGCACGGGCGTTTATGTGGGTAACAATGCCGCGGTGACAAATGTCGGCGCTGTCGGCTCACCGGTCAGTGGACCGCAGTTCGTCGGCAATTGTTCCATCGGCGGTGTCTGGTACACGGGCACGGACTTTCCGCCTTCTTATCAGAACACCTATTTTCAGGCCGATTACGGCGCGCAGTGGATCAAGAGTTTTTCGTTCGATGGCAATGACAAGCCGACGGCGGTGCAGAATTTTCTCGATGGCGGCGGCGGCATCGTCTTTGTCACCAGCGATCCCGTCAGTGGTTACCTGTACTACATCAGCTGGGCTTCGGTGCTTAAGCGCATCACTTACCTGCCCTCCACCAATCAGCCGCCGTTGGTCGTTGCCGGTGCGGACAAAACTTATGGGCCGGGTCCGCTGACCGTGCAGTTCAGCTCCACCAACTCGACCGACCCGGATGGATATCCCCTCAGTTTCGTCTGGGATTTTGGCGATGGCTCACCCGCGAACAACTCCCCCAACCCGCAGCATACTTTCAACGCGCCGCCCGGCGTGCCCATGCTTTACAACGTCAAACTGGTGGCGACCGACCCGCAGGGCGCCAGCGCGACCAATTGGCTCGCGATTGCGGTGAACAACACGCCCCCAACCGTGACCATCACGAGTCCGCTCGCCGGTTGCAAATATCCGATGACGGGGCCGTCGCTCTATAATTTGAGCGCAACGATCAACGATGCCGAGTCGCCGGCGGGCGCGTGCAGTTGTCGCTGGCAGGTGTATCTGCATCACAACGAGCACGAGCATGCCGAGCCGCCGGATTTCAATTGTGAAACCACCGCGGTCATTTCGCCGATCGGTTGTGACGAGGCGACCTATTACTACCGCATCACCCTGACCGTCACCGACCCGGGTGGATTATCCGCAACGAACGAGGTGCGACTGTATCCGGATTGCCCCCAACAATCCCCGGACGCGTTGGGTTTGGCGGCCGAGTATTACGACAACATGGACCTCACCGGCCTGAAACTCCGCCGCTTTGATCCGACGGTGAACTTCAACTGGGGCAACTTCTCGCCGGACGCCGTGATCGGGGAACAGACTTTTTCCGCGCGCTGGACGGGCAAGCTTTTGCCGCCCACCACTGAAACCTTCACCTTTTATACCACGAGCGACGACGGCATCCGGCTCTGGATCGACAACAATCTGATCATTGACAGTTGGATTGATCAGTCGCCAACCGAGCACAGCGCGAGCGTGGCGCTACAGGCAGGCGTGAAGTCGGACATCAAAATCGAGTATTTCGAGAACGGCGGCGGCGCGGTCGCGCAGTTGGCATGGTCAAGTCCTTCCGTGCCCAAGGCCAGCATCCCCGCCAGCGCGCTCTTTCCGCCGCAAACGCCCGCCGCCTTGCAGCAAGACCCCGGCGCGGACGCATTGGTCGTCGCCGAGGCGGAAGATTACCTGCTCAATCTCGCGCAAGGTGGGGCCACCTGGACTTCGGTGAGCCCGAGCGGCGCCGTGGACGGCGTGGCGATGCAGGCGCTGCCGAATTCTGGAACGACCGTTAATGCCGGCTACGCCACCAACAGTCCGCGGCTGGATTTTCTTGTGAACTTCGTCCGGACCGGCACGCACTACATCTGGGTGCGCGGCCAGGGATCGGGCACCGGCGACCGGACCCTTCATGCCGGACTGGATGGCGTGGCGACTGCTTCGGCGGATCGCATGAACGGCTTCAGTTCCTCTTGGGCCTGGAGCAAAGGCACGCTGGACGGCACGCCCGCCACCTTGCTGGTGACCAACACCGGCTTGCACATTGTGAATCTTTGGATGCGAGAGGATGGCTTCATCGCCGACAGGTTGCTGCTGACCACGAATGGCAATTACACTCCGAGCGGCAACGGCCCGGCCGGAAGTCTATGGCTGTCAAACGCCCCGCCGATTGTCTCGCCGATTGCCGACCAGGTTGTGGCTGAGGATTCGCTGTGCGGTCCGCTGACTTTCTCCCTGGCAAGCCCGCGTGTCGCATTCAACGAACTCACGTTGACCGGAGCTTCCTCGAACCCTTCCCTCGTGGCAGCGAGCAATATTTTCTTTGGCGGCTGCGGCGCCAATCGCACCATCACGGTGGTGCCGACGCCGAATCACTCCGGCAGCACCACCATTTCCATCACGGTTGGCGATGGCGTGACGAATGCGCTGACCTCCTTCTTGCTCACGGTCAACCCCGCCAATGATGCTCCGGTGGCAACCAACGACACTCTGACGGTCGCGGAAGATGGCGTGCTGACATTGGCCGCACCCGGCGTGCTGGCAAATGACCAGGACCCGGATGGCGACGTCCTGCGCGCCTTGCTCGTAACCGGACCGACCCACGGCCTGCTCACGCTCAACACCAATGGCGGCTTGGTTTATGCGCCGTTCACCAATTTTAACGGGGCGGATAGTTTCACGTATCGCGCGGCGGATGCGACCAGCACCAGCAGCGTGGCGACGGTGAGTCTGACGATCTCTCCGGTGAACGATGCGCCCATCGCGGTGGCGGACGCCTTTGCCGCCACGGAGGATTTGCTGCTCGCCATCCCCGTGGGTGGCGTATTGACGAATGACGGAGACGTGGAGGGCAATTCGCTCTCCGTCGTGTTGGTCACCGGGCCGGCGCACGGGGTGGTGATCCTCAATACAAACGGTAGTTTTACCTACCTGCCCGCGACCAACTTCAACGGCTCGGACAGTTTCACCTATCGCAGCTTCGACGGTGCACTCTATTCCGAACCTGCCGCCGTGACCTTGAACGTCAGCCCGGTGAACGATCCGCCGGCGCTTGGGCAAGTTCCCAACCAAACCACTCCGGCCGGCGTGACCCGCAGCGGTGTCGCGGTGGCAGTTGACGACGTGGAAACGCCCGCCGTTGAATTGACTCTCGCGGCGCACTCGAGCAATCCCGCGCTCATCCCCGATACGAATATCGTGATCACCGGCACCGGAGCGGTGCGGGAACTGGCACTGACTCCGTTAGGAACGGAAACGGGAAATGCCGTGATTCAACTCGTTGTAACGGACACCAACGCTGCGAGCGCCACCAATGAATTCACCCTGACCGTCGAGCCAGCGGCCAACTTGTCCATCACGGCGCACGCAACGCTGTTGCCCGCCGTGGCGGGTTATCCCTTGCACCTGACTCTCGCCCTCACGAATGCCGGCCCCCATCCAGCGACGAACATCACCCTGACCGGCCTGCTGCCGGCTGAGTTGATCAGTCTCGCGGCGGAACCGGGGATCGCCTCCTACACCAATTTCGGTGGAGTTTTCTCTGCTCAGTATGCAGAGCTGGCCGTCGGCGACGGGCGCTTGTTCAAGCTGCACCTGAAGCCGGCACTGGGCGGAGACTACACCAATTGGTTCAATCTTACCGCAGCTACCGCTGATCCAGTCATGGAGAACAACACCAACGCACTTTGGATTCACGTCCTCGCGGATGCGGATGGCGATGGTATGGCGGACGAATGGGAAATCGCTCATGGGTTGTCGCCCGCCAATGCCATGGACGGCGGGCTGGACACCGATGGTGACGGACTGTCGAATCGCGATGAGTTCATCGCCGGCACCGATCCAAACTCGCCGGCCTCGGTGTTCCGCGTGGAATCTTTCAGTCTCGAACGCGAGCTGTTGTTTCTCTCCGCCACTGGCCGCGTGTACACGCTCTACTTCAACGACCCAGCGACGTCCAATTCCTGGCTCACTGTCCCGTGGCAATCACGCGTGCCCGGCCTTGGGGCGCCGCAATCGCTGCGGGACACAAATCCTTATTCGCCGTTCCGGCTCTATCGCCTCGGCGTAGAATGGCCGTGAGAAACCGCGGAAGAATTCTTCGGCTCCCGCCCGGAAAATTTTCTAAAATATTTTTCTTGTGAACGGATAGTCTTGGCCCGATGTAATGGCACAGATGGTGCAGTTGTCTGTGCAGCGCTCTTTGAAGTAAAAATGAATTTCCCTGCCTGGTGCGTGAAGTTCGACACACTCCTTGAACCGTAGTTATACGATCCTGGGGCTGTGGTTGCGGTGGTGGCCGACAGGCCTTAACTGGAAGTCGAAAGCCATCCACCTCGTCCCGCATGTTGTCCTCAACATGTTCAAAGGAATAGTCACACACGGCCAAGGTGGGGGCTCTTTACCGGCCCGTCGCAAGACGGGCCTTTTTCTTTTGGGCAATCCGCGGTCCTTCGACTAGTTTGCGCCCATGGCGCGCGACGATTTGTTCTCCCCGGCGACGGCGCCGGAATCCGCTTCCACGACTCCGGCGGCGCACGAGCCGCCGCGCCATCAACCACTGGCCGCCCGGATGCGACCGCGGACGCTCGATGAATACGTCGGCCAGTCGCACATCCTGGCGCCCGGACAATTGCTGCGCCGCGCCATTGAAGCGGATCGCATCCAATCCCTGATTTTTTTTGGCCCGCCCGGCACCGGGAAGACTTCGCTTGCCCAAATCATCGCCCGGCAGACCAAGAGCAAATTCGATCGGCTCAGCGGCGTGGAATCCAATGTGGCCGACATGCGACGCGTTCTGTCCGGCGCCGCCAACCGACTCGAAAACACCGGCCAACCGACCATCCTGTTCATTGACGAAATTCACCGCTTCAACAAGGCGCAGCAGGATGTGTTGCTGCCCGATGTCGAAAGCGGCGTGGTCAAACTCATCGGCGCGACGACGCACAACCCGTTTTTCTTCGTCAATTCGCCGCTGGTTTCGCGCTCGCAGATCTTCGAGCTGCGACCACTGGGGGAGCCGGAACTGTTTCAGTTGCTGCAACGCGCGCTGACCGATGCGGAACGCGGATTGGGGTATCTGAAGCTCAGCGCGGATGAAAGTGCCTTGCGTCATCTGGCCACGGTGGCGGATGGCGACGCGCGCAAGGCGCTCAACGCCTTGGAGATCGCCGCGCTGACCACGGCGCCGGGCAACGACGGCGTGATCCGCATTGACCTCGCTGCGGCCGAGCAAAGCATCCAGAAAAAGGCGGTGGTTTATGACGGCGATGGCGACGCGCATTACGACACCATCTCGGCGTTCATCAAGTCCATGCGCGGCAGCGATCCGGATGCGGCGTTGTACTGGCTGGCGAAGATGATTCATGCAGGCGAGGACCCGCGCTTCATTGCGCGGCGCATCGTGATTCACGCGGCGGAGGATGTGGGCCTGGCTGATCCCATGGCGCTCGTGCTGGCCAATGCGGCCTTTCAGGCGGCCGAATTCATCGGCTGGCCCGAGGCACGCATTCCGATCGCGGAAGCGACGATCTACATTGCGACGGCAAACAAGAGCAACAGCACCGTTGCGGCGATTGATGCCGCGCTCGAAGACGTGCGCTCCGGTCGCACCCTGCCAGTGCCCGAACATTTGCGGGACGCCAGCTACAAGGGGGCGAAACGCCTTGGCCACGGTGAGGGCTACAAGTATGCACATGCTTACGAAGGCCATTTCGTGCCGCAGGATTATCTCGGTGCAGCCAAACGCTATTACGAACCGACGGAGCAAGGCGTTGAGAAAAAGATCAAGGAGCGGGTCGAGAAGTGGCGCGCACTGATGGCCCAGTCCAACGCCACCAAAACAGTGCCTCCGACCGGCGATGCCCAGCCATGAGTTCGAACGAAGCAATGGTCAAGGCAACGCTGCGGGGCGAGATGCGCGAAAGAGTCCGGGCTCTTTCATCCGCGGCGCGGCAGCGGGAATCAGTTCAGTTGTGCGAGCGCTTGTCCAAATCCGCTTTCTGGCAGGCGGCGCAGACGGTTCTATTTTTTGCGCCACTTCCGGATGAACCAGATGTGTGGCCATTGCTTCCTGCCCTCCTCTCGGCCAAACGCATCGTCGGCCTGCCGCGTTATGCTGTCGCGGCTGGCAACTACGAAGCTCGTCAAGTGCGGGTAATCCCCGCGGATCTGGTGGCAGGCAAATTTGGAATCAGCGAGCCCACGGAGAATTGCCCGCGATTGGACCTGAGCCAAGTTGATCTGGTCCTTGTTCCTGGTCTGGCTTTTGACCCATCCGGCGGTCGCTTGGGACGTGGACGCGGATTTTACGATCGTCTGCTGGCCGGGTTTTGGGGTCTAAAGTGCGGAGTGGCTTTTGACGCACAAATCACGGCGGCCGTGCCTATGCAAACTGGTGACATTAGGATGGACATGGTGATCACCCCAAGTCGCTCTTGGGAGCAAATCAGCCGAAAGGGGATGCCGAATTAACGGCCTTCGAAAGCGCTGGATGGCAATCCCGTCTCCCAGCTCTTGGGGGTATTCCAAGGCCGGGCCGAGACGTTATCCGACTCAGTCGTTGCGCAACCGGTCAGCAATCCACCAGCTATAACCAGCAGAAAGGCGAGGGCAATAAGCCGGTTGGCGCTGCAGTTCTTCACAGAGCGGGAAAGATCGCGTCGCCTTCCTGAACTTCGCCCAGCTTCCATTCGGGCAGGACATTGGCGATGCACTGGCCTTTTTCGACCATGCGCACACTCAGCTTGGCGACAAGTTTGCCGTCGCGGCTTACCAAGACTTCACCTTTTTCCAGCACGCCTTGGTCTTCGCCGACATTGAGAACTACAAAATCCCACTTCGGATCGCAAACAACGACCTTGCCGCGCAAGCCCGCGGGCAAAAGGGGCGGGTGCCAATCAGGTTTGGTCAACTCGTCATACGCGGCTTGAAGCTTGTTCAGCTTGCGGTTCAGCAAATCGTTCTCTTTGGCGCCGACTTCGATGTTTTCCTGAAGCTGTTTGATTTGCTTGTCAAAATTGACGATTTGCGCCGGCGTGAGACCGGTTGCCTTGTACGCAGCAAGTTCGGATTGTGCGATATCGCGCTCCTGAGTCGTCTTGGCGAGTTTCTCGGTGAGATCAGTGGCTTTACGGTTCAAAGACGCAACTTCCGCCTGCGCCTTGTCACGTTGGGATTCGGCGGTAGCGAGGTTCTCCTGCGTGCGTTTGAGATCCGCCGTGGTCTTGTCGAGATCCTTCTTCGTGCTGGCCAGCTCGGATTGGGCCTTTTCTTTGGCGGACTGCTCCTCAGCCCGATGTTTCTCGGTGGTTTCGATCTTCTCCTTCACCATTACGAAGTTAAGGCCTGCGACGGCTAGGCCCGCAATGATCGCGATAACAAGACTGATACGCAGCATGGCAGTAATTCCGGTTGTTCGATTAACCACGGAAGCCTAGTGGCCGCCCGGGAAAGTGTCAATCCAGGTTTTGGGGAGGTCGGGTCACTTTCGGGATAAGCCTGAGTTTTCCACGTGCAAAAACCTGCCGCGCCCGTATCTTCCCGCCGCATTTTCTATGGCCACACTCAAACCTTTCGCCGCCCTGCGGCCTAAATCGGAACTCGCCGCGCAAATCTGCGAGCTGCCCTACGATGTGATGTCGTCGGAGGAAGCCCGTGTCATGGCGACGGGCAATTCGCTCAGCTTTTTGCACGTCAGCAAACCGGAGATCGATCTTCCACCGGGCACGGACCTGTATTCAGATGCCGTTTACGCCAAAGGCCGGGAGAACTTCAGCCAACTCATCAGCCAGGGCACACTCTATCAGGACAAGCAGCCGTGCTTTTACCTCTACCGCCAGATAATGGGTGGTCACGCCCAGATCGGGCTCGTGGCGGCCGCGAGTTGCGAGGAATACCTGCGTGGCGTCATCAAGAAGCACGAGTTCACCCGGCCCGACAAGGAAGACGATCGCGTGCGCCACATTGAAACCCTCAATTCCCAGACCGGGCCGGTATTCCTGACGTATCGCGCCGTCGCCGCTTTGGATGAATTCATCGCTCGTCGCGTCTCGGAGAAGCCCGAGGTGGATTTCACCGGCAAGGACGGCGTGCGCCACACGGCGTGGACCGTGGCTGACGCTGCTGGCATAAAATTCATCGAGGATCAGTTCGCAAACATCCCGTTCCTCTACATTGCCGACGGTCATCATCGCAGCGCGGCGGCGGGACGCGTCTATCAATCCCGAAAGGGCGCGGGCCACAGCGGGCGATTCCTCACCGTCACCTTTCCGCACAACCAAATGCAGATCCTGCCCTACAACCGCGTGTTGAAGGATCTCAACGGCCTGACTGCGGCGGAGTTGTTGGCGAAACTCGACGCCGTTTTCGTCATCAAACCCAGCGGCGCCGCCAAGCCTACGCGCAAACACGAACTCGGTTTGTTTCTTAACAGCCAGTGGCGCACACTGCATTTCCGCCCGCAGTTTGCGGCGACCACCGATCCCATCGAAAAACTCGACGTGACGCTGCTCCAGAAGTTCGTGCTCGACCCGATCTTTGGCATCACCGACCCGCGCACCAGTAAGCGTATCAATTTCGTTGGCGGCATCCGCGGCACAGCGGAATTGGAAAAACTCGTGACCAGCGGCGAGTATGTCTGCGCGTTCAGCATGTTCCCGACGAGCATCGAGGACTTGATGACCATCGCCGACGCGGGCGGCATCATGCCGCCCAAGAGCACGTGGTTCGAGCCGAAGCTCCGCGACGCCATGTTCTGCCACATGATTTGAGCGGCCGCCGCGAATGGGTCACTGTCTTGGCGCTTGCGCACCCATCTCGAAGCGCAAGACACCGCCGTTGGCGATTTCAGAGTGGCGCAGCCAGGTTCGATCCAACGGCGTGTCGTTCAGCCAGACCTTTTGGACGGACGCACGATCCCTCGCTGAGTTCGTCGCCATGATGATCAAGGACTTGTCCTTCAGCTTGAGCTCGGCTTTCTCGAACAGCGGCGCGGTGAGTTCGTAGCGGTCGGTGCCGGCGATGGGATAGAGCCCGAGCGCCGCAAATACGTGCCAGGCGGAGAGTGTGCCGCCGTCGTCGTTGCCGTCGAGGCCGTCGTAGCTATCGCCGTATTTGTTTTCGAGAATCCAGCGCGACCATTTCTGGGTGAGGTCCGGGCGACCGGCGGCGTTGAAAAGGAACGCGGCGTGGATGTCCGGCTGGTTGCCGTGCCAGTAATACGAACCAGGATTCCAGCGACCCATTGCAGGATCGGACTTCGCAAAGAAATCATTCAGCTCGGTTACGAAGTAGTCGCGATTCTTGAACAACGAAATCATTCCCACTGCATCGTGCGGCGCTCCCCAGCGCCATTGCAGGGCGCTGCCTTCCACGTAGCCTTTGGTGAACTCGCCCTTGCGATCAAAATAGGTCAACAGAAGCGGTTTGAAGGGCTCGAAAAATTTTCCCTGCGCATCGCGCGGCTGAAAATACTGCGTCTGTGGATTCCAGAGATTGGTGTAAAAGCGCGCATGCGAGCGGAACAATTCCGCATCCTCGCGCTTGCCAACCGCTTCAGCAAACCCTGCTATAGCTTGATCCGCCCAGGCAAACTCCAGCGTGCGGGCAACGCTTTCCTCCATGCGATCGTTGGGGCAGTAACCAAACTTGATGTAATCCGCCACGCCTTCGCGCCCCGAGAAAGCCGCGCCGGGCGGCGTGGGTTCGAGTGCCGTGCGGCGCATCGCTGCGTAGGCCTGCTCTACATCAAAGCCGCAGATGCCTTTCAGATATGCCTCTGCGATCACGATGTCCGCCGGCGTGCCGAGCATGGAATTCGAGTAGCCGTGGCCTGATGGCCAGCGCGGCAGCCAACCGCCTTGCTCGAGCATTTTCAGCAGCGATGCGATGAAGTC
>CAYWCK010000023.1:6445-24897 GCA_964456685.1 uncultured Bifidobacteriaceae bacterium | reverse complement strand
GGAAGAAAGTCGCTGGAATCTCGTGAGCAAATCCAGATGCGCCACGCCTTGGGCGCGCCAGAATTGATCCAGCTCCTCATGCACGAACGCGTAGTCGTATTTTGGTCCGAGCGCATGCAGGAACGGAAACGTGACCACGGACAAATGTCCGCCGTGGTTGACCACAAGTTCCCGCAATTCGCCGAAGCGCCGCTGCTGGGTTGACCAGTAGTTGCCGCGATAGCCGTCCTTCACGAACGAAAAATAATCCTTCACGTAAGGATTCTGTGCGGCTTGATAGCGATTGTAGAAAAGATCCAGAAAATAGCTGCCGTGCGTGATGCGAGGCGTGGCTCGGTCGAGTGCCGGCAGCTTTCCCTCGAACGGCTGGCCCGGCGCCATTAACAGATCGCACACGTCATTGAGGCAATAGACCAGCACGACCTCGTCGAGTTCGTAACCGCGCGCGACCGCCTTCTTGATCATCGCGATTTCGGTCCCCGTATCCCAACCAACGTTGGCCAGCACGTGCACCTCCCAATCCGGATGCGCCGCGCGCAGCCGGTTCGCGAAACGGTCTTCGACATTGTTGATACCGTGGCCGGCCGTGAACGAATCGCCCACGAACGTCACACGCCGTTTGCCGGGTTGAATCCTGGGCGCGTATTCGATGTCGTCGCGTGGGCCGGCGGTGTTGGTGCGCCAATGCCGCAGCACCCAGCGCTCGGAGATTTTGGTGAAGCCCAGCGAGTCCGTCGTATCCACAAAAAAGCGAAACCAAATCTCGCCACCCAGAAGCAGCAGGGACAACAAGAACAAAAGCACGAGCGCGTTCCCGGCGATCAAGCGCGCCCAGCCGAGCAAGCCAGGCCGACTCTTCGTGCGCCGGAAAAATAATTGCAACGCAACGAGCAGCAGCACTGGCAGCGCGATGAAGCTCAGCAGCGTGAGATTATCTGTGGCCGCTTCGGCGGGCGGACGCATCGGATACCAGCGCGTCGAGCGGAACAGCACGAACGGATGATTCGTGCCGGACAGCAGAGGCACGGGTGAAGGCAGATTCGTCTCAGCGCAAAATCCCGCTCCGCCCGCCGCTAGCAAAAGCAGCAGCACGAACGCGGTGCGCCAAAACACCTGCCGCCAGATTGGTTTCAACTGCATTCGAGAAGCGCCAGCGTAGGTCAGCCCAACTGCCGGCACGAGGGAAAATCTTGCGGCCAATGCTTCGCGCTTCCCTGTCGCCACAACTGCTGGCACGGTGACGCGCATGGAATCCGCTGCCGCCACGAAGCACCGCCTCTGGGGCTGGCTCGCGCTGGTTTGCGTGCTGCTGTTCGTGGCCGCGGTGCGGATTCGCCTTCGGGACATGCCGCTCGAACGCGACGAAGGCGAATTCGCTTACGGCGGGCAGTTGTTACTCCAAGGCGTTCCACCCGGCCGATTGCTCTACACGCTGAAGCTTCCCGGCACGCACGTTGCCTACGCCGCGTTGATGTGCCTGTTTGGTCAGAGCAACGCCGGCGTGCATCTCGGCTTCCTGCTCGTTAACGCCGCGACCATCGTGCTGCTGTTTCTCCTCGCCCGCGCCCTGCTGGGCAACGTCGCCGCCAGCATCGCGGCCGCCACGTACGGGCTGCTCTCGCTGAGTCCCGGAGTGTTGGGCACTTCCGCGCACGCGACGCATTTCGTAGTGCTGATGGCCGTGGCGGGTTTGTGGTGGTTGTGGCGCGCGGCAAACTCCGGACGACGACTGGCCTATCTCGGCGCGGGCGCAATGCTCGGCGCCTCCGTGCTGATGAAACACAACGGCTTGATGTTCGTGGCGCTCGCGTTGGGTTGGCTCGTGGCGCTGGGCTTCACGAAACAATTCGCGCCGAGCCCGCCGCTGTGGAAGGCGCTGTTATTTTTCGCCGCTGGCGTCGCGACGCCTTTGTTACTTTTGGTATTGCTGCTGTGGTGGTCGGGCACGTGGGAGAATTGTTGGTTCTGGTCAGTGAAATACGCGCAGGCCTACGCGAAACCGAATCCTGGTTTTACTCTCACGTGGCTCAACCTGATGCAGCGCATGCCGGCGGTACTGGTGATCCCGTTTTACTTTGCAGTCACGGGCACAGCGGTGTTGTGGTTGCGCCGCGAATCACGCTCCGTCGCGCTTTTCGCGACGAGTTGGCTGGCGCTCTCCCTGCTGGCGGTCGTGCCCGGATTGCATCTGCGCCCGCACTACTACGTGCTGCTCATTCCGGTCATCAGCTTTCTGGTCGGCGCGCTGGCTCAACAGATCACCGGCTGGATCGCAGGTTCGCGAATTAAATTTCTCGCAGTCGCACCGACGGTCACGTTTGTCGTCATGTTTGCCGCAGGAGTTGCTCGCGAGCAGAGCTTCTTGTTTCAGCAAGACGCGTTGACCGCCGGCCGCACGCTTTACGGTCAGCAACCGTTTCCTGAAGCCATCGTGCTCGCGGATTACATTCGCACCAACTCCACCGCCAGCGATCGCATCGCCGTGCTGGGCTCCGAGCCGGAAATTTATTTCCACGCCCGCCGCCAGTCGGCGACCGGATTTATTTACACCTACCCGCTCAGCGAGAATCAACCGTTCGCGGAAACGATGCGGCGTCAGATGCAGGACGAGATTGCCGCCGCGCAGCCGAAGTTCGTCGTGCAAGTCCGCACGTGGACCTCATGGCTCACGCGGCCCAGCGGATTGAAGCGCATTGATCAACTCTGCGCATCCTTGATGCCGCCACACTACCGGCTCGTGGCAGCATGCGAAGTTCTTCCCGACAACGGCACCGTGAAATGGCATTGGCCACCGGAATCGATTACCCCTCCGCCCGGCGACGCGAGCCAATTGCTGCTCTACGAGCGGACAACCGCGAACCAATCGAATCGCCCGCCCACTGCACGACCGTGATGCCACGTCTAAGATCTGCCAGCTTGTGGATCTTTTTGGCCAAAGAAGTTGCGCGATAAGAACCGCTTCACACCAAGAACAAATGCGAGTAACGAAAAGATGCCAAGGGCGATGGTAACCGGCTCCGGGACAGCCGTGATTTCCAGACTCCATGACGACAAGGTGGAAGTGCTACCGGGTGATAGGTCGGCGAAATAGAGCACCCAATCGCCATTCGGATTCACGCCGTTGAAAGCCGCCAAGGTGTTCGGGCGGCTCGCGTCTTGCGAATTGATTCGTCCGTCGGCTGCGTACGGACCGCCGGCGGCGGTGGGCGCGGCGACTTGATGAATGTCCTGGACCGCGCTCGAAGCCAAAGTGATGTTTTGAAAGCCCGAAGTGCCGTACCCGTCGGGATTCCCGGAATCAGCGCCAACTTGGTTGAGCAAAATGGCAAGGCTCGAACCGTGTGAAAGGTAGGCATAGATATCGCCGTTCCAGCCACCGGTGATGGTGAAAGTAAATTTCAAATCTGTAATTTCGCCAACGGTGGCGTCGTTGAAGTTGATGGCCACCGCAAAACCGGAATCGGGATAGTCGGCGATGGTGTGTCCGGCGACGGAACCGACCTGATATGTGTGCTCGCCGGTTAAGGAAAAATCCAAAGCCCCCCAAGCGGCGGCGGCCCAGAAGGTCACCGCCAGGGCCAGCACCATTGCATACAAGCTTCGCGTCATAATCGTTTTGGGATGAAAATTAATAGCTCGGGTACACGGTGCGGTAGAAGCCAGCGGATCGCAGCGTGTCACGAAATTCAAAAACGCCAATGCCAAAACCAGAAGCGTTGTCCGCCGGCGCGGTCAGATTGACCTCTTTTGACCACGGACCAGAACTTTCGGGCGCATACTCGATTGTATAAACCGCCCCAGGCCTGCCGGCGAAGCGGACCACAAATTCCGCTCCCTCAATGGCAGGACCATAAACGACGTTGGCCGAAACCGCGCCCGTGTCGCCGCTGGTGATCGTCAGATTTACGGTTACCGTATCAGTGCCACCGAAACCATCGCTCAGCTCGTATTGAAAGCTGCCACTGCCGGCTGTGGAACCGGGGGTGTAAATGATGGATTGGGCATCCATGCTCACGCTGCTGCCCACAGGGGAAGCGGCGGCCACGCCAGCAATGCTGAGCGGATTGCCGTCAGGATCGCCATCACCCGCCAGGAGTTTTGCCATACTGAGGACAAGCGGAAGGTTTGTGCGGGTAGTGAAGGAATGGCTGCCGCCGGCAGGTTTTTGGTTCACGAGAATGGTCCCGTTGTTGGTCAGGTTGCCGGTGTACCAGTTCAATCCCGTCGTCAGTGCCGGCAGATCAAAAGCGGTGAACGCACCAGAATAACTCCCGGCCGGGAACAACGTGAATTGGTCGCCCGCGGCGAGCGTGCCGTTGACGTTGGTCACAGCGAGCGTGCCGCCATACGCCAGAGTGCCCCCAACGCGGGTGATCTGATCGTTGGTCGCGCCGGTTTTGTTCACTTGTAAACTGAGCGTG
This sequence comes from uncultured Bifidobacteriaceae bacterium, assembly GCA_964456685.1. GTDB lineage: Bacteria > Verrucomicrobiota > Verrucomicrobiia > Limisphaerales > JADLHS01 > CAYWCK01. The sequence goes on along the minus strand of CAYWCK010000023.1, from coordinate 20,476 downwards.
CCGGCCAGGTCGGGAGTCGCGTCGAGAGCGAGGCCGCCAATGCTTGTGCCAGCGCAGGCCAACATGCCATTCACGATCAGGCTACCGTTCAACGTTCCGCTGAGCTGAAACACTGCGCCGCCGTCAATGGTGCAGTTTCCGTTCACAGTCAAAGTTCCTGCATAGGTCAGTCCCGCACTGTTGGCCACCGTGAGGTTTTGCACTGTGGCGGGAAATCCACTGCCGGTCACCTGGGCGGAACTGCCGTTGAAAACATAGCTGGCCGCGGCGTCGAAGTTGCGCGTCGTCGTGCGAATGTTCCCGCTGAGCCCAGAGCTCGTGATCCCATCCGCGGCGCCGATTCCCAAGGTGCCGCCCGGCGCCAAACCAAAACTTCCGCCGGTCAAAATGGTGTTGTCACAATTCAGTTGCGCACCGGATTCAACCAGCACCGCGCCGGGCACATCGAGGTTTCCGCCGAGGGCCAAACTTCCGCTGCCGGTGGCACGAACCGTCAAATCCTGCACGCTGCCGATGCCGCCGCCGAGATTGATTGCCGTGGACTGCGTCGGGCAGTTCCAGATGAAACTGGCAAAACTTTGTCCCAGTCCTCCGGGTGGGGAGTCGTTCACCGTGTAACCGGCGATTTCGCAAATCGACAGCACTTCCCATTCGGCCGTCGGAATTGTGCCCGCTGAACCGGCGAACAGGTGCCGGTATTTTCCGCCCAAGAAGACACCTGGTTCAAACTCCAAAGTCAGGCTGGTTGAATTAACTGTCCCGGCATTTTCCAACACCCCACCTTCCCAAACGAAGGAATGCTGGCCCGATTCAAAGGTCAAAGTGCCTTCGTTGTGAAGGGTGCCGTAAACTTCCAGCCCAGGCGCAGGGGCCGCGAGGTTGCGAATGCTGACGGTGGCACCGGAATTGATGTTCACTTGCGCGCCACCCTGGATGTGGACCTGATCCACATCGAGAGAGAGCGTGACAGCGACTTGGTGGCCCGCCCGAATGGTTATCACTCCGGCGGCATAATCGGGCGCCGCATCAGCCGTAGTCCACGCCGCGTCGACAAACTTTTCCCAAGTGCTGGAATCACTCCAGTTCCCGCTCGCGGCCGAGCGATATGCACCCGTGGGCGTGTCCACGTCAAAGGTTGCCGAAGTTCCGGTTAGACCGTCTGGATCGGTGGTCGTTATCGTGATGCCAGTTTCAGCCACAAGCGTTTTTGTGGAGAACCGAGTCACGCCGTTGGTCAGGGGTTTGGACACGTGATACCGCTCCAGCGGATTGACGCCGTTATCGAACTCGCCCGCATCCGTGGCGTCCCATTGAATGTTAAGAGAGTTGCTGGTATTGGTCACCCACGTCGTGCTATCGCTCACAACCGTGTTGTTGTACGCATCCTGAGCCGTCACGATCGTTTCAAATATCTCCCCAATGTAAAAGGGTGCCGCCACCACGGTGACAGCGTAGTGACTCACTGCCGCCGGGTTCACCGTGAAGGCCGCGCTGGTACCGGTCTTGCCAGTGCCGGCGTGGTCCGTGGCCTTCAAGGTCACCGCCGCCCCCGCCTTGGTTAGCACCACGGACTGGCCCGAACGGACGCCGGCAACGAAAGCGCTGGAAATGGACGGCGTCACCGTTCCGCCCGCACCATCACCCGTCTCCGCTAGGTCCACCGTGCCGGTAAAGCTTGTGACGGTGGCGTCGTTCGCATCCTGGGCCGTCAAGGTAACCGTGAAACTCGATCCCGCGGTTTGCGTCGCGGGAGTGGTGATCGCGAAGTGATCCACCGGACCGAGGCCCGTGGCGACATTCAGTTTGCCAGTGTCGGCACTAAAGAAGTTCGTGTTGATATGCGTCGCACCAGAACCACTGCCGCCCCAAGTGCCCGAGGACTGCCCGACGCCGGCAACCGAGAAGCTGTTGACCGGAAAGATAACGCTCGAAGCAAGCGCCAGGTGGGTGCCGGTTAGGGCAAGCGCGTAGAAGGTTGTGGTCGTAGTCCCCGTAATATGCTGGGTGGAACTTCCATTGAAGGTTACCGTGCCGGAACGACCGGTAAATGTTCCATTATTCGTCCAGTTGCCGGCGAGAGAAATTGCATAGTTGCTGCCGTTGGCGACATCAAGTGTGCCGGCCGCAATCTCAAGGCTCCCACTCAATGTCACTGCGCCCGCCAACGTCTTGGTGCCGCTGCCGGAAATGGTCAGGTTCGCATAAGCAAGCGACGCGACGCTTTGCGCCGTGGCGCCCCCGAATTCGACTCTCCCCGTACCCGCCGTAAAGACTCCCCCGGAACCGCTGATGGGCGTGGCGTTGTTCAGCTTCAACGTGCTGCTGCCCCCGTTCAACGTTCCCGCCGTACGGGTCCACGTACCGCTGAAGGTGTGCGTCAAACCGGACCCGAGGTGAAGCGTCGCGCCGCTGGCATTCATGGACAGTGCGGCCGCCGAGACATCACCCTGCAAGGTGGCCGTGCCAGAACTTTTCGAGCAAGTCAGATTGCCCGTAGTGGTAAACCCGGCAATGGACTGGGAACTCGCGGCGCCCGCGATGGTAATTCCAGAACTGCCGGCCGAAAGCGTGCCGGCCTTGGAAAAATTCCCGTTGAGAGTGATCGCATTGTTGCCGGTGGCCAACGTCCCCGCGGTGATCGCAAGATTGCCATTCACCACCAACGCAGACGCAAGGGTCACGGTATTGTTGCCGGTGCTGCCGGAATTGTTGACGGTGAGGTGATTGACCGTGCCCGGCAGGCCGTTGCCAACCGCCTGATTGGCGCTGCCGATATACTCGTAATTCGCACCCGTGCTATAGCTGTAACTGCCGCCGAAATTTACCGCGACCGTGGAATTGGCACTGGTGGAGGTCGAGATCCCGCCCGTATTACCGATTTTCAAAGTTGCGCCGCTGGAAAGGATGAAGACGCTGCCGGCCGAAAGATTCGGATCATACAAGCGTGCGCCCGGTTGAATGATCAATGTTCCGTTCACGGTGAAATTACGTACGGTCGTCCCGGCATCAAATGCTAGACTGCCGCTCAGCGTTCCGGTCCCATCCAACCTGAAAACCAACCTGGCGCTGGTTGCGCCCAGCGTCAGCAGCTTGCCGGTTGCCACCGACAGCGCGTTGGTCACCGTGATGGTATTGCCACTTGAGGCGGCTGCGAGAAGACAGTTTCCATTGACGACGAGATTGCTGAGGGTGATGGAGGGAACACCGGTGATATCTCCGCTTTGATTGGAGTTGATGGTAACTGCATCCCCGGCTTGGGGAGCCCCCGAGGGAGACCAATTGCCGGAGGTTGTCCAAACTCCGCCAGCAGTTGGCACCCAAGTCTTGGTGGCCGCGGCACAACTTATGGCCGCACCGAAGAGGATTAAGGCCCGCAGCCCCGATTCGATTAGCTTTCCCATACCCGTTTCCCTTTTGCCCTTTCGTTATCCCAAACCCCGTCCGCGTTCTACCCAACCCTTGCCTCTGAACAACCTAACCGAGCCTTTCTATCAGGAAGACATTACCGCTCAAGCGGAATTCCGGATAATTTTTAATTCAATGCCACCGATCTGACTTTTACACTTAATAAGGACAACAAATTCAATGGGTCCGCCATCATTCTCGAATCCACCCAGTACAGAGTCCCAGTTTTTGTTGATCAAATATTCCACTTTGTCGGCTAATCCACAGAGGCTCGCGGCATTTTGCATCCGCCAAGCAAAAATCCACTTCCCAGAACGTATCGGCTGATTCGTACCAAGCTTGAGGAAATTCTATCCGCGCAACCTCCTCAAAGAACAGGGCAGCAACAAAGGTGCATAATGGCTAAGGGTTGACGCCTGTGAGCGACGAACTTTGAGCACTTCGGCGACATGCCGCAGATTCAACCTTTCGAAAAGTCCGACAGAGCGCCGCGTGCGACAACGGAAAACACCTGCCAAAACTGCAGGTGTCCTAAACTCCTGACAACTGCCGCCACCGGAAGGAGCACGAAAGACACGCCGCGGCTGGGCCCGGCCGCACAAACTCGCACTTGGCGCAATTCTCCGCTCAAATTAACATCGCTCGAAGTGCTTAACCTCGAACATCTCGCCGGACTGCTGGAAAAATATCGCACCTCCGCCGCTGCGACCGTAAAGGAATTTCCCATCGGGGGTCGCGCCTTTGCGTTCAACTCGCGCCCGGCGATCATGGGTGTGATCAACCTCTCGGCGGACTCCTGGTATCGGGAAAGCGTTTGCCTCACGTCGGAGAGCGCGATCCGACGCGGACTCGTGTTGAAGGAACAGGGCGCGGAGATCGTGGACATCGGCGCCGAATCTACACTCGCGCACGCCGCGCGCGTGGACGAAGCCGGACAGAACTCCAAACTGTTGCCGGTGATCAAAGCGCTCCGCGCAGCGGACGTGCTCGTGTCGGTGGAGACGTATCAACCGGCAGTGACGCGGGCGTGCCTTGTGGCTGGCGCGAACATTCTCAATCTCACCGGCACGGATCGCAGCGATGAATTGTTTCGCATGGTCGCCGCGCACGATGCCGCGGTGATCATCTGTTACGTGCAGGGCAAAAATGTGCGTGAAGTCGCGGATTTCGATTTCAGCGCCGATCCCATCGAGATGATGCGCGAATATTTTTCGCGTCAGATTGAAACCGCCCAGCGCAACGGCGTGCAGAAAATCTTCATCGACCCGGGACTGGGCTTTTACTACCGCAATCTTCAGGACAGCGCGGTGCGCGTGCGACATCAGATGAATATCTTTCTGAACACGTTCCGGTTGCGCACGCTGGGTTTTCCGATCTGCCATGCGTTGCCGCACGCGTTCGAGTATTTCGGCGACGAAGTGCGTTGCGCCGAACCGTTTTTCGCCGTGCTCGCAGCGCTGGGCAAAACAGATTTGTTCCGCACGCACGAGGTGCCGCGCATCAAGGCCGTGCTGGATACGATGCGGGTTTTCTGATCCGGAGGGGCGCTTCGGCAGAACGCCGAAATTTTAGTGCAGGTTTAACGGTTCAGTTAAAATGCGTGGCTGTCTGGCGCGAGCGCAGCGTCCTCCCTCACCTTAATCCTCTCCCGCTGGGAGAGGAGACAGCCAGCGGAAGTTCGTTCTAAAATCAAGCGCCCCCCAGCAACCCGCAGTGAAAAACTCGCCAAACGCGGCGGGTGATTCTCCCTCTCCCAGCGGGAGAGGGCCGGGGTGAGGGAGAACCATCCACAGTTAATGCGGTTCCGGTTTTTTGAAACCGCGCTAGCGACGCTCTTCTGAGCCGCCGCTACGTTGGCAAAGGAATACTCCTTCTTCCCCGGACTTCGTGATCCACTGGTCGTAAACCTCCAAAGCGTGCCTTGCCAAAGCAACACGGACGCGCTCTGGCGTGTAGCGGTAGGAAAAAAATAATTGGATCGCGTCACTTGGTTGAAAATCAAACTGCTCTCCGTCCACACGGATTGTCCGCTGCCGAACGAAATGAAATTTCGCTACCACGCGTTTGAGCCCAGCGACATCTTCGATGCGGAAGCGGAGTTCGCCATCGCTGCGCTCCACGCCAAGGTCGAGCAGGAACGTGATCAACCACTCGCGCGTCAGTTCGTTGTCGTATTGCGGCAAAATCGTTTGGACACCTGCGGCGTAATCCGCGCCCGGCGCGAGGTTTGCGCTGAACAGCAACCAGTCGTCGGCTCGCACGAGCGAGGTGAGCTTGGGCAAAATGTCCGCCGGCTCGAAGTTCGGAATCATGCCGAAGAAAGTGAGCAGGCGCGCGGCGCCGGTCGCACGATGCGCGAGCACGGCGGGCAAATCGCCTGCGGTGGCGAGGTCACAAGCCAGCGGCGAACAATTCTCGTCACCCACGACTGGCAACGTCGCGTCGCGCGCCACCAGCACCATCGCCATGCTCACATCGCTCGGCGTGTAGCTGGGTTTCATTCCTTGCGCTTGCAGCAGCTTCAGCAGCCGCGCGTCCTTTTGCCCGCCGCCGCAGCCAAGGCCCACGACGTGAATCTGCGCTGCTTTGATTCGTTCGACCGCCGCGGCAAACGCCCGGTCATACGTCGCCGCGCAATCCGCGTCGTTCCGCGACGGCGAATGGGCTTGATGCAGCGCGAGCCATTTGAGCGTCTGCTTCGCACTGTCGTAATGAAATTTGTGATTCACGCGCCGCGTGCGCAGCGATTCCAGCAGGTCGCGATGAACCGCCGCCGGAAACTGGCTCGGATGAATCTCGACGCGTGCGACGGATGACATGCGTTGGTTGTCGCCCATTTGTGCGGCGGAAACAAGTTCAACCACCACACGTGAACTATTTGCTGGCCTTCGTCCTTTCAGTTCTCCAGTAATGGCGCGTCCGGAACCATGAAACTGCATCCACTCGACCTCATCATCATCGTCGTTTACATGCTCGGCACGCTGGCCGTGGGTTGGTGGTTCAGCCGGAAGCAGCGCAACATTCGCGACTACTTTCTTTCCGACAGCAACGCGCCCTGGTGGGCGTTGATGGGTTCGATCGTGGCAACGGAGACTTCGACCGTCACTTTCATCAGCGTGCCGGCGTATGCTTTCACGGCGAACGCGGCGGGCGTGGGTGGCGACTACACCTTCCTGCAAATCGTCATCGGCTACATGATCGGGCGGCTGATTATCGTGGCGCTGTTCGTTCCGCTCTACTTCAAGGGCGAGCTGTTCACGGTTTACCAGGTGCTCGATCAGCGCTTCGGCGGGCGCGTCAAGCGGACGGCCGCCTCGTTGTTTCTCGTCACGCGCTCGATCGCCGACGGCATCCGGCTGTTTCTCACCGCCATTGTGCTGGTCGCGCTGACCGGCTGGGCGGATCCGGTTTCGATCCTGATCATTGGGGTCGTCACGATTGCCTACACGTATCTCGGCGGCATGGCCGCAGTGATCTGGACCGATGCGATTCAACTCGTGGTGTATGTGGTTGGCGCGATTGTGGCGGCGTTTGTCCTGCTCGGCAAAATTCCCGGCGGCTGGAACGAAGTCGTCGCGGTCGGCGGACAACTGCACAAGTTCAATCTGTTCGATTTCACCTTCGACCTAAGCCGCAGCTACACGTTTTGGTCGGGCGTAATTGGCGGCGCGTTTCTCACCACGGCCACCCACGGCACGGATCAGTTGATGGTGCAACGCTACCTTTGCGCGAAGAACGCGAAACAGGCCACGCTCGCGCTCCTGACCAGCGGCGCGGTGATCCTTGCGCAGTTCGTGCTCTTCCTCGTCATCGGTACGATGCTGTATGTCTTTTATCAGAAAGCGGGGGCGCTGCCGCCCGAGGTGGCCGCCAAAGCCGATCGCGTCTTCCCGCATTTCATTGTGACGCAACTCCCGGTCGGGATCATCGGTCTCGTTGTCGCCGCCATTTTCGCCGCGGCCATGAGCACGCTGTCCAGCTCGCTCAACTCGCTCTCCGCCACCGCCGTCACCGACTTCTATCGCCCACTGTTTGCACCGAACAAATCCGATGCTCACTATCTGAACGCTTCGCGTCTGTTCACCGCCGTCTGGGGCGTGGTGCAAATCGTGGTGGCCATGATAGCCATCGCCATGCAAGGCCGCGGCGTGGATGCAGTGCTGGCCGTGGCGTCGTTCACCAACGGACCGGTGCTCGGCTTGTTTCTCTTGAGCACGCTGACCAAAGGCGTCGGCCCCCGCGGCGCGCTGATCGGTGTGATCACGGGCATTGCGGGCATGGCTTTCGTCTGGCTTCAACTCAAGATCTCCTGGCAGTGGTACGTGCTAAGCGGCTCCTCAATCACGTTCCTGGTCGGCACACTCACCAGCCTTGCAATGGAGCGCAAATCGCAGGCGTAATTTCTGGTCGCTTCGCCGCCACCGCTTGCTCCAAACTTTCCGCGTTGAACCATCACGAACAGTTCGCCGCCGTCCTGCGTGGCCCGGCGCCCTTTCTCGCCCTCGCGCCGATGCAGGACGTGACCGACGCGGCGTTCTGGAATCTGATGCACCGCTACGGCGGCGCGGATGTTTACTGGACGGAATACTTTCGCGTCCATGCGGTGTCGCGGCCTGAGAAATGGATTCTCGATTCCATCGCGCAGAACCAAACTGGCCGGCCCGTCATCGCGCAGATGATCGGCAACGACATCCCCTCGCTCGTCCGCACGGCCAAGGAACTCCAGCAACTTCCCGTCGCCGCGATTGATCTGAACCTCGGCTGCCCCGCGCCGATCGTTTATCGCAAGTGCGCTGGCGGCGGCTTGTTGCGCGAGCCTCAACGGATTGATTCCATCCTCGGCGCGCTGCGCGAAGCCGTGAGCATCAAGTTCACGGTGAAAACGCGCGTCGGTTTCAGCGACACCCGCGAGTTCGACACACTGCTGCCCATCTTCGCCAAGCACTCGCTCGACCTGCTCACCGTTCACGCGCGCACCGTTTCGCAGATGTATCGGCTGCCGGTGCATTACGATCTGATCCGGCAAGCCGCCGAAACGATGCCCTGCCCCGTGTGCGCGAACGGCCACGTTTATTCCGCAGCGCAAGCGCAGCAGCTTTTGCAACGCACCAAAGCCCGCGGCCTGATGATCGGTCGCGGCGTGATCCGCAGCCCGTGGCTCTTCCCGCAAATCCGCCAGCAACTGCGCGGCGAACCCGTCACATATCCAACCGGCCGCGATGTGCTCGGCTACATCGAAGCGCTCTGGGAATCGCAGGCCAGCTTTGATGCGCCCGAGAAAGCTCAGTGCGAGCGGATGAAAAAATTCATGAACTACCTGGGCGAGGGAATTGGGCCGCAGTTCCTGCATCAGATCCGGCGCGTGACCACGCGGGCCGATTTTTTTCAAGCATGCCGCCACGTTTTCGACCACGACAAACCAATGAAGCTGGAGCCGGGCGAAATGGCGGAAGTGATCAGCTCTGGTAGCTGAAAATTTCCCGGATGCACAAGCGCTTTACCAGTCAACACGCGCGAATGTTCCAGGGGTGCAACTCTCCACTCGATTGACGACACTCGCACGAGCGCCCGCAGCCAAACGTCTGTCAGGCAACTGCAGAACGCGCCCATCATAACTGGTCGGCTGACTTGCGCGTGACAGACTCACCGTAACCTGAAATCGTTTGCGCCATCGGCCATGAAAACAGCCATTCTTCCGTTTGTTGTCCTAGTGTTTCACTTCACCCTCTTCGCACAAGATGTGCCGCCCGCGCCCAGCCGACAACCTGATGGCAATCGTCCCGGCCCTTGGGACAATGATGTGATTGTTTATCGCATCTCGCCCGGCGGTTCGCCCGAACAGCTGGCCACCTTCGAACGCGCGGGCGTGCCGACCGTCGCGCGGCTGAAGGACGGACGGCTCATCGCCGCGTTCCAGAATTTTCCCGCCAGTGACGACCGCAACTTCGATCGCGTGGCGGTGCGCCTCTCCGATGATGAAGGTCGCACGTGGAGCGAGACCAAACCGATCATGGTGGCAGGCATGGAAAAAGGTCTGGCGCGGCCATTCGATCCCACGCTCGTGCCGTTGCCGGATGGACGGGTGCGGCTGTACTTCACGTCGAATCGCAGCCCCGACTTTCGCCGCAGCCCACCGGCGATCTACTCCGCCATCTCGACCAACGGCATTGATTACGCGTTTGAGCCCGGCGTGCGGTTCGGCGTGGAGGGACGCATCGTGATTGATTGCGCGGCGGCGCTGCATGGCGGCATGTTCCATCTCATCGTGCCGGACAACGGGACAACGGGCGAATTCAACGGCGGGCAAGATCGTCACCAACCACCGCGCGGCGGAACCGGCTATCATGCGACGAGCCAGGACGGATTGAAGTTCGAACGCGTTGCAGACATCCAATTGCCGTCGGATCGCGACCGCTGGCTCGGCAACGTACAAAGCGACGGCGGCAAACTCGTTTTCTTCGGCACTGGTCCGGGCCCGTGGCCGGTCCAAAGCACCGACGGCGCAAACTGGACCACGTTGCATACCTCCATGCGTTTTCACGGCGCTGATCCTGGTGCGGTGAAATTGCGCGACGGCTCGTGGTTGTTGGTCGTGACGGGCGAGCCGCGCCCCGGCACACCGAGCGCCCTGCAACGCAATCGCCGCCCGGTCAATCAACCGCCCCGCCGCCCGCAAAACCAGCTTTAGTTGATTACCAACAAGACGCCTCCGCAGCCCAGGGCTTTGAGCATCGCCTTGCTCTGGTTAACCCTTTCCTGTCCAGTGAAACGCTAATCAGCGCTGATGAACGGAGATTAGCGGTTAAGAATTCTTTGCAAACGTCTCCGCCAAAGCCATTGCCTTCAGCATCGCCATCCCGCCGCCGCTGGATTGGGGTGTCGGAAAGTGCGGTCATGGTTTGTGTAACCGATAGAACCGCGTGGCCGCGTCAACCGTGTTGGTCACGGCGTAGTTCGTTTCGATCAGGCTGTAGTTCGTAGTCAGCACGCCCCAGTTGGTCAATGTCAGCGAACTGTTCGTCTCCAACGCGAAGCCTGACGAGTTTGTGGACCAGGTCAGCCGCACCGCGCCGGGAAGCGCCGCAATGTTCAAGCGCGGCGGATTCATGTCGGCGATGATTTCCGATTGCGTCAAGGCCACGCCGAAGAGTTTGATCTCATCCAACTGGCCGCGATATTGGGCGCCGTTGCCGTCCGCACTGCATAGGTTATGCCCGGCGATGAGGCGGCCGACACTGGTCACGACGGCGAGGTTCGGTGCGGAGCTGGTGACGTCCAAGATGCCGTCGCGGTACACATAACAATTGACGCTCTTGCGCACCAACGCCAGATGATGCCAGTTGCCGTCCTCCACATCGGTAGTACCAGCGCCACTCAATTGGGTGAAGTTACCGCCAAAAATATCACCAGCGGCATAGCTGGTCACGCTGTCCACGGCCAATAAATAAAGTTGCCAGTAGTAATTCCCTACCGGGCAGGCATTCGTTTCCCACGACAGTATTTTGCAAGTGGCCGTGAATGGACTCAGCATTTTCACCCAAAGCGTCGCCGTGAAATCAGATCCGCCCACGCTTCCCGCGTTCGTGCCGAAGTTGAGGTAATTCGTGCCGTTGAAATCAAATGCTTGTCCCAATTTCCCGGTGGCGAAGAACGTGCCGTTGGAGGCGTTGCCATTTTCGCCACCGATGACATCCACCAGGTTGCCATCCAGCGGCCACCAATGCTGCGGCGTGCGGGGGGTGGGCTTGATTTTGTAGATCACATCGCCCAACTGATAGCTGACATAGAGCGCGCCATCGCTGCCCATGGCAAAGTTCATCCCGGTGCTGAAGCCGTTGCCGATCGGGGTGACAGTGCCGTTCGGATCAATGCGGATGAGCTGGCCGCTCGAGTTGAAGGAGTAAAGATCCGTGCCCCAAAAGGCATCGCCCTTGCCGGCGGCCAGCGGCGCGGTCGGTGCAATGGTGGCAAAATTGGAATTTAACAATGTGCCATTCGTCGAGAAGAGCTGGATGCGCGGCAAGGTGTACGAAGCCACCGCGAGCCGGTTGCTGACGTCAAAGACCATCGCGTTCGCGCCGGTCGAAACGCAAAGAATCGTGGGTGCGGCGGAGGAAGCGGTGGTGACGATGCGGTTGAAATCCGTGTCGCTGATGTAAAGCCGGCCCGCGGCGTCGAAGATCATCTGGCGCGGATTGCCGATGTTCGTCAACGCGCCACCAAAGAGGATGGCCACGCCACCATTCGTGCCGATGCGTGAAATGTTCGCCGTGCTGCCCGCCGCCGAACCACCGACGAGCACGTTGCCCGGTGCGCCGCTCACCAAGCCCACGGCGTCAAAGGCCACGGCGTCGGGATCGGCGATGGCGGTGTTGCCGTATTCCGCGAGTGAAGCTGCATTCGGCCCGATCTTGTGGATCTTCACCGCATCCTGACTGGAGCCGCCAGAGCCGGAATTGTCGCGTCCAGCGAATAGTGATCCGTCCGTGCCGAACGCCAGCATCACGGGATCGGTAATATTGGTGTAAACCGTGGTGGTGCAGTTGGTGACGGTAGGGATGGCCGAAGCAATTTGCGGCCGGCTGCTCGCAAATAAAATCACCAACAGCAAAGTGAGACGGTACATCAATCGTTTCATAGGGCGGAGAAATCTGAATTGCGGACATGTGATACCTCAAAAACAACGCCAGCGCAACGGTTGATGACTTTCCAGATCTTCGGCGGTTCCATGTTCGGGTTCATTCTGAGTATTCCGCCGCGCGCGGAGAAAAGCCGTGTCGTCGATTCGCTCAACTCCGGTGTCCATGACTGGCATGTCACCCAATCGTAACTTTCCCTGTCAGGTTGGACAGCCCAGCATGCGTCGGGTAGTCTGGCAATCCGGTGAAAGCGACAACATATCAATCGGAACACTTCCTCAATCGCGAGTTGAGCTGGCTGGAATTCAACCAGCGCGTGCTGGATGAGGCGCTGAACCAGGAGAATCCGCTGCTCGAGCGGCTGAAGTTCTTCTGCATTGTCAGTTCCAATCTGGATGAGTTCTTTGAAGTGCGGGTTGCGGGCATCAAGCAACAGATCGAGGCCGGCGCCACCCAGCGGGCCGCCGACGGCATGACGCCCACGGAAACTTTTCGCGCGATCAGCCAGCGGGCGCACCGCATGGTGGCCGACCAATATGAGTGCTGGCAGAAGCAATTGCGGCCTCAGTTGGCCCGGCAGAACATCCGCTTCCTCAAACCGGCGGAACTCGAGGCCGCCGATTATCAGTGGCTCGAGAATTTCTTCCGCTCGGAGGTGCAGCCCGTGCTCACCCCGCTGGCGCTTGATCCGGCCCATCCATTTCCGCAACTCCTCAACCGTTCGCTTAACCTGATCGTCCAGCTCCAAGGCGTGCAGGCCGCCAAACCGGTCGAGCGCCTGGCGGTCGTGCCCGTTCCCCGCGTGCTGCCGCGCCTGGTCCGGTTGCCGCGCGCCGATGAAACCGTGCAGGACTATGTTTTTTTAGGTCAGCTCGTAGGCCGCTTTCTCGACGAACTTTTCGCCGGCTGGCAGATCGCCGGTTACTGGCTCTTCCGCGTCACCCGCAACAGCGAGCTGTACATTGACGACGAAGAAGTGGCGAACCTGCTTTCCGCCGTCGAAAACGAACTCCAGAACCGGCGCAAAGGCGATGCCGTGCGGTTGGAAGTGGCGCGGGATTGTCCCCCCGTCATCCGCGCCGATCTCCTGAACCGGCTGCGCCTCGGCGAAGACGACCTTTACGAAATCAACGGGCCGCTGAGTCCCGGCCGCTTGATGGGGGTCGCGGAAACCAGCCATTTGCCGGAACTGCGCTATCCCGCCTTTGTCGCGCCCGTGAACCGCGCGGTACGCCAGCAGCCCGACATTTTTGCGGCGATTCGGCAGCGGGACATTTTGTTGCATCACCCGTACGAAAGTTTTGAGAGCGTGGTGGAATTGCTCCAAGCGTCCGCCCGGGATCCCCGCGTGCTGGCGATCAAGCAAACGCTCTACCGGACCGGTGGCGACACGCGCATCGTCGGCGCGCTGATGGACGCGGTCAAAAATGGCAAGCAAGTCACCGCGGTGGTGGAACTGCGCGCCCGCTTCGACGAGGCCAACAACATTCAATGGGCGCGGCAGTTGGAAGAAGCCGGCGTGCATGTGGTGTACGGGCTCGTTGGTTACAAGATTCACGCCAAGGCCTTGCTCGTCGTGCGCCGAGACGACGACGCCATCCGGCGCTACGTTCATCTCGCCACCGGCAATTACAATCCGGGCACGGCCAAACTTTATACCGATGCCGGTCTGCTGACGTGCCATCCCGATTTTGGCGAGGACGCCACGAATCTGTTCAACCTGATCACCGGCATCTGCCAGTTCCGGCCGATGCGCCGGATTCTGATTGCGCCCTTCGATCTCCACGAGCGGCTCACCCAGCTCATCGCCCGCGAGGCCGAAAACGCCGCGCGCGGCCTGCCGGCCCGCATCATCGCCAAGATCAACTCCCTCGTGGACCGTGAAATTATCGAGGCGCTGTACGCGGCTTCCGCCGCCGGCGTTAAGATCGATCTCATCGTCCGCGGCGTTTGTTGTTTGCGGCCGGGCATTCCCGGCGTGAGCGAG
>CAYWCK010000023.1:0-6435 GCA_964456685.1 uncultured Bifidobacteriaceae bacterium | reverse complement strand
TCCTCGTGGACCTGCGCGAGAACAACAGCGTGCGCAGCATCGTGGACCGTTTTCTCGAACATAGCCGCATCCTGTATTTCGAGAACGCCTGCCAGCCGGAGGTTTTTCTGAGCAGCGCCGACTGGATGCCGCGGAATTTTTACCGCCGCATCGAAACCGCCGTCCCGATTCTCGACGGCAATTTGCGGGAGCGCATCATCAGCGAATTGCTCGCCCTGCCGCTGGCCGACAACGCGCGGGCCCGGCAATTACGAAACGACGGCACGTATCAATTGCCCCGCGTGGGGCGCGGCGAAAAAATCCGTCGCAGCCAGTTCGAGTTCGTCGCCCAAGCCGCCAACGGCGCCGGCCTGAACCAGCGGAAAACGGGTGGGAAATCCCGCTACCCCCAAGTGAAAGTCGCCCAACGACCCTGCTGACCAACCATGAACCGCGAGCTGCCAGCGGACCTTGCCCGCCATCTCGCCCAGCTGCTGAAGCGCACGCGCCGGCGCTACCGCAAGCGCCTCGACCAATGTCAGGCGCACTTCTCCGTCACCGCCGTTCATGAGCTGCGCGTCGAAACCCGCCGCACCCTGGCGCTGCTGGAGTTGTTGACCACGCTCCACTTTCCAGGCGCGGGGAACAAGGCCCGCCGCAATTTGAAGCGTCGGCTCGATGTGTTCGACGAGTTGCGGGACACGCAGGTGGAAATCGACCTGCTCCAGCCGTGGTTGGAGCGATTTCCCGAGACGCGCGAGTTCGGGGAATTCCTGCGCCGCCACGAGAAGCAACTGCGTCTCCAGATGCGCCGCAAAGTGCGCCGACTAAAGTCGCGAAGGGTCGAACGAATGCTGAAGCAGTTCGCCCAACATGTGGCGGACGCGGGCACCGGGGTCCAGCCCGTGGCCGCGTTTCTGCGCGCGCCGCTGCAGCGCAGTTACCGGCGCGTGATGGCTTTGCGCCGGAAGATCCAAAGGCGGGACACGGAGACGATTCATCGCACGCGCATCGCGTTCAAGAAGCTGCGTTACCTCTGCGAGCTGCTGCAACCCTTGCTGCCCGGCCTGAGCGCCCGGCGCTTGCGTCAGATGCACACCTGGCAGACGCGCATGGGCGACATCCAGGATGCGGAGGTGTTGCTCGCGCGAATCGAACGCGCCGTCAAGCGCGGCGAGGTGTCGGTGCTGGCCGTCAAACGGTTGCACGCCGCGCTCGCTAAGCGCCTGGTGCTTCTGGTAAATGCCTTCATCGGCGCGGCGGATGAGTTGGAGAAATTCGAGCCGCGCTTTGCTTGAGCCGGGCGCGGCTGATCGTCGGACGAAGGTTGCGGATGAACTGTATGAAACTCTATCTCCTGCGACACGGGGAAGCGGCGGATCACAGTGATCCGCGCCAGCCAAACGACGCCGCGCGGCCGCTCACCCCCAAAGGCCGCAAGCGCACGCGTCAGCTCGCCAACGCGCTGCGGCAGCTGGAGATTTCCTTCGATGTCATTTTTTCAAGCCCGCTCCTGCGCGCGCAGCAGACGGCGGAAATCGTGGCGCGCAGCCTGGACCTCGAAAATAAGTTACGCCTCACGAACCATCTCGCGCCGGGCGGCACGTTCGTGGACCTGCTCGCCCAGTTGGAGCACGCCCGCGCCCAGGCGAAGGCGATTTTGCTGGTCGGTCACGAGCCGTATCTGAGCGGGTTGATCTCGCTGCTTTGCACGGGTGGACCAACCTTGGCGGTGGAGATGAAGAAGGGCGGGCTCTGCCGCTTGGAAATGGAGACGGTGAAAGCGGGTCGTTGCGCGACGCTCGAATGGCTGCTGAATCCACGGCACTTCGGGCCGAAGCGGGCAAAACGTTCGTAGCCGCCGACGTAAAGAGGCGGGGGGTAGAAGGGATAAATCCGCCGCCTCACGTCGGCGGCTACCTCAACTCGTCCCGCGCCTCGCCAGCACCGCGGCACCGGTGATGCCCGCGTGGTCTCCGAGTTTGGACGCAGCGATCTCGATACCTTCCATCGTGCCGCGCATCACGTGTTCCTTCGCGGCTTTGAGGAGAGTCGGCATCATTTCGTTTTCCAAGGCTTCCATCACGCCGCCGCCCACGACCACGATTTCGGGATTGAGGATGTTGATCAGGTTCGCCACGCCGATGCCGGCATACTCGGCGGCTTCCTCGATGACTTTCTCGACGAACTTGTCGCCTTTGCGAATGGCTTTGCGGAGGTCGCCGCTGCGCATGTCAGCCAGATCGGGGCCGAGCATGTCGGTGAGAATGGTCTTCTGACCGTCCTTCACCGCGCCCTGGATTTTGCGGAAGATGGCGGTGCGGCTCGCAAGGGCTTCGAGGCAGCCGCGATTGCCGCAGCCGCATTTGGGGCCGTTCACTTCGATGACCATGTGGCCAATCTCGCCAGCGGTGAGGTTGTGGCCGGCGTAGAGTTTGCCGTCGATCACCAACCCGCCGCCGATGCCGGTGCCGATAAAAATGCCGACGAGGTTTTTCGGTTTGGCCTTGTACTCGCGATCGAACGTGCCGAGCGTGCAGACGTTGCAATCGTTGCCGACAAAGACGGGCACGCTCAGGCGCTTCTCCAATTCCTTCTTGAGCGGGATGTCCTTCCAGCCGGGCAGATTCGGCGCGAAGATGACGCGGCCCGTGTCGGTGTCCACCGCGCCCGGTGCGCCGATGCCGATGCCACGCACTTGCTTCAAGCTGAGATCGCATTCATCCGCGGCGTCGGTGACGCACCGCGCGATGCGATCAATCACCGCGTCCACGCCGCGGTCGGCCTTGGTGCTGAGCTTGGTGGTGCCCTTGAGATCAAACTTCGCGTCGAACACGCCGGCGAGGATTTTCGTCCCGCCCAGGTCCACGCCGAGCAAAAAGTCTTTGCCGTCGTCTGGCATAATTTTCAATCCACGCGGTGTCCGATGAGAACGGCCGCGATTTTTTTGCGCAACTCGGCGTTGATGAGCTCGACCGAGCGGTGCGCGTCAATGATGTGAAAACCGTAGGTGCTTTGCAGGGACTTGAAGGCCTTGAGCATGAGCGCCTGATATTTCAGGAAGGAATCGAAAATATCGCGCGAGAGCCCGAGGTCCATGCCGCTTTCCCAGAAGTCGAGGCGCGAATACTTGGCGAAGGTTCGTTGCACGAGCTGTTCGGGCGCGACGTTGAGGTAGAACACCGCGTCGGGCACGAGCGCCATGCCGTAGAGATTCTTCAACCATTTCTCGTCCATGCCGCGGACGATGTCCCGGGCCATGAGGGTGTAGATGTAGCGGTCCGCCAGAACCATCTGCCCCGCGCGCAAGGCCGGCAGAATGATGTTCTCCAACTGATCGGCAAAATCCGTCGCGTAAAACAAGCTGAGCGTGGTGCGGCTGAGGACGTTGCCTTCCTGCGCGTGGTCAAGTTCCTCGCTGACGAGGGTGGAGCGCTTCAAACCGACCTGGATGGTTGAGTGTCCGCGGCTTTCGAGCCAGTCCACGAGCATCTGAATTTGCGTGGAACGGCCGGAGCCGTCCGCGCCTTCCACGACGATGAGTTTGCCCGCAAGCTTGGCGGTGTCCACGCCGGGGACGCCGTGTCCGTAAAAGCGGCGCTTGGATTTTTGCGGGACGATGACCTTGGTGTCGCGCGCGCCAAGGCCGTTGGTGCGGGAGGTTTTCGCGCTCATTTCCCCGCCTCCTTGTCGCGCGCGAAGGCAGCCAGATCCAGCTTGCCGGCCACGAGGGAGCGCACGGCATTTTGTTGGACCTCGATGGATTGATTGGCGTCGACGATCGTGAAATTGAATTCGGAACTCATGGCCAGGTATTGCTCGAGGATGCGGCCCTGGAAAATGCGGAAGCTCTCGTACGGATCGGTCGAAAGCCGCAAATCCATGCCGGCTTCGAAATACTTCAACTCCGGGCGGCCTTCCAGAATGCGGGTGAGGGAGACTTCCAGATCGGCCTTGAAGAAGAACGTGAGGTCCGGCAAGGCGGCGAAGCTGTAGATGTCCCGCACCCATTGCGGCTGGCAGCCGCGCACGCTGTCGCGCGCAAACGCCGTGAACACATACCGATCGCACAACACCAGATAGCCCGCCCGCAACAGCGGCACCAGATGGCGTTCGTAGCGGTCGGCAAAATCCGTGGCGTGGATGAGGCTGAACGTGGTGGGCGTGAGCAATTCCTGTTTCTTGCCCTTGCTGGTGGCGCTTTTGACCAGCACGGAGGAATTCCATTCACTAAAAAATACCTTGAGGCCCTGGGTCTCCAGCCAGCGTTTCAACAGGTAGATCTGGGTGGACTTGCCCGAGCCATCCAGCCCTTCGACCGCTATCAGGCGACCGGGAAAATTGAGTTGGGCAAACGACTTCATGACGCTGGCCAAGCTAAATCCGGAGACCGGGAAAACAACCTTTTTCCATCTGCCAGCGAGCGCGACACAAGTCGAGGTTGCCGACTGCTAGCGGGGCGCTGGCTTGACTTTTGCGACCCAGCGGAAAGAATTCATACCAGCGGTCTACGGGGTATGACAAATCAGGCAAAAAAAGTACTGGTGGTGGAGGATGATTATTTCACTCAAAAAATCATCGCCGAGATTCTCAAATCCGCCGGCTATCAGGTCATCACGGCCCGTTATGCCTCCGCCACCATGAAATTGGTTCGGGAACAGAAGCCCGACCTGATCACCTTGGATATCAACCTCGCCGCGGAAACTCCCGAGGACTTGGTGGACGGCTTCACCGTAGCCACCTGGTTGAAGCGGCTTAACCCCGAGTTGGAAATCCCGATCATCATCGTTTCCGGCACCGATCCCAATCAGATCGTCAAGGGCGCCGCTGCGATCAAAGCCTACACGTACCTGCCCAAACCGGTTGAAAAAGCCAAGCTGCTTGCCGCGGTTGCCGGCGCGTTGAAATGATCAAAACCGGAATGGCTGAAAGCCGGCAGGCCGTAATTTGAGGTCACCGGATCCGGTTGCTTTCGTTCCGTGAATGAAACCCGAAGTCACAGATGCGGAACTTGTCCGCCGGGCCAAAGCTGGTGAACTACCGGCCTTCGAGACCTTGGTTTTCCGTCACGAACGGCAGCTCTATTCGCTGGCGCTTCGCATCCTCCAAAACCCGCATGATGCCCAGGACATCACCCAACAAGCCTTATTAAGTGCGCTCGAACACCTCGCCAGCTTTCGCGAGGAAGCCAGCTTTGCCACCTGGTTGAATCGCATCGCGACGTTTGCCGCCCTGAAGGTCATCCGCAAGCGCAAGGGGCTCGACACCGTGTCGCTCGAGGAAAACACCGAGCCGCGTGACGATTACGATACGATTCCGCATCCGGAGTTCATCGCGGACTGGAAGGAATCGCCCGAGCAACTGGTCGAGCGTAACGAAACGCGCCGTTTGCTGGATGAAGCCTTGGCCCAGCTCGACGAAAAGCATCGGCTGGTTTTCCTGCTTCGCGATGTCGAGGGCCTGTCCGTGCGAGAAACCGCCGAAGCCCTCAGCCTGAGCGAGGCGAATGTGAAAGTCCGCCTGCTCCGCGCCCGCTTGCAATTGCGGGAACAACTGACCCAGGTCCTCGGCGATCCGGCCACCCGCCTGGTGCGCGGTCACCATCACCATGACTAGCCCGAAATCAACCGGGAGTTTTGCCGCGCGCGGCGGCGGCTGGGTTGTGGTGCAGTCCATTCTGATGGCTGCAGTCATCCTGCTGGCCGTCGTTTTTCCCGGCGATTGGACCCGCACACCGGTCAGCCTGGCGGGGGCGTTGCTGTTTGGCGCGGGCGGCTACGTTGGGATTGCCGGCGTAATCGTGCTGGGCCGAAACCGCACTCCCTTTCCGCAACCCCGACCGGGATCAGAACTTGTGCAGCACGGCATCTACGCCCGGGTGCGGCATCCGCTTTACACCAGCGTCCTGCTGGCTTCCCTGGGCTGGGCGCTCCTCTGGCAAAGCATGACCGCCTCCATTGCGGCGCTGGCCTTGATCCCGTTTTTCCATGCAAAAGCGCGGCGTGAAGAGGTCCGGTTGCGAGCGCAGTTTTCCAATTATGATGAGTATGCGCGGCGGGTGCCGCCGTATTTACCCCGGATCGGAGAACGAATGAAATTGGTCTGTAACTTCTGATTCATCCGCGGCTCAAACCTTTTGGCAGACATGAAGTGCGAAGAACTTTTGAAGCTGTTGAACGAATACGTGGACGGCACGGTGGACCCGGCCATCTGCGCGGAATTCGAGCAGCACATGGCCGGCTGCAATCCCTGCCAGGTGGTCGTGGACAACATCCGCAAGACCATCACGCTCTACAAGGACGGGCAGGCCTGCGAGATGCCGATCGCATTTCGGGAACGCCTCCACACCGCCTTGCAGGCGCGCTGGCGGGAACTGCATCCCCCCTCCTAACCAACCTGGTTTCCAGGCCATGGCACTGGCGCTAACGGAGGCCATGAAGTATTAGATCGATGAGG
>CAYWCK010000022.1:0-25067 GCA_964456685.1 uncultured Bifidobacteriaceae bacterium | reverse complement strand
AGCGGATGGTTGTTGATCTGCGCGCTCAGGATCGCGACTTCCTCCGCCGGCTGCACGTAGCCCAGCGTGAATTGCATCGCAAACCGGTCCATCTGCGCCTCGGGCAACGGATACGTGCCGCGAAACTCCACGGGGTTCTGCGTGGCGATGACGAAGAACAAATCCGCGAGATTGCGGCGCTCGCCGTCCACGCTCACCTGGTTTTCGCCCATCGCCTCGAGCAGCGCCGACTGCGTGCGGGGCGAGGCGCGGTTGATCTCGTCCGCGAGCAGGATGTTCGTGAAAATCGGGCCCTCGTGGAAAAAGAACTGTTGCTCGCGCTGGTTGAAAATGGCGACGCCCAGAATATCCGACGGCAGCAGGTCGGGCGTGAATTGGACGCGCTTGAATTTGGCGTCAATCGAGCGGGCCAGCGCCTTGGCGAGCGTGGTCTTGCCGGTGCCGGGAAAATCCTCGAGCAGCACGTGGCCGCCGCTGGCGAGGGCGGCGAGGAGTTTCCGGGTCGGGCCGGCTTGACCCTGCATGACCTGGCTGATGTTGGCCGAAATCTTCTGATAGATTTCGCGCGCGGCAGTTGCTGTGGCGTTGTTCATCGCTTGTTCCGGGTTGAAACAGTGCGGGGCGGGAATAGTTCCGGCAACTGGAAACCTTGGGACTTCCTTGTTTTGTCCGGCCCGTTGGTCTGGGGCTGAGGTTTTCATCGGCCTGACGTCACCGCGAACCATTGCTGACAGGATAGACCGGCGGCATCAGAAAGTGTCACGGCGAGGTTCAAAAATTGTAATTCTTTTGTCACAACCTGCCGGCCGCGAATCACCAGATTCCCGTGGTCTCGCATACGATCACCTTTGAACCCTTGTCCATCTCTGCGCTGGGGCCGAAAGAATGGGTGTGGCGGTGAAATGATTGCGGGAATTTGCTGGCGCGCCTCAAGCGGGGCTGACCAAATGAACCGGTGAAACCGATGCTAGAAGTCTTGGAGGATCTCATCGCCGCAATGCCGGTCCTCGGGACAATGCAGGTTCTCAACTGTCAGGAGAATCTCAATTCATTTGGGGACGCCATTCTGGACTTGGGTACTGAAAGTCTCTTCATTCGCATCGTGCGAGACAAGGGCAAGTTGTTCGTCAAAACCGGATGCTATGAGGAACAATTGTTTGATATGCAATTGGTGGATGCTGTCTTAAGCAACACGCCACACATCCCATCGATGGATGACGAACGAGACACCGTAGAAATCTTACGAACATGGATTGGTGGAGGCCTAAATCCGCTAAAGGAGATATTTGGGGAAGCGTGTCGTGATGAGACAGTGAAGAAATTGCTCCAGCTGCGCAACGCGAGATGGAAACAGTTTTTGGCGAAGTATAAGTAACAATCGCCCCGGGTCGCTCAGCTGGAAAACTGGAGGTGACCAGCAAGGTTAACGCACCGCCCAAGCCAGAATAGCCTTCTGCGCGTGCAAGCGGTTCTCCGCCTGATCGAAGATAGTCTGCGCGTTGGCCTCGAATGTCGCGTCGTCAATTTCCTTCCCGCGGTAGGCTGGCAGACAATGCATCACCAGCGCGCCGGGCTTGGCCAGCTTCGCGAGCGCGGCGTTGATCTGGTAGCCTTTCAGGGCCTTGAGTCGCGCGGCGGACTCCGCCTCCTTACCCATGGAGACCCAGACGTCGGTGTAGAGAACATCCACGCCGCGCGCGGCGGCTTTCACGTCCGTGGTGCAAATCACCTTGCCGCCCGCGCGTTTCAAGAGCGCGGCCGCGGGCTGAAAAGATTTCGGCGCGGCGATGCGCAATTCAAAACCGAGTTTCGCCGCCGCAAAAATCCAGGACACGGGCACGTTGCACGCGCCATCGCCGATGAACGCGACCACGCGATCTGAAATCGAGCCGAGCCGCTCCTGGATCGTCTGCAAGTCCGCCAGAATCTGGCAGGGATGTTCCTCGTCCGTCAGCGCGTTGATGGTGGGAATGCTGGAGTACTGCGCGAATTCCTCGACGTCCGCTTGCGCGAAGGTGCGGAACACCGCGCCATGCACCATACGCCCGAGCACGCGCGCGGTGTCTTTGATCGGCTCGCCGCGGCCGAGCTGGATGTCTGCCGCGCTGAGAAACATCGGCCGCCCGCCCAGCTCATGAATGCCGACCTCGAAGGAAACACGCGTGCGCGTGGACGATTTGGAAAAAATCAACGCCCAGGTCTGGCCCTTGAGCGGTTGGGTCTTGTGCCGGCCGCGGCTGCGCTTCATGACGACGGCCTCAGCCAGGAGTTTTTCCATGTCCGCGCGCGCCAGTTTTTCAATGCTGAGCAGATTATTCATCGCTTCCAAAATTGCGGGGCGGGCTTTCACCGCGGGCCGCAAAGGAGAAGTTTTAATCAAAAGCAGGCCGCGCCGTCACGTACGATTATGGAGCTTCACGCAGCGGCTTTGGCTGCGGATTGCACAACAGCACCAATAATTTCCAGCGCCTCGGCCGCTTCCGCGCGGCGCAGGTTGAGCGCGGGCAGGAAGCGGATGGTCTGCGTGCCGGCCGGAACCACGAGCAGGCCAGCCGCGTGCAACAAGTTGGTGAACCGGATGGCCACGGATTTGGCCGCGTCGCCCGGGAGCGTGGCGGCAAGGTCCGGGTGCAACTCCATACCCAGCATCAGGCCCAGCCCACGGACTTCGCGAACGACTTTCGGGTACGACTGTTTGAGTTGGAGCAAGCCCGCTTTAAGAAACTCACCTAACTCTCGCGTGTTGTGCTCGAGTTTTTCTTTCTCGATGATTTCGAGCACCTTCAGCCCTACAGCACAGGCGAGCGGCGAGCCGCCGTAGGTCGTGCCGTGCGTGCCGGCGCTCAATAAATCCGCATACGGCGCGCGAATCCAAAACGCGCCCATCGGGAAGCCGCTGCCCAGCGATTTCGCCATCGAGATGGCGTCGGGCAAAAAGTTTTCACCACCGGGGACGCCTTCGAGCACGCGCTGAAAACTCTGGAAGCGTCCGCTGCGGAAGTGGCCGCACTGCACGCTGTCCATCATCAGCAAAAGTTTCTTCTCGTCGCAAAGCCGGCGCAGACCCAGCAGATATTCCGGCGTGGCGGGCGTCACACCGCCTTCACCTTGAATGCCCTCGATCAGGATGGCGACCGTCGCGGGAGAAATTGCGGTGCGCATCGCTTCCAAATCGTTGTAGGGCACCTGCCGGAAGCCGGGCGTCATCGGTTCGAAGCCCTTCTTCACCTTGTCCTGCCCGGTGGCGGAAATCCCCGCGAGCGTGCGGCCATGGAACGAGTTGATCGCGGTGAGAATTTCAAAGCGGCCTTCGTCGTGCCCGAACTTGCGCGCGAGTTTGAACAAGCCTTCGTTCGCCTCACCGCCGCTGTTGCAGAAAAACACCTTGCCCGGCGCGATGAAATTCACGAGCGCTTGCGCCAACCGGCCCTGCGGCTCTTGATAATATAAATTCGAGATGTGGACGAGTTTGCGCGACTGCTCGACGAGCGCGTCCGTGATCGCCGGATGCGCGTGACCCAGCGCACACACCGCGATACCGCCACCGAGATCGAGATAGCGACGACCGTTCACGTCGAAGAGGTGGCTGCCTTGTCCGTGGCTGAGGGCGATGTCGAAGCGCCCGTAGCTCGGGACGACATTTTTGGCGAACAGCTCACGGATCGTCTCGAATTGATTGCGGACGATCGGCGGCGGTGACGGAACGATCTCTTTCATGGTGCGGTGAGTTTCTAGCGGCGCAGGGGCGCGAACGTAAAGAAAATTGCGTGGTGACGATTTGGCGGCGAGACGCGCATTCCCGGTGCAGACCGACGGGCCGTGGCGAACATGCCTTACTTGCCGCGGCGTTCGCTCACGCGCAGTCCAAATTTTTCTGGCGCGCTGGCGAAAGAGAGAATTCCTTTCGCCGCCGTGACGCCTTGATACGGATCGTCGTTGATGAGGATGTTGCCATCTACGTCGAGGTAATCGCACAACTCGGCGAGGTGCGCGGCCGCGCTGATGAGGACACTAGTCTCGATCATGCAACCAATCATGGTCTTGAGACCCGCCTTGCGCGCGGCGCTCAGCGCTTCAAAGCCGCCGCTCACGCCGGCAGTCTTGACGAGCTTCACATTTACGCCGTGATAACACTCGGCGCAGTGCGCGACGTCTTGGACGGTGTGATACCCCTCGTCCGCCAGCAAAGGGAGCGGCGAACGTTCCTTCAACCACACCAAATCCTTCGGATCGGTCTTCGCCGGCATCGGCTGCTCGACATATTGAATGTGCGGATCGCGCGCGAGCCACTCGATGCGTTCGAGCGCTTCCTCCTTGGTCTTCCAACCTTCGTTCGCATCCACGCGGACGGTTTTCTTCGGTGCGACCTCGCGGAGCGCGGTGAGGATTTCCTTGTCGCCCGGCACGCCGACTTTGACTTTAAGCACGGGGAATTGTTCCGCCTCCAAAACCTTTTTGCGAATCATGTCCGGCGTATCAATGCCGATCGTGAAGGAGGTGACGTGATGATTCTCGCGGAAGCCCAGGCCGAAATAATCGTAAACGGCTTTACCAGCCAGTCGCGCAGCGCCGTCCACGAGCGCGATGTTCACCGCGCACTTCGCCGCCATGTTGCCCGGAGCAACGGTGTCCAGATACTTCATGCTCCCCGCGACGTCGGCGAAAGAAAGCTTGCTGGCATCCACCTTGGCGAGGAAGGCCGCCACAGTTTCGACCGATTCGTTGTAGCGGGTGATGGGCGAAGATTCCCCGAGGCCGATCACCCCGTTGCCATCGGTGAGTTGGACGAGATTGACCTTGGAAACCGTGCTGCTTCCGCGCGCAATGGTCCAAGTGTGCGTGAGGTGGAGTTCTCTGAGCCAGTGGTTAAGGTTCACAACGCCCTCAAATAAGCGGGAATATCCCCGGAAATCAACAAAGTTATTCCCGCGCGCACGGAACTTTCGGGCCATGCCGAGGGGAAATAATTGTCACCGATAACTCTCCCATTCCGGCTCGTTGTCGTAGATCCAGCGGTAGTAATCCTTCTCCTTCAGCTTCGCGCCGGCTTCTTCATCCACCACAACGGTGCACCGTGCGTGCAGTTGCAGGGCGCTCGCTGTGACCATGCTCGTGATTGGGCCTTCAACTGCTTGCGCAATGACCTCGGCCTTGCTGTCGCCGGTGGCGAGCAGGAGGCAACGACGCGCTTCGATAATCGTGCCCACCCCCATCGTGATGGCGCGGCGCGGCATTTTGTCTTCGCCGCCGAAGAACGGCGCGTTCTGCTTGATCGTCGTGGGCGTCAGCGCCTTCACCCGCGTGCGCGAGCGCAGCGCGGAGAGCGGTTCGTTGAAACCGATGTGGCCGGACTTGCCGATGCCGAGCAGTTGGAGATCAATCCCACCGAAGCGATGCATCAGCGCCTCGTAATGTTTGCACTCGGCATCGAGATCACTCGCAAGGCCGTTGGGCAGATGCGTGTTGCGCGGGTCAATGTTCACCTGATTGAACAGGTGATGGTTCATGTAGTGGCGATAGGAATTCGGGTCGCTCGGAAACAAGCCGACGTATTCGTCGAGGTTGAACGTGCTGCAGAGCGAAAAATCCAGCTTCTCCGTCTTGTGCATCCGCACGAGATGCCGGTAAACGCATTCCATCGTGCTGCCCGTGGCGAGACCAAGAACCAGATGTGGATTCGCGCGCAAATCATGCGCCACGATGCGCGCCACGAGCGACGCCGCGGCTTCTTTGTTCGGTTGAATGATGACTTCCATCGCGTGGCATTTAACCACAAAACCGCCCGGCTGGACACGAAGAAATCAGGAGCCGTCCCGCCACAAATGACGGTTGCATTGACCGTCGCTTTCGGTGAGTGTCGTTCGCCATGGCATTGATCAATTGCCCGGAATGCGGCCGGCAAGTTTCCACGGCCGCGAAAGCCTGTCCCGGCTGCGGATTCCCCGTCGCCGAGAAACTTGATTCCACCGCGGTCGCTCCCGCCGGCGGTGCGAAGCCCAACGAATTGCTGGCGGAAGTGCGGCCGTCGTGGTGGAACTACTTTTGGTATCTCCTGTTCTTTTTCCTGATCGTGCCGTGGCTGATCGCGTGGTCGAAACGCACCTCCACGGTGCTACGGATTTATGCCAACCGCGTGACGCTGGAGCGCGGGCTGTTCAACAAGTGTTACCAGGATTATGTGCCGCGCGACATCCGCTCGATTGACGTGGACCAGACGTTCGGCCAGCGCATGGTCGGCATCGGTGATATCACGATCTCGACCGCAGCAACCACCGATGGCGCGGAGAAGATCGAAGGCATCCCCAATCCCAAAGCCGTGCGCGAATTGATCCTGGAGCAGCGCGGCAACTTGTAACTGCCCGCTAGTAGGACAGGCGTCGCGCCTGTCTCCGATCTCCAACCCCAGCCGTTGCCGCAGTGACGCAACAGGGATGTGAAACGCCAGCAGCCAAGTCTTGGCTTCTGAGAATTGGGGACAGGCGCGACGCCTGTCCTACCCAATCAAAATTTCGGCAGCACGTTGATGATTCCCCCGTCGAGCGGCATGTGATCCGGGACCGCTTTGCACTGCTTCAACAACCGTTCCGATTCCTTCTTTAACTCCGCCAACTTCTTCGCCGCCGCCGGATCGTTGATGAGATTGCGCGTTTCGCCCGGGTCGGCGATCAGGTTGTAAAGCTCGGCGCCGTGCCGGTCGGGCGCGCCATCGCCATGCGGGTAGTGGATGTATTTCCAATCCGCCGTGCGCACGGCGCGCACGTTCGGCGTGTAGGGGAACTGGCTTTCGTAGTTGTAGAAATAGGCCCACGACTTGCGCCAACCTTTGCTGTTGCCGCTCAACAACGGCTTCCATGACCGCCCGTCAATGTCGCTGAGTTTCTTGCCGCCGCACAATTCGATCACGCTCGGCGCGAGATCGAGATTGAGCACCATTTCGTTGACGACCGTAGCCTTCGGAATCAGCGGCGGATAGCGGACGACGAGCGGCACGCGCAAACTTTCCTCGTACGCGGTGCGCTTGTCCACGCGGCCATGCTCGCCGAGCGCAAAGCCGTTGTCCGAAGTAAAGATCAGGATCGTGTTATCGAGCTGCCCCGCCTCCTTCAGCGCGGCGTAGATGCGTCCGACACTGTCGTCCACCGAGAGCAACGTGCCGTAGTAGGAGCGGACGAACTTGTCGTAATCCTTGATGTTGTAGAGCGGCCCGCCCGCGCCGTGCCACGTCGGAAAACTCTCCGCGAGCCAGGCGGGTTTGCCGTCGCGCCAGGCGTCAAAGTTCGCGGGCTTGGCCACGGTGATATCGTCGAGCGCGTGTTCGTATTTCGGTTCGGGTTGAATGGGCCCGCCGTGCGGCGCTTTCTGGCCGATCACGGCGACAAACGGTTTGTCGTGCTTCGCGCGCAACCATTTCTCCGCATGCTCGGTAATAACGGTCGTGTAGTAACCTTTGATCATTTCGCGGCGACCATTGATGTTCCACTCCGTGTCGAAGTATTTGCCCTGACCCGCATGGCTCATCCAGAAATCGAAACCGGACCGCGGCGCATCGTTGGTCTCGCCCATGTGCCACTTGCCGAAGTACGCCGTCTCATAGCCGACTTCGCGCAGGCGTTTCGGATAGCTGGGGAGCGTGTCGGGATACTCGGTGAAGTTGTTCAGCACGCCGTGCCGATGCGCGTAAAACCCGCTCATCATCGTCGCGCGACTGGGTGAACAGAGCGACGTGGTGACAAACGCATTCGCGAACCGCGCCCCCTCCGCCACAAGCCGGTCGAGATTCGGCGTGCGCACCATTTTGTTCCCGAGGCAACTCAGCGCATCCCAACGTTGATCGTCAGTGACGATGACGAGAACATTGGGCCGAGGCGACGCTGCAACCGCCGCCAGATGCAGCAGCAGAACGAACAAGAAGGCCAGGCTCTTGCGGTGCGAAATCTTCATGGCGCGAATTAAGCCCCACCCAAAAACAAAAGACACGAAGAAAGCGCGCGGCGCCAACTTCGTGTCTTTGCGGAAACAGATTTCAGTTCGGATATTCCTTCTCGCTGCCGGCGACCGGCATGAGCGCCTTGCGGTCGGGCACTTTGGATTTGAGAAGCGCGATTTCATCCGCACCGCTCGCGAGCGGCAGCGCAACCTGTCCGCCTTCCGCCGCCGAGCGGTAGAGCGCGGACATGACTTCGAAACCTTTGAACGCATTGGCAAACGCGCACGGGTGGACTTTCTTGTCGTCGTCGAGCCAGTCAGCCATTTCCTGAACGTACGGCGGCATGTCTTCCACGTAATCCATGTTGCCCGTGCCGCTTTGGAATCCGCCGCTCTTCGTCACCGCGCGCCAGCCGCCGTTGGTGATGACTTCGGCAAAACCTTCGCTGCCTTGCGCGCCCATGCGGGCCTTGCGCCACCAAAGTTTGTGTTCCTTGCTCGAATCCACCTCGGGCACATCGGGCGCACCGGCGCCGCAATCGTAAATTCCGCGCACGCCATTCTTGTAGTGGACCACACCCGCGACGTAATCCGGCGAAGTGTGCAAATCCGCGAGTTTGCCGCGACCGGCGGCCTGACCCATGGCCCATTCGGCGGGTTCGTAGTTGTTGAACCAGCAGGTGTAGTCAATCAGGTGCGAGAGCATGTGCGCTGCCCAACCCGTGGCCGTGCCGTAAACCGTATGCACGCGACCCAGCGCGCCGCTCGCGATGATCTCTTTCACCTTCTTGTAGTGATCACCGTAACGATGTTGATGGCTCACGACCGCTTTAGTGCCTGCCTTGTCGAGCGCCGCTTTGATGGCGAGCCCTTCGGTGCTGGTCATGGCGACCGGCTTTTCGAACGCGATCAAGCGCGCGCCGCTTTCGATGCCCATCTTGATGAAGTCGAGGCGCAGGTTCGGCAGCGTGCAGAAACAGAACAAATCCGGCTTCAGCTTCTTCGACAGCTCTGCCGCGTTGAGGCTCTTTTCCGGATTGCCGATTTTCGGCGCGGCGTCATCGAGGCGCTTCTGGTCAATGTCGCAGATGCCGACGACTTTGAATTTGGGATTGGCATGAAACGCAGTGGCGTGGTGCATCCCACGCTTGCCCATGCCGACGACTACTACTTTGTATTGGCTCATAAATCAGTTTCTGCCCGCAGGCGCACACTATTTGCCTGCTGCCACCGGTAACAGCAAGCAAGGATTCGGCCGGGTTTCAAGTCGCCAGCGGCAGGCCGGTGGCGAATTCTGTCCACTCTTTGCTGGTCTGGACCAAGTTGAGTTCCCCGCCATGCGCCCGGATGATTTCCCGTGCGAGACTCAAGCCCAGGCCCGTGCCTTCGATGCGTCCGCTGCGGGATTTGTCCGCGCGATAGAAGCGTTCGAAGATGCGTTCGCGATCAGCTTCAAGGATGCCCGGCCCGGTGTTGGTCACTCGGACAATGGCGCGATTGTCTTCTGTAGAAAGCTCGAAGCGGATTTTGCCGCCGTCGCAATTGTATTTCACCGCGTTCGTCGCGAGGTTTTGAAGCGCCTGTTCCAACAACTGCGGATCGGCCTGCACCTCCACGCCGGGCGCGAGGGTCTGTTCCACGGTCAGGTGCGGTGCTTGCAGGCGACAATCTTCCACTATGCCTTCCAGCATCCGAGTCAGATTCACCGGCTCGCGGTGCAACTCCAGCCGTCCGGCGTCCGCGAGCGAGAGCAACAGCAGTTTTTGCACGATAGCCTTCAGCCGCGTGACTTCATCGAGTAGGCTGCTGAAAGTTTCCTGTTGCGGCGAACCGGCGGGCGCGCTTTCGAGCGCCTGCTCAAGTTCCATTTGCAGGCGGGCCAGCGGCGTCTTCAATTCATGCGACGCGTCGGCGCTGAAGCGTGTGGCTTGGGTGAAACTTTTCTCCAAGCGATCAAGCATCTCGTTGAAAACGGTGACCAGCCGGTTGAACTCCGCATCGCCGGTCATGGGTGCGATACGCTGGTCGAGTCCACGAGCGGTGACGCGGGCGGCGGTTTCCGTGAGCGCCGTCACGGGACGCAACGCGCGCCGCGCTACGAGCCAAGAACCGCCGGCAACCAGCGCCAGCACCGCGATGAGCGTCGTGAAATACACGTTGCGCAGCCGCATCATGCGGGCGTCGAACTCGTCCATGTTCGCCGCAAGAATCAGCGTCACGTAGGGATTGCCCATCACGCCAATTCGCCAGGTGTTCGCGTCGGCTGTGCGCGTTGAAAATTCCGCGGACTTCAGCGGTAGGGCGGGATTGCTGGGGGAGATCGGTTCACCGCGTCGCGGCGGTGGTGGCAGCGGCTGTCCCGGCTTGGGTGCGTTTCGCCCTTCGTAGGTTTCCGACACGTGCAAATCCTCCGGTGAAAGTTCCGGCGGCCAATCGGGCGACTGATAAATCACCTTGTCGTTGTGTTTCACCCAAAGGGCGAAGCGTGCGCTTTGTTGATCGCCGGAAACGAACCGCAGCGCCTCCTCCAAGCGCGCCCAATGATCGCCGCCCTGCACGCGGTCGAGGTTCGCTTGGCCGACATTGCGAATCTCCCGGTCCAGTTGGTTGAGATTGAACTGCTGCGTGATGCGCCAGAGCAGCAAGCTCGAACCGATCAGCAGCAGGCCGGTGAAAATGCCGGTCCACAGCGCAATCTTCAGGCGGAATGAGTTTAGGTTCATGCTGAACCCCTCCAGCATTCTTCGGTTGGGCTTGCGAATATCGGGCGTCGCGCTCTGTTCTGAACGCGGAAAAAGATTCTCCCTCTCCCAGCGGGAGAGGGGCGGGGTGAGGGAGAACATTTTACAAAATCAGCGCATTTCGAAAGTGGGAATGCTTGTCGGCGATGCGGCAACTCTCCCTCACCCTCAATCCCTCTCCCGCTGGGAGAGGGAAGATGTCGTCGGCCGCGTTTGATGAAAGCAAAGTTCACGTGCGGTCTTTCTCCGCTGGAATGCGATAGCCCACGCTGCGCACCGTCTCGATGAATGGCGGCCCGCCCTCGCGACTCAACTTCTTGCGCAGGTGCGTCACATAGACGTCCACGAGGTTCGTGCCCGGGTCGAAATGATAATTCCACACCTGCTCGCAGATCTGCGCGCGGGTGAACGTCCGCCCCGGCGACCGCATCAAGCACGTGAGCAACGCGAACTCGCGCGCGGTCAGGTCGACGCTTTGCCCGTCGCGCTTCACTTCGCGCGTCACGAGATTGACGGTTATGTCGCCGTATTCGAGCAGCGTGGTCTGTTGTCCGCTCGCCCGCCGTAGTAATGCGTGCAGCCGGGCGACGAGCTCCTCGATGAAGAACGGTTTCGTGAGATAGTCGTCCGCTCCGAGATTCAAGCCGTCGAGCCGTTCGTTCAAGGCACTGCGCGCCGTGAGCAGGATGACCGGCACGGTGGAATGTTGGTCGCGCAGGTTGCGCAGGATGCTGAGCCCGTCGCGGCCGGGTAGCATGATGTCGAGCACGATGGCGTCATAACTGCGCGTGGTCGCGAGCGTGAAACCCTCGTCGCCATCCGCGCAGAGATCCACCACGAAGCCCGCCGCCTCGAGGCCTTTGCGCGCGAATCCGCCGAGCTTCTTGTCGTCTTCCACGACCAGGATTTTCACGGCTTCAGGCTACCGCCGCCGCCGCCGGTTCGTCGAAAGGAAATTCGTTAATGCGTTTTAATGAAATCTAGGCCGCGCTGTTAATCCTAGCCGGCTCTGATGAGGTGTATGAAAACAACCTCGCTTCTCATGGCAGCTCTGCTGGGCAGTTCGACGTTAATCAGCCTCGCCCAACCGGCGGAGGATCGTCCGCCCCGGGCCGCTGGCGAAAGGCCGCCGCGCGGCGAAGGCCAGCGTCGTGAGCGGGGCGAACCGCTTTCGCCCACGCAGAAATACTCCATCACGCAGGCCGCGTCGGACAAGGCCCAGCTCCACACCATCGCGTTCAACGGGCTGGCGTTCATCACCGGCGACTTCGGCGCGTCCACGTTCATCCCGCCGGGCAAGGTCTGCGACTTCTTTGGCTTCCAATACATGCGCGACATCGACGTCGCGGTGAAGGGACACAATCCGATGTTCCTCAATCGCGTCGCAGGCAACGTCCTCGCCACGCTGAATACCGAGCAGAAACAGAAGTTCCTCGATCTCGCCGAGGAACAATCGTCGCAGCTCGAAGCGCTCGCGCGGATGCGACTGCCTTTGATCAAGGCGTTTCATCGTCAGCTCGATGCGCAGATTCCCGCCGGCAGTGAAGGCCTGAACGAAGCCGTGGTCGTTCGCTATGTCGGCGACATTTTTGAGAAGGATGCCGAGCTGAGTTTACGTCGCGCCGAAGTTATGGCGCAGGTCTGGCGTTCGTTGACGCCGGAGCAGAAGGCGTATTTCGCGAAGATGAAGTTCGGCGATTTCAATTCCTGGCCCGCGATTGACGAGCGCGACAAGATTCGCGAGACCGGCCGCGGCAAGCCGCAGATTTTCAACGTCGCTTACATGACTTACGCGAGCGAATTCTTCAGTTGGACCGCCGGCAACCTCGACGCCGACACATATTTCTGTCCCGAGCGTCACGGCACTTACTTCGGCGGGTTTTACATGAAGGACATGCCCGCGATGGGCAAACGCGATTACGACATCAGTCTCTCACGCACCGGCGACGGCGGCAGCGATTTCCTCGATGCACTCACTGCCGAACAACGCGCCGAAGTTACCGGGATCATCGCGAAGCAAAAGAAGGCCATCAACGAAACCATCGAAGTCCGCCGCGCCATCGCGACCGAGCTGCGCAAATATCTCGCCGGCGAAACGCCCGATCGCGCCAAAGTTCTCGCGCTGGGCCGCCATTATGGGGAACTCGACGGCGAAATGTCCTGGCTCTACACGATGGCCTTCGCCAAGGTGAATCGCACGCTCACCGATACGCAACGCGCTGCGCTGGTGAAGATCCGCAACCTCGACGGCTACAAGAGCGCCGAGGCCTACCTCTACTCACGCCCGCTCACTGGCAAATTGGAATTGCCGGACACGGACCAGTTCTTTCGTGCGCCGAAATCCGCCAGCCCGGCTCATCCAAGCACCTGACGTTTGTTCAACCTCCATCGTGACATGAGAACTCAATTGATCGCCGCCGCTCTGGTTGCGCTCGTGTTCCGTTCGCTGGCGCAGGACCGTTCGCTCGGAAATCCACCCCGGCGCGAACGACCGAGCGGCAACGGTCAGTCCGGGCTCGTGAAGCCCACGATGGCTGACACCATTCGGCTCAACGGCTATGCTGACAATTGGTTCGTCCTTTACATCAACGGAAAGCTCGCGGCGGTGGATTCCATCGACTTCATTCCGCACAACGTCGTCTCCGTGGACATCCTGCCCGAGTATCCGATGACGATCGCGGTGATGGCCAAGGACAACGCCGACCCGAAGACCGGGCTCGAATACGGCAATCACGTCGGTGACGGCGGGTTTATCCTCAAGTTCGCTGACGGCACGGTGACGGATGCGAGGTGGAAGGCAAAGAGCTTCTTCAAAGGCCCGCTCAACGGCGACGCGCAGAACCCAAAGGTCCAACACACGCCGATCCCGACGAACTGGTTCGCGATCGATTTTGATGATCGCACGTGGGGCAACGCCACGGAATTCACCGAGCAGCGCGTGAACCCGAAGGAGTCGTTTTATCAGGCCGACTTCAAGGGCGCGAAGTTCATCTGGACCGATGACCTCGACCTCGACAACACGGTCATCTTCCGCACGCGCATCGAGAAGCCCGGTTGGCAAAAGCGCTGGAACACCAAGCCCGACCTCGACATCTCCTCAGCGCCATCCCGATAATATTACAACCAGCCTCCACCCAAGATGAACCACACGTCACTTGTCGTTGCGCTTGCGCTCAGCATCGCCGCGCAAATCGCCTCCGCCCATCTCATCGGCGATCCGGCGCACGATGGGCAGCCGGTTCAATACGCGCAGAACGTTGCGCCGCCCACCAATGTCATCCGACTGCGTTCGCAGTCGCTGAATGCCTCCGGTTCAAGTCGCGCGACGCAAATCGCGGCTGCGTTCGCGCCGTTTGCGCCGAAAGTAAAGACTCACGCGGACGAAAAATATTTCTGGGTCGAGTCAGACGGACTGCCCGCTCACAACATGATGGTCGGAATCACCGCGTGGCAGCAGCAAGTGCCGTTGCCGCAGCCGTATTTCGGCGACAACGCGTGGCGATTCCCGCTCGCGCCTGTGCCCGCCGCCCAGCCGCAGACGATCAAAAATCATTTCCTGCGCGGCGCAATCGCCCTCGCGGTCAACGGCATTCCGATCTTCAATCCGCAAAACAATCGCGGCGAAGTTTCCGCCGAGATCGGGGAACTGGATCAATGGGGCGGCCACTGCGGTCGCGCGGATGATTACCACTACCACGCCGCACCTTTGCACCTGCAAAGTGTCGTCGGCAAGGCGTTGCCCATCGCCTACGCGCTCGACGGCTACGCGATTTACGGGCTCACTGAGCCAGACGGTTCACAGCCCGCTGGCTTGGATTCGTTCAACGGCCATAGCACCGCCGCGCTCAGTTACCACTATCACGCTTCGACGAAGTATCCCTACGTCAACGGTGGCTTTCACGGCGAGGTTGTTGAGGCGGAAGGTCAGGTCGACCCACAGCCGCGCGCGCAAGGCGTGCGCGAAGCATTGCAAGCGCTGCGTGGTGCGAAGATCACCGGTTTCACGACCAAAGACACAAAATCCCGCAGCCTCAAATACGAGATCGGCAGCGAGAGGCGCTACGTCAATTATACCCTCGGCGAAAACGGCACAGTAAAGTTTGATTTCGTGGACGGCAGCGGTCAGGTGCGTTCCCAAACCTATTCACCCCGACAACGCGGCCCGGGCAGCGGTGGGGGCGGTGGCGGTGGTGATCGCCCGCCGGGTCGTCCCCGTCGCGAGGGCAATCTCCCAACCAACCGCGCGGAAGATCGACCCGCGCGGAGCGAGAGTGCTTCCAGCGCCGCACCGATGATTTTGCAGCCGAAGCAGAGCGGCAAATTTGTGCTAACGAGTTCCGCCGTGAAAGATGGCGGCGCGTTGCCTGTGGAATTCAACGGCGACGGTGCGGGCGTTTCACCACCCCTCGAATGGACTGGCGCGCCGGCTGGCACGAAAAGTTTTGTGCTGGTCATGGATCATCTCGCGCCGGGCAACGTTGTGAAGTGCTATTGGATGATGTGGAATATTCCGGCGACGACGACCGCGCTCCCGAAGAATGCGAGCGGTATCGGAATACTTGGCGCGGGGTTTCGCGGGCAGATCGGCTATGAGCCGCCGCATTCGCAAGGCCCGGGGTTGAAGACTTACACCATCCATCTCTACGCGCTGTCCACCACGCCGACGCTCGCGCAGTCGCCACGCGAAGTGGCTCGCGAGGTGTTGCTCAACGCGATTAAGGATTCCATCCTCGACAGCGCAGAGCTGAAGGTGACTTACACGCGGCCTGAAACAGTGAACTGACCCGAATCACTATGCACAGCAGAAGAAGTTTTCTCGCAATCATTCTGATTGTAGGCGCTGCCATTTGCCGGTTCGCAACGGCGTCTCAACCCAACATCATCGTTATCTACGGTGAAGGATCAGGGTGGGCGAGTTCCTCGGTGCAGATGGATGACCGCAATCCGGCGTCGAAGAGTTCAACCATCTCCACGCCAAATCTCGAACGACTCGCGGCGGCGGGGATGCGCTTCTCGGATGGATACGCGCCGTCGCCACGCTGCACGCCGTCGCGGGCGGCGCTGCTAACCGGCCGCAGCCCGGCGCAGTTGCACATGACGTTTGTGGGCGACGGCCGACGTGGCTTGCAGGAAGGCGAGTTTCTCGACAGCGGCGCGAAGCTGCTGACGCCGTGGCCGCAATTGGAGTTGCCGACGAGCACGATCACGATCGCGGAATATTTGAAGCAGGCCGGTTACGAGACAGCACACTTCGGGAAGTGGCATTTGGGCCGCGTCAGCCCAAACCAACACGGCTTCGATGAAAGCGACGGCGCGACCGGCAACGGCGGTCCGGACAACGTGGCGAACCCGAACCCAAAGCAAGCGTTGGCGATGACGTCGAAGGGGATCGCGTTCATGGAGCGTCAGGTGAAGGCGGGCAAGCCGTTCTACCTTCAGCTCTCGCATTATCCGAATCAGCCGGAACGCGGCGGGGGCAGCGAACGTCCGCCCAAGAGCGCGGACGATGAAACTGCTTTTGCAGACCAGTCACTCGGTCAGATATTGGATGCCGTGGCACGACTCGGCTTGGGCACGAACACTTACCTCATCTACACCACCGACCACGGCACGCCCGGACGCAACGCGCCGCTCACGGGAGGCAAAGGCACGGTTTGGGAGGGCGGCTTGCGCGTGCCGTTCATCGTCGCAGGCCCGGGCGTGAAGGCTGACGCGTGTTCGCACGTGCGCGTGAGTGCCACGGATTTGTTTCCAACTTTCGCAGAACTTGCCAAGGTGAAGGAAGCCTTGCCGGCGGGCGTCGAGGGCGGAAGCTTCACGCGTGTGTTGAAGGCCGGCGGCGTGGGTGAAGTGAAACGCCCCCGCGACGAGTTCGTCGTGCACTTTCCGCATTACGACAAGGACGCCCAAGGTCCGGCCTCTGCGATTTATGTCGGCGAACTTAAGCTCATCCATGTATACGAAACCGGCGGGCTGAAGTTGTTCAATCTCGCGAATGATCCCGGCGAACACCACGACCTCGCAGCTCAGATGTCCGACAAAGCCAAGGAGCTGGATGCGCGATTGCTGGCGTATCTCAAAGCCGTAAACGCGCAAATGCCCAAACCAAATCCGAGCTACGACCCGACAAAGCCGACAGAAGCCAAGCGCGGCGGCGGTAAACGAAAGGCGCAACAATGAGCCCCGTAGCAGCGAATGTGAGTCCGCTCCGTTTGAACACCAACGGTGTTCTGTCATCTAGCCCAGGGTTGCCTGCAGCGCAGGCTACCCTGGGTTGTTGTCGAAAGATGATTTCAACCCTGATGGGGTTGCAGAAGAGCGTCATGGATGTTGACGCAACCCTTTCAGGGTTGTGGCGGCATTTGGTTCAGATACCCAGGGTAGTCGCTGCGCTCCAACCCTGGGCTGATTTCTGGAACGCCGTTGGCGTTCTCGGGGGGGAATTGCGCGTCGGTTTGGGAATGCTCGTTTGGGTCTTGATGGCTTGCTCCTTATCTGCTGCTGACACGTTCGTTTTCACCATCACCGCTGACTCACATCTGGATTACAACACGGACCGGGCGCTTTACGAACGCACTTTGAAAAGCGCGGCCGCGGATAAGCCCGCGTTTCACATCGATCTTGGCGACACATTCATGAGCGAGAAGCACACGAACCGCGTCGATGCGGCAAAGCAATACGCAGATCAGCAGCGCCATTTCTCGCTGCTCGGTGCGCCGGTGCATCTTGTCATCGGCAATCACGACGGCGAGAGCGGTCGTTATCTCGATGGCACGACAAACAATCTCGCAGTTTGGTCGCGGGCGATGCGGATGAAGTATTTCCCCGAACCGCTCGCGCCGGAAGGGCGCAATTATTACGCATGGGAGACGCACAACGCCTTGTTCATCGCGCTAGATCCCTTTTGGTTCTCGCCACGCGCCCGGCGCGGCGATGACAACTGGGTTTTCACGCTGGGCAAGGAGCAATACGACTGGCTCAAGCGCACGCTCGAATCCAGCCGGGCGAAATTCAAGTTCGTGTTCATCCATCACCTCGTCGGCGGCAAAGACCGGCAATGTCGCGGCGGCGTGGAAATCGCGTCGCTCTACGAATGGGGCGGCAAGAACGCGGATGGCACGGATGGTTTCGCCGCGCATCGGCCGGGCTGGGGCATGCCGATCCATCAACTGCTCGTCACGAACCACGTGAACGCCGTCTTCCACGGCCACGACCATCTTTACGTGAAGCAGGAACTCGACGGCATCGTTTATCAGGAATGTCCGCAGCCGGGCGATCCGCGCGGCGGCACGCGTAGTGCAGCGGAATACGGTTACAAGAGCGGCCTGATACTTGGAAGTTCTGGCTACTTGCGCGTTACGATTTCGGGGGAACAGGCGAAGGTTGAGTACGTCCGAACTTCAGCCGCTGAGTCTGATGTGATCGCGGATTCTTATCGCGTAACGCCGCGCTAATTTACGTCGGCTTCTTCTTTGCTGTGGGCCTTTTTCGGAAGCAGCAGGGAAGCGACTCAAGCTTTGCAGGCGAGATTTTGAGCGCTCACCGGAGGATGGGAGCCGGTAGGCGGAGATGCCTGCGGAAGAAGTTTTCGATTTGCTTTAAGTTTTCCGGGCTGGTGAACTTCGATCCGCTGTGTCCCGCGCCTTCCACAATAATCAAAGTCGTGTCCACGCCCGCTTGCTTCAACGCCTGATGGAAAATCTCGCTTTGAGCGGGAGCCACCACGTTGTCCGCCGCGCCGTGCATGATCAGAAATGGCGCCGCGTTGCTTGATACATAAGTAATCGGGCTGGCTTTGATGGCCATGGCCTTGTTCTGCTGTGCGTCGCCACCGAGCAAATTTGTCCGGGTGTCCTTTGGCCCCACCGTGAGAAAATCCGATGGCCCGAACCAGTCCACGACCGCCTGAACCCGGCTGGATTGGTTTTCATTGCCGCCCGGGCCTTCGAACTCCTTCACCCCATCGGTGGTTCCCAACAACATCACCAATTGGCCACCAGCAGAACCGCCCCAGGCGCCGATATGTTCTGCGTCGAGGCCATATTTGGTAGCGTTGGCCCGCAGCCAGCGGATCGCCGCTTTGCAATCGTGGATCTGGGCCGGGAAGATCGCATGCTGACTGAAGCGGTAGTTGATCGAGGCGACAGCGAACCCATTGGTCGCAAAAGGAATGGCCGGGCATTGGCGTTTGTCGCCGCCCACCCACCCGCCGCCGTGGACATAGACGATAACCGGCAGCGGCTTGCTCGTCGCCGTGGGCAGGTAAAGATCCAGCCGATTGCGTTCGTGCCCATTGGGGATGTATTCCAGGTCGCGCTCCACTCGCACGACAACCGGCAACGGAATCCCTGCGCCGGGGCGATTCGTCGCCGGTTGAGCGAGTCCACTGAGGAAACCAACCCAAAGCGCGGCGAGCAACGCGGCCAGCCTTCGCACGTTGAAGATCCAGGATGTGATGCGGAGAGTGGTCATCGGGCAACGGCGGCGAGATTACGCACTACGCGACTGCGGTCAAGCGAGGTAAGTGCTCGGACGCGTGGCGGCTTGGGTTCTGCCTTTACTCGCTGGCGGGGCAGCTACAGATTTCATCCCGCCATAATGAAATTATCGACCCATTCTTTTCGGCGGGCTGCCGTGCTAGGGCTTGGCTTGCTCGCCTTCGCCATTCACCCAACGCCTGCCCACGTGGGCAATCATCCGTCCGTCCACGACACCGTCGCGGGCATCATCGAGCGGATGAAAAAGGAAATGACCGCCGAGCAATTGCGTGAAGTCACGCTGCCGCAGGTGGAGAAGTTTCTAACGGCGAAGGAACGCGAGATTCTCGCAAATGAGCACATCACTTTCAAAGTGAATGTGCCGGTGCACGTCACGGTGCTGCACGATGCCAAGCTGGCCAATGATCCTTTCTGGCTCGTTGAACGCGGCTTCAAGGCCACGGGCGTGAGCGTGAAGGAAGGGAAGAATGTTTATGACGCATGGGAAAAGGATTTTCCCGCTGGTGAAGTCGGCCTGGGCGTCCATGCGCTGACCGGCTCGGGCAACCATTACTTGATCTCGCTGGCGCCGAAAAATGCCGGGGACAAGATTCAGGTGACCGATCTTTATCCGGGCAACCTGCGCCTGACCGAATTCCGTTCCGGCGTCGAGCCGTACGTGGATCAGATTGATGTGCTCCACAATGTGCCCGCCGAACTGGCCGGCCAGACGTTGATCCAGGTGGATTCGGAACGCGAGGAAGACGCACGGCTCGTTAATGTTTTCCGGTGGACGCAGTATCCCGCGACCGAAAAGCCCGACCAGATCGTGCTCACATGGAGCGACGACCCCAAAACCACGCAGGCGATTCAATGGCGCACGAGCACGAAGATCAAAAATGGCTTCGTCAGCTTCCAGAAGAAATCCGAGTTCAATCGCTTTAATCCCCGCAAGCCGGCGAAGGTGGCGGCGGTCACCACTAAATTGGAAACGCCCACGTTGCTCAACGATCAGGTCGTGCATCGTCACACCGCTGTACTCCGCAATCTCGAACCCGGCACGACTTACGTTTATTCCGTCGGCGACGGCAGCGACGGCGGCTGGACCGAGCTGGCCGAGTTCACCACCGCGCCTGCCGGCACCAAACCGTTCAGCTTCGTTTACATGGGCGACGCGCAGAACGGATTGGATCGCTGGGGTTCGCTCGTGCATCAGGCGTTTCGTTCGCGACCGGACGTGGCGTTTTACGTGATGGCCGGCGACATCATCAATCGCGGTGCCGAGCGGAATGACTGGGACAGTTTTTTCTACAATTCCGCCGACATTTACGACCGGCGCCAGCTCGTGCCGGCAATTGGCAACCACGAATGCCAGGGCGGACGCCCGCGGCTTTACCTCGAACAATTCGCGCTCCCGAAGAACGGGCCGACCACGATCGAAGCGAAACGCGCCTACTCGTTTGAATACGGCAACGCGTTGTTCGTGGTGCTCGATTCCAACCTGTCCGCCAAAGCGCAGACGCAGTGGCTCGAAGAAAAGCTATCGCATACGAAGGCGACGTGGAAGTTCGCCGTGTATCATCACCCGGCGTATTCATCGGGCGGCAATCGCGACAATCTCGAAGTGCGTGAGGAATGGGTGCCGCTGTTCGACAAGTATCACGTGGACCTCGCCCTGCAAGGTCACGATCACGCCTATCTGCGAACCTATCCGATGAAAGGCAATCAGCGCGTGAAGGACACGAAGACGGGGACGGTCTATATCATTTCCGTTTCCGGCACGAAGCACTACTCGCAGGCCGCGCACGATTACACCGAGTTCGGGATGACGAACGTCTCGACCTACCAGGTGCTCGACATTCAGATCAGCGGCAACCGGCTCGTCTATCGCGCCTACGACACGGAGGGCAAACTGCGCGACGAATTTGTGATCGAGAAATAGTCTCGTCCCAAACAAAACGGGCGCTCAGCTTTCGCCGAGCGCCCGTAATTTCTTTCCGGGTCAGCTTAACCCTGCGCCTTGTCCCACGCCTTAACCTGCGCGATGACGTAATCGACTTCTTCCGCCGTCAGTTCGGGGAACATCGGCAGCGAAACGCAAGTGGCGGCATTGCGCTCGGCGTTTTCAACTGAGCCGTTGATGCGCGCGTCCTTGCCCCACGGATAACCGGCCTGCTTGTGAATCGCGATGGAGTAATGCGTCTTCGCGTCCACGCCGTTCTTGACGAGGAAATCCACCAGTTGATCGCGATGTTCAACCTTCTTCGTCTCGATGACGTAAAGGTGGAACACGTGGCGATAGCCGGACACTTCCGTCGGCAACGTGAAATTCTTCGCGCCCTGCAACCCGGCGGTGTAACGCGCGGCCCACTTGCGGCGGTCATCGTTCCACTTGTCGATGTGCTTGAGCTTGGCGCTCAACACGCCGGCGTGCAGATCGTCGAGACGGCTGTTGAAACCGAAGCTGTGGACGTTGCGCGCGGTCGAGCCGTGATTGCGCAGCTTGCGAACCTTCGCGTCCACGTCCGCGTTGTTGGTGACGAGCGCGCCGCCGTCGCCGAACGTGCCGAGGTTCTTCTGAATAATGAAGCTGGTCGTGGCGACATCGCTGAGCTGACCGATGCGGAAGCCCGGGCCGCTGGCGCCGATGGCTTGCGCGTTGTCTTCAATAATCTTGAGCTTGTGCTTGTCCGCGATTTTCTTGATCGCGTTCATGTCAGCGCACTGGCCGTAAAGGTGAACGGGGATGATGGCCTTGGTCTTGGGCGTGATGGCCGCTTCGATCTTGGCCGGGTCAATGCACTTGGTGACGGGATCGCAATCAATCAGCACCGCGGTGGCGTCGGCGACCCAGATCGCTTCGGCGGTCGCGAAAAACGTGTTGGCGTTGGTGATGACTTCATCGCCCTTGCCGATGCCGAGGGCCATCAGCGCGAGCCAGATGGCGTCGGTGCCGTTGGCGAGCCCGACGGCGTATTTCGTGCCGTGATAGGCGGCGAGTTCGCCCTCGAACCGCTTGAGGACCGGACCCTGGACGTAGTTACCGCTCAACAGCACTTCCTGCATGTTGGCGTCAATTTCCTGCTGAATGTTTTTGTATTGGCGGACGTGGCCGTAGAATTCAACTTTCATGGTCGGGTTAAACTAATGATGCGCTTCTCGGAAACAAGCCTTTTGTCGGCCACCTGCTTGGCAAAACCACATCAGATTTTGCCTAATGACGGAACTGCCGGGAAAGGAGTCTGCTGGCACTGTGAAACCCGTATTCCTCACCTGAGAAACCGAGGTGCGTCCAGCCTGAGGCTCCGCGGGAGCGGTACCGGACCGACGCTACGCCGCAAACTCTTTCAAATACTTCACCGCCACGCGCAGGTTTTTGGGCCATGGCGCAGCGATTGAAAACGCTTCCCCGGTGATTGGATGTGGCAGCGTCAAGGATTCGGCGTGCAGCGCCGGGCTGGAAATCAACGGGCGCTCGACGCGGCCGGGTTTGAGGCGGTAATCCGGCTTCAGCTTGGAAAGCAACAGCTCGCCGCCGCCGTACGACGCATCGCCCACCACCCGCAGGCCGGAGTTTTGCAAGTGCGCGCGGATTTGATGTGGCCGCGCCGGCTGCGGGCGGCAACGGAGCAGGGAGTATTGCCCAACGCGTTCCACCACTTCAAAGCGGGTTGAAGCTTTCTTGCCGGCCTTGGGGTCCACGCGCAGCAGGCCCGGATGCGTCGGATGCGGGGCAAGTTTGGCGTTCACTTCAAACCGGTCGTCGCGGGGAGTGCCGTGAACGAGGGCGAGAAACGGTTGATCGCCCTTGCCCGCACCGAACAAATCCGCGAGGGCGACGAGCACGGCTTTTGACTTCGCCAGCAAGAGCACGCCGCTGCACTCGGCTTCCAGGCGATGCGCCTGACTGAGGTAAGTGAGTTGCCGTTGCACCGCCCAGGGTTTGCCGGCCGCAATGCCTTCGTGCAGTAACTGCATCAAACTCGGCCGCTCCGCATGCAAACGGTCAGGAGAAACCAGCAACCCGGCGGGTTTGTCGAGGGCAAGCAGGTGCGCGTCCTCGAACAACACGGGAATCTCCCAGAATTCGTGCGTGGCCGGGGCGGAAAGTTTGATGATGGAAGACATGTGCGTTCGCTCGCCGCGCAACGGATCGGCCAATCAGAACAACAAACCGACCTGGTGGGTGGCCCGTGGGCCCGCCAACC
Source organism: uncultured Bifidobacteriaceae bacterium (assembly GCA_964456685.1). Taxonomy (GTDB): domain Bacteria; phylum Verrucomicrobiota; class Verrucomicrobiia; order Limisphaerales; family JADLHS01; genus CAYWCK01. The sequence goes on along the minus strand of CAYWCK010000022.1, from coordinate 1,715 downwards.
TATTTCTTGGCCGGAACGGCGGCGCCGCCGGGCTGCAATTGCTGCTGTTGCTGACGGAACACCGGCGTCTCGCGCAGACCGCGCTCGGCTTCGCGACGGAACCAATCCTGATAGGCTTCGCCCAACCGGGCCATGCGGATGCTGTTAACAAAGCCGGGCAGGCGCTCGTTCATCAGCGTCGTGTTCAGCGGCAGTTTCTCGCGCACGAAAACCACAAATCCGCCTTCCGCCGATGGGATCAGGTTGCTGGCCTGGCCGACCGGCGTGGTGAATGTGGCCGATTTATATTGGTTCAGGCTGACGTGGGCCTCGATTTCCGGAACGGAGCGCGTACTAATCGCCAGCGGCGGAATGATCGTCGGCTTCACATTCGCTTCCGTGCAGATGCTGGAGAACTTCTTCCCGCCTGCCAGGCCGTTGGTAAGGGCCTGAACGAAGGCATCGCCGGCTTTGCGGGCGGCGAGCGTGGATTGAACCTGTTTGTAATCGGCGGTGACCCGTTCGCGGATGGCGTCCAGCGTGGGAATTTCGCTCGGCAAACGCCCCTTGAGCGCGATCACGTATGCCGCCTCCCGACCAATCAGCGGACCATAAAACGGCTCTTCGGCGCTGCGCAGGAAGGATTCCTTGGTGAAATCCGCGCCGACGTTGACATCCTTCGGACCATCCTCCCGATCAAAGGGCGCGGTCGTGCGCACGGTGACTTTGCGGTCAGCCGCCAGTTTTTCAAAGGCGGCAAGGGATTTTTCGAGACCTTCGGTGGCGCGGGCGAATTCATTGGCCTGCTTACGCGCGGTGCTCATGGCGTAGCTCTTGATCAATTCCTCGCGCATCTTGGCGCGCTTTTCCTCGGGCGTCTTGGCTTCGAGGAAATAATTGGTGCCCAGCCGCTCGAGATTGGCCTCGATCATTTCGTTGAGATTGGTCTTCACCAATTCGGCCTCCGCCTGGCTCAGGAGATTGCTGATTTCGAAGGCCACATAGCTGACCTGCACGCGTTCCGGCAGGCGATACCGCGCCATCTGGTTGGTGAAAAACTGTCCCACCGCTTCGGGAGAAACCGCGACCGTGGCGGTGTAGTTGGAGGCCGCGAAGAACACGGCTTCGGTGACAACCTCCTCATTTTCCCGTTCGTAGAGCATGCGCGCTTCGGCGGGAGTAACCAGCCGTCCGCTCAAACCGTTGGCGGTCATCAACTGCTGGATGCCGAGGTAATTCCGCAGATAGCGCTCGAAATCGAGCGCCGACAGCCCCCGCGGTTTGAGAACATTTTGCTCAAACATCGCGATGGAGGCGGCTTGTCCGCGATTCATCGCCCGGAGCAATTCCGCGGCGACCTTGGCCACGGTTTCGTCGGCGACGTGGATTTTTTCCTGTTTGAGCTTTTGCAGCATCAACAAGCGGAAATACGTCTCGCGCTCGACGTCGAAGCCCATGCGCTTGGCGTTGTCATCGGGCCATTCGCCGTAACTGAGGAAAAACAGCAGGTAAACCTCGCGCATCGCACTGCGATAGTCCTCCAACTGGACGACTTCGCCGTTGATCCGGCCGAGGTTCACGTCGCCCCGCGAGCGGTCGTTCATGCTCGAGCTGTTGGAGCCCCAGAAAACAAAAGTGATGATTACGATGGTGATGATGAAGATCCACAGCACCGTCGAATGTTTGCGAATTGTCCCGATCATAGCGTGTACAAGGGCGCGCAACGTAACCGGCTT
>CAYWCK010000021.1:0-25460 GCA_964456685.1 uncultured Bifidobacteriaceae bacterium | reverse complement strand
AGCGGGGGGTGGAGCTGGTGGATCGCAAACGTGTTTTGATTCAAGATGAATTGCTCCTGAGCGAACCAGCCGAGGTTTGGTGGTTCATGCACACGGAAGCCACAGTGGAATTAGCCGCTGGTGCCAACTCGGCCAGACTCGTGCGCAACGGCAAGCGCCTCAAACTCCAAATTCTGTCGCCGGCCAAAGCCCATTTCGAAGTGATGAAAGCCGAACCACTGCCCAGTTCGCCCCATCCGCCTAAACAGGCGAACAACGATCGTTATCGCAAGCTGGCAATTCATCTGACGGAGGTGAAGGACTTGCGGCTCGCCGTTTTGTTCACGCCCGAGTCCACGCCAGGCGAATCAGCCGCGGCATCTGTCACCGTGCAGCCGCTGGCCGATTGGTAACAAACTCCGTCCTACGGTTTGACCAACCGATAGAAGCGATTACCGGTTGGCGGATTCACGATGATATATTTGGTCGTGCCGTTATCCGTCGCCGCCGGCGCGTTGCTCCAATTCAAAGAGCCAATGCCGTTGGTGTTCACCTGAAGATTGAAGCCCGTTGACGGCGAGGGCCACGACACGAGCGCCGCGTTCGAGCTGGTCATCGAAATGGTGAGCAATGGTGAGCCGGGCGTTTGCACCACGGACAGCAAACTCCAGAAACCGCCGGTGAGAGAATAATTTCCGCCCGTCATGGCCGGCCCGGCGTCCGGCTGGCCGATGGTGCCACTGACAGAATAAACACCACCCGTGCTCGTGCCGCCGCCGCCGTCAATTGTGCTCCAGTCAATCGAGTAATTTTGAGCCACGGCCACGACCGATGAACAAAGCATCAATAGAAGTGCGGTGATCTTCATTTTGATTTTCCATGAGACCGCAACAGCAGGTGTTGTTCAAGCTTTTCCAACCACTGTCTCAGTGCAGTTATTTCGGCATCCTTTTGCTTTAGTTTTTGGTTCAGGCCCTGAATCGCCGCCAGCGCCACGCCGTCGGGATCAATCGTCGTGATCGTGGTGTCGCCACCGCCGAGGCCAAATGCCGCGTAAAAATCCTGCGCCATCGGGCCAAGGTGCGTCTCGTGAGTCGCCGTCTTGAAATTCCATTCACGGATCGGCAACCCGACCACCTTGTCCAGCACGGCCTGCACATCCAGGGGCGGGACGTTCACTTTTGCGTTCCGGTCGCTGGCACTGACGGGAAGTCGCCATTGACCGCCAGGTCAACCGTAGTGAAGGCTGACTGTGTCGCGCCTCCAAAGATGGCACGGATAGGCGTATCGGAAGCGGCAAGTGCATTCGTCATTGATCGTTCAGCCACTGTTCGTAATTGCGTTTGGGCCATGAAACGCACGCCACGGCCAGAATCTTTTCTGTCTTATCCGTGGCAAGGTAGAGCACAAAACCGCCGGGCAACTCAATCACCGCGCTCACATCGCCGGGTTGGCGCAATTGCACCTGCAGCACGCGCTGCAATTCACCGGGCAAATCCTCAAAGTAATTTCCCTGATCCAACTCCGGAGCGGGGTGTGCCGACACGAGCTGTGCCTGCTGGCCAAATCGCTTCCTGGTTTCAATCTCGTCGATGGACGCCGTATTGGTTGCGGCGGGCCGCGGCGACAATTGCCAAGTCATTTGAGACACCGCGTTCGAGGCAGCAATTTGGATCTGGACCAGCAACTGTAGTGTCGTTGCCCTCATGGATTTCGCGGCGAGCAATCCATCGCGGAGCTGCTCGCATTCACGGCGTTGCGGCGCATGCAGCGCGGCATCGTTCTCAAACTTGTTCCGCAACAACCGCTCGACAAGAATAGGTTTTGCAAACGCCTCAGCAAACCGCGATGGGTCTGGGCCGAGGGCAGTCTTGATTTCAGCCAGCCTCTCCGGAGCGCGGGTGCCGGTATTAATCCGTTGCACCTCGCCGTCCAGCAACGCGGGCGCGATGACGACTCCGTATGCTTTCTTCAACACCGCCTCTTTATGCAAATCTACTTTCACCAAACGCTCAATGAGCGAGGGCGGCGTCACTTGCTCGAATGGCGGCTTCGTGCCGGTGCGGTGGTTGTAATAGACGCGCTCAATGGCGCTGCGGCTGGCGCACAAGTCCGTAATGTCATCCGCCAAGGCCAACGACCGTGCCAGCAAGGGAACGAATAGCGCAAATCCCAGCTTAAGAATTTCAGTCTTTGGGTTGCCGGTCATGGGCGCTGGTAAATGTAGAGCTTGCGAGTCGGTGTGTAGGTGTATGTGTCGCTGAACGAAGTACTATTCACGCCACCCCAAAGGATCATCTGGCCGCCGGTCCAGACTGCAGCATGGTCACTGCGAGCGGTCGGGGAGCTGGCGGCAGACACCCTTGACCAACTGTCGGCGGTGGGATTGTAGCGGCCACCATCGTTAAGGTAGTTTGTTCCAAATCCACTGTATCCTCCCCAAACGATCATCTCGTTGCCAGTCCATACGGCAGTATGCCCGTTGCGCCCAACCGGACCGCTGTTCGTCGTCACGACTGTCCAGCTATCAGCCGTGGGACTGTAGCGGCGACCGTCGTTCAAATAGCTGCTGCCATTGTATCCGCCCCAGAGGATCATCTCGTTGCCGGTCCAGACGGCGGTGTGTCCGTTACGAGCAGCCGGGCAGCTGTTGGAGGTTACTCCCGTCCAGCTATCAGCGGTAGGATTGTAGCGGCTACCATCCTTGAAATAGCTGATGCCATTGTAACCGCCCCAGAGGATTGCCTCGCTACCTGTCCAAACCACCGTCTGGGCCTCGCGCCCGGACGGCGCCCCGTTGGTGCTTACCGACGACCAACTGTTATCGCCGGGATTATAGCGTCTGCCGTCGTTCAAATAGTTGCCATTCCAGCCTCCCCAGATGAGCATTTCACTGCCCGTCCACACTGCCGTGTGTTTGATGCGACTGATCGGCGCGCCCGTGGTGGTTACCGTGGTCCAGCTATCGCTGAGTGGATTGTATTTTCCGCCATCGTTGAATGAACCGCTGCCCCCAACGCCGCCCCAGACGATCATTTCACCGCCCGTCCATACCACCGAATGCCCGGTGCGCGCGCTGGGCGCTCCAACTACGGTCACGGCCGTCCAGCTGTTGGCCGCAGGGTTAAAGCGGCTGCCTTCGTTAAGATAGTAGCCGAACCCATCCGCTCCGCCCCAGACGATCAGTTCGCTGCCTGTCCAAACCACCGTGCGCCCAGCGGGTGGACCGACCGTGCCGGCATCCCTGACGGCCGTCCAACTATTGTTAGCAGGATCGTAACGCCCTCCATCATTCATATAATTGCTGCCATCATTCCCGCCCCACACGACCATCTTGCTGCCCGTCCAAACTGCTGTATGGAGGTAACGCGTGGCAGGTGCGCCGTTGGTGGCGACAGTCGTCCAATTGTTGCCGGTGGGATTGTAGCAACCGCCATCGTTAAATCTGCTGCTACCATTCCATCCGCCCCAGACGATCATCTCGTCGCCCGTCCAGACGGCTGTGTGCGCCGACCGTGCAGCGGGCGCTCCGGTGGCGGTAATCGCCGTCCAAATATCGGCGGTAGGATTATATCGGCCACCATCGTTCAAATAGACACCGCCACTGGATCCGCCCCAGACGATCATCTCACTGCCCGTCCAGACTGCTTTGTGATTAAAGCGCTCGGTGGGCGCGCCGTTGGTATTCACGGTGGCCCAACTATCGCCGCTGGGATTGTAACGGCCGCCGTCGTTAAACCTGCCGCTGGCATTGAGACCGGCCCAGATGATCATCTCGCTGCCCGTCCACACCACGGTATGAGTTTGCCGAGCGGATGGTGCGCCGGTGGTGTTCACCGTGGACCAACTGTCGGCCACGGGATTGTAGCGTCCTCCGTCATTCAAATAGCTGCCATTCCAACCGCCCCAGATGATCATCTCGCTGCCCGTCCACACCGCCGAATGAAATCTGCGACTGGTGGGCGCGCCAGAGTTCGCCACTGCGGTCCAACTGTTGGCCACGGGATTGTAGCGCCCTCCGTCATTCAAATAGCCACCATTCCAACCGCCCCAGATGATCACCTCGCTGCCGGTCCACACCGCCGTGTGATATTCCCGACCGGTGGGTGCGCCGGTGGTGGTGATCGCGGTCCAACTATTCGCTACAGGATCGTAGCGACCGCCGGTGTTCAAACAGAAAGCGTTGTTGGTTCCACCCCAGACGATCATCTCACTGCCCGTCCACACCGCAACATGGTAGGCGCGTTTGGCTGGAGGAGGCTGTTCCCATCCGAGCGATTGCTTGGTTTCCCAAAAGTTCGCCTCCATTTCCAATGGGAACGTCAATTTCACATAGCCGGCATTGGTCAAATTGGAATCTACCGGATTGGCGGACAACACCATCCCACCACTGGGAACACCACTCAGACCACTCGCCGCGAGATTGGCGGCCGCGGCACCAGTCGCCAGATTGCTTTGGGAAAGCGTCCCCGCGATCTGGCTTGCTGGGATCATGCCCGAAACGTTAACCGCCGTAGTCGCAACAGCGGCATTGGCTGCCTGCATCGCATATGGTGTCGGGGTGATTTGCTGGCGCGGCGCGAGCGTGGTGAAGGTGCCACCGCCATTGGTGCGCACACCGATTTCCAACCAACGATTCGCGCCAGGGAATTGATCGCCGAAGTCCAACGCCACCACGAACAGACCATTGGTTACGCCAGTGGCAGAGTTCGTGAACGTTGCGCCCTGTTGCACGCCGCCGCTCGCGGCGTCGTACAGCGCAAAGCGCAGATCGTAACTCCCGTTGGCGGAATTCGCGCCTTCATTCAGCCGGCCTTGGTACGTGAAGGCGGTGGTTTGAGCGCGCAAAGACAGCACCGCAAAACAAGTGAGGAGGAGAAATAAAACAGAACCCGGAAGTTGCTTCATAAACATTATCCCTATGCACCCGATTTCCCAAACCGCGATTGCCTGGAGTGAACCATGCACCGATATACTTGTCGATATCCAGCACGAAGAGAACGCCGCTATACCTACGCTGCGCGCATGTCACGGTTTAGAAAACTGGCCAGGGCACTGTCCGGCTCCGGCCTAGCCCAAGCAAATTGCGGAGGGCGTCAGGGCCCCAAGCGCAGGCGGTAGTATCGTTGCGCGTTGGTCAGGGGATCCAGAATCGTCACATTCGAAACCGAGAGGGAGTTGGAGAATTGAGTGAGCGTGGTCCAGTTGGTGGCAGTGAGAGAACTGATCGTCTCGACATAGTAATTCGTCCGCCGGGCCATTGAGAAAGTGATGGCGGCCTGGTTCTGCCCGCTGGCGATGGATTGGATGCTAGGGGGCAGATTGCCCGGCAGGTACTTGGACAACAGATATTGCCAAATGTCCGCCAATTCACCGGCACTCACCTCACGGTTGTAAACGAGCAACTCCGCGATGTCGCCATTCCAGTACTCTCCGTTGAGCGAACCCTGCTGGCCGATCACGTAGCTGCCGGTAAGCGTACGACTGGAAAGTGCGGAAGGGCGATTCGTGAGGAGGCCAGTGTTCTGGTACAAAGACACGTGGTTGCTGCCACTAATGCCGCTGAAGATGAAGTGCGTGGCCGGATTCGTCAACGTGCCCACGCCGGTCTGGCCCGTGCTCGCGCCGCCAAAGTCATCGGTAAACCGGGCGCGCACGGGCGACTGCGACGTTGTGCCAAAAAAGATCGATGTGCCCCCGTAAGCCGAGGCCCAATTGGAAAACAATTCTCGGTAGCTGGTCGAGGCACTGGTGTCGCACGTGACCACGATGATGGAAAACACCTGCGACGTCAGCACCTGCCCGGACAAGTTCATGAACTGGCTGCCGGAGAAACGGACCACCGGCAACCCATTCAACCCGCCGGTTACCAACGCCGGCTGAGCACTGGCAGAAGCTTGGGTGGCGGCGTGTCCCGCGCCAGACAGATCTGACCAAGTAGTGACCTTTCCGACCCCATTGGTGCTGACTCCTGAATCCGCGCCCAGCCAGAGCGCAAGCCCGTTGGTGGTGGGCAGCCCCGCCGCCAAGACCAGCCTCGAAATACAAAGGCCAGAACACAAGACTGCGACGACCGACCAGCGTAGCCAGGAAAAAATGAAGGAACGGTTCATCACGCGGAGCATCGGCTAAATCACCTCCGATTGTCAGTCGTAAAAACACCACCGGACGCAAAGCGTTACTCTCCCGCTGGTGACAAGTGCAAACGGGGCGACTCCACTACTGCTCCGCGCCGCGTCGAGACCGACTATTTTGGAAGGGCAGTTTTACGATCAAGCCGCTGCTCGAGTTTCTCTAACCGGCGTTTCAGATCCACCTTCCGTGAAGAGGCTATTGCTAATCGAGCTCCAATTCGAAATTACCGGGCCAATGGCCAAGCAACTGGTTGCTCCCAGGAGCAGCGCAAATCGTAAATCGTAGAGGCCGCTGGCGGGATTCGCGCCGTTATTCAACCGGCCTTGATAAGTAAACGCCGTGCTTTGCGCCTGCGATGGCATCTTGGTTAAACTGAGAGCTGCGGAAATCAGCATGGTGAGGCGACACCAGGAGAAATCCCTCATAAATACAAAATTTTCTGTCTCCTGAATTGCTTGCGAACGCGGGAACTAGACAGAAGAACTCCCGCTGTCGAGCATCGCCTCCGAAAAGTGGTTGTTTCGGTTTGCGAGGCGATACAAGCTAGGCCACACGAACCGAGCACTCCCGCCATGAGCACGCCGCTGAATCCCAAACGCACCGTCGCTGAACTCAAGGAACTCCGCGCGCTCACGGGCGATGAGAACGGCGCGCAACGCATCGCCTTCACGCCCATCTGGACAAAGGCGCGCGAATGGCTGCAGTCCAAACTCGCGCCGTTGCCGGTGGAAATTCACAACGACGCTGCGGGCAACACGTGGTTCACCCTGCGCGGCGAATCGGAAAAGGCGCTGCTCATCGGCGGACACATGGATTCCGTTCCCAACGGCGGCTGGCTCGACGGCTGCCTGAATGTCATCGCCGGCGTGGAAATTCTCCGTCGCATCAACGCGCAATACAACGGCATGCCGCCCGTCACAGTGCGCCTCGTGGATTGGGCCGACGAAGAAGGCGCGCGGTTCGGCAAAAGCTTATTCGGCTCGTCCGCGTGCTCCGGCAATCTCGACATGAACGAAGCGCGCGGACTCGTGGACAAGCAAGGCGTCAAACTCCCCGACGCACTGAAAAACATCGGCATTGATTTCGAGCGCGTGAAGGAAAGCGGCACGGAACTCGAAAACGCCGCCGCCTACATCGAGCTGCACATCGAGCAAGGGCCGGTGTTGCTGGATCTCGATCTGCCGCTCGGCGCTGTGCTCGGCACGTTCGGCGTGGAGCGACATGCCATCACGTTTCACGGCCAGGCCGCGCATTCCGGCAGCACACCGATGAATCGTCGCAAAGACGCCTTCCTCGCCGCCGGGAAGATGGCACAAGAGATTTATGAAATTGCCGAGCGCAGCAGTGCTAGTGGGACAGGCGTCTCGCCTGTCCAGTGGGCGCATGGCCAGACCGGAGAGTCCTCGAATTTGCTTCCTGCCACTGGACAGGCGGGACGCCTGTCCCACTACGGCGGTGTTTGCACCATCGGCTCGTGCACGACCAAGCCCGGCATCGTCACTAGCGTCGTCGAGGAATGCCGCATTACGCTCGATCAGCGTCACCTTGATGCCACCAAACTCGCGACGATGTTGGCGGAAGCGAAAGCGGCGAGCGAACGCTTCGCCACGGAAGGCGACGTGAAGGTGAGTTGGGAACGCATCTGGCAGATTGACCCGCGCCCGTTCCACGACGACCTCATCGCGCTGTGCGACGAGGCGATTCGCGAGACGTGCGGCCAATCGCATCGGCTGCCGAGCGGCCCGTTGCACGACGCCGCCGAAGTCGCGCGCGCGGGCGTGCCGACCGTGATGATGTTCGTCCAAAGCCTGCACGGCATCAGCCACAACAAAATCGAGGACACGAAGGAAGAACACCTCGAACTCTGCGTGACCGCCTTCGACACGCTGGCGGAGAAGGCGATGCGGTGGATCAGCCACAGATGAAACACAGATTTCGAATTGGAACATCCGTTTTCAATCCGTGGCTGAAGAATGAATTAACTCTTACAACTCCACTCCTTTTCTCAAGACCGGTTTATCCTCCCCTTGCGGCCTGGTGTTTGCAGCGCACTTTGCAGGATCGGCTTGGCCGCAGACGGGCAGTGCTGGGGGCTACTGGGCAACCACGTTATTTTCGCGTCACTCGTCCAATAACTTCCGTACGGCGAGCAGCAAATCAGGGGGCGGCACCGGCTTTTGGAGATACCGCTGTCCGGGCTTGAGCGAGATCTCCCGGCCAGCCATCTCCGGGCTGTAGCCGCTGGTGAGGATGACACGAAGCCGGGGATACTGCGTGACGAGGCGGTGCGCCAGCTCATTCCCGTCCATGCCCTCCGGCATGACGATGTCGGTGAGCAATAGATCAATCACCCCCGCATGCTGGCTGCTGACCTCGAGTGCCTGGCGGCCGTTGGCGGCTTCCAGCACCAGGTAGCCGAACTTTTCCAGTAGTTTCCGGGTCAGTTTGCGCACCGAATTTTCGTCTTCGACGAGCAGGACGGTCTCACCGTTTCCCCGCGGTGGTGTGGCTTTGAAGTCAGGCGCGCTGGGCGGATCGGTGGCGGCGCATGCGGGCAGGAGGATTTCGAAGGACGTGCCGTGGCCCAGTTCGCTACGGGCCGTGACCACGCCGCCATGTTGGGAAACAATACCGAAGACCGTCGAGAGACCGAGGCCGGTCCCTTTTCCAAGTTCCTTGGTGGTAAAGAACGGTTCAAAAATGCGGGGCAAAATCTCGGGCGCAATTCCCGATCCGTTATCCGCCACGATGAGACTGGCATAATGTCCAGGCTTAGCCTCCGGAATTTGATCCGCTTCCGCCGGGGAAAGATTCCGTTCCGCCGTGGTGATCATCAAGGTTCCGCCACGCGGCATGGCGTCCCGGGCGTTGACCGCGAGATTCATGAGGGTTTGTTCGAGCATGCCGGCATCGGCCCGGCCCATCAGTGGCTGGGCCGCCAAACGCAATTCCAGCCGGATGTCTTCACCCAGAATCCGCTCCAGCATTTTGACGAACTGCCGGACAACCTGGTTCAAATCGAGCACGCGCGGCTGCATTACCTGCCGGCGGCCGAAAGCGAGCAACTGACGTGTAAGAGTGCGCGCGCGTTCGATGGAGGATTTTAGTTCGGCCAGGGACTGTCGAACGGAAGCCGTCAGCCCGGGATCCATGGTAAGCAGTTCCACGTCCAGGATCATCGCTGCCAGGATGTTGTTGAAATCGTGCGCCACGCCGCCAGCCAGCTGGCCAACGGCATCCATCTTTTGCGCCTGCCGCAATTCAGCTTCGAGATGCAAACGTTCGGTGATTTCACCGAGGTAGCAATGAACGGTGTGAAGCTTGGCGATGGGATAGAAGGACCAGGAAAGTGTCCGCGAACCGATGCTGGTTTCAAATCGCGTGCGCGGCGAGTTGGTCGCCAGGCATTCCGCAACGATGGCGCCGGTTTCGGGCGGCAGCAAGTGATTCACCGAGGGCAACCCGAGCGATTGCGCCAGCGCCGAAGCTGCGTCATTGGCGTACTTGAGTTTGCCCCCAGAATCAAACTCCAGCACCGGATTTGGGTTTAGTTCGGGGAAGGCCGCAAGTTGGGCGACTTTGAGTTCGGCGAGCCGCTGGGTTGTCACATCTCGCGCCGCACCGACGATGCGAGCAATACGACCATCTTTGCCGCCCACGGGAAAGGCCCGGTCCTGAATCCAGCGCACCTCGCCATCGGGTCGGAGAATGCGGTATTCTTCGTCATACTTGCCAGAGGCTTGTTGCGTCGCGGCCGCCTGCTGCACTCGCTCACGATCTTCGGGATGAACGGCCTCCAGCCAGGCAAGTGGAGACTGATAGACGCTCTGACAACTGCGGCCGAAGATTCGCTGGTAGGCCGGACTGACATAAATTATCTGGTTCTGATCGACATCGCGAATCCAAAAGACTTCCTCGATGGTTTCCGCCAGTTCGCGGAAACGCTCCTTGCTCGCGACCGCAGCCGCCTCGGCTTGAACGCGCTCTTTGATTTCGCTCTCCAGGAAGCGATTTAGTTTCCGCAAATTCCGCTGCTTCAAAAACAAGCGCGTCGCCAGAGCGATTATCATCCCGCAGAACCCTACGAGCAACGCGATGAACCAACCCTCCTGCCAGACCGGCGGGTGAACTTTGAATTCGTGAACCGCCGGAGTCGGATCCACGTTGAAATCATGATCGCGCGCCCGCACCTCCAGTCGGTGCGCACCGCTAGCCAGTCCGAAGAAGGCATGCATTCTGTCGGCAGAAAAAGCCGACCACAACCCGCCATCCAGGCGGAAGGAATACTCCAAAAGCGCCTCGCGGTCCGACCATGGTTCCGCCCCACTCCAGGCGACGGAGAAATTGCCGCCGCTGGACACTTCCTTGGGTGCCGCCACCAGGGTGGTCTCGGGTGGCTTCCCGGCCGATTGATGGCGTAGGGTCCAGAAATTTGTGTACTCGGCTGGCTTGGACTTTGGCCAAGCACGCTTCATCCATGCGGACGGAAAATGATTCACCCAAAGCGCGCCGGACGCGGTAGCTTTCAAGTTTCCCGCTTCGTGGCCGATGGTGAGTTCCGCGGGGATGACGTCTGCCGTCCAGCGTTGCCGGTCGAACCGACTGAAACCGCGATCCGTGGCTGCCCACACGGTGCCATCGCTTGTCTCCGCAAGGCCGCGCACGGCATTGGCCACCAGATTTGAGCGTCCCTGAAACTGGCTCCAGTTACTGCCGTCATAACGTAACGCGCCGAATTGCGCTGAGCCGATCCAAAACTCCCGATCGTGCGTCGTGAGCGCTGTCTGGATCGTTCCCCAGCGGACGCCTTCGGGTGGCGTCAGCGTGCTCCATTTGCTGCCGTCGAAATAAACCAGCAGGTTTCGGCCCGCCCAGATCTTGCGGTCCGGAGATTCGCCCATGCATACAAACTTGCCCACCGGTTCCGGACGCTGTGTGGCCGGAAGTAGGGTCGCCGGGTTTTGATCATTGCCGCCTGTGGGAATGCGGCCCGGCTGATGGTGGTGAATCCAATTGCCATTTCGGTATTGGAGAATGCCGGCGCGGTGTTCCCGTGGCCCGGAAGAATCCACGGTTGCCGCAAACCAGATCGAACCGTCCGAAGATTCGAAAACCGACCGTTGCTCGATGCCCCACGACAGTTCGCCGTGGAGCGTGCGCACCCAACTCCGGCCGTCGAAGCGTGCCGTTGCCGCAGTGTGCGCATGGCTGCCCGCCACCCAGATTTCACCCGTGCGCGTGCCGACGAGGGCGACCGGTGCATCCGGCAAACCATCCTCCGGCCCCAAGCTGAACCAGCGGTTGGTCTCATGCAACACCACGCGCCCCTCACTGCTCAAAAACCACTCCGCGCCACCCGGGCTCTCCCACTGAAAATTCAGTCCGTGGTACATCCGCCACCGCGGGGTTTCATAATCCAAACGCACGATCTCGGTGTTTGGACCACCAATCCAGATCGCGCCATCGGATGATTCGAAGATGAAATTCCTCGCCAACGGAATCGGCACAGCCGGCTTCTCGTACCGGGTCCACCTCCCCTTGCGATAAACTCCTACCGAGTAGCGCCCCGCGAGCCACACGGCGCCGTCACGAGTTTCAACCAATCCACCGCAATTCTCGGCTATCCCGACATCCCGCAGGCTTATTGAACTCCACTTCTGTCCGTCGAAGACATTGAGGAACGCCGAATCCGATGCATAACCCACCCACAACTCGCCTCCGCGCCGAGAAAGCAGGGTTGGCGACCGACCAAGCGAAAGCCCTTCCGCTGCCGTAACAGCGCCCCAGCCTCGGTTGGTCGTGCCGGGATTCTGACACCAGATGATTTGTCCTGAATCCAAACCGAGCCACACTTTTCCCGACTCATCCACGCACAAGTCCGAAAAGTTGGACGCTAGACCGTCGCCACTGGTTGAAAGCGTTTTACCCGCAAGAATCTTCTCTTGAATGAACGCGGGCAGGATTTCCACGTTGACCGACTGGCCCACGTAATTGGTAATAATGAGGTCGGGCTGCGCCTGAAGGCGGAACAGGGTCCACATGTCTCCATCAAAATACAGTGCACCAATACTCGTCGCCGCCCATAGATTTCCATTATGATCAGTGGTGACCTTGCGGATTTCCACCGCTTGTTCATTGGGAAAGCGCAGCATCCGCCGGTATTGCCCGTTGCGGACTTCGGAAATTCCCCAATGGCCTGCAAAAATCATTCCTCCGTTTCTTCCCTGGCAGATGGATGCGACATCGCCCCCCATCCCTTCACGATTTGAATGCCGCTGCCATTCGATCCCGTCGTAACTCCATGCCCCTTCTGTACCGCCAAACCAAACGACACCGTGATCTCCCTCGAAAATGCACTGGGCACCCAAGCCGTTGAGTTCCGGGTACGTCCGCCAGCGCCATGCTTGCAACAGTGGATCAGCGGAAACGGGTTCGTAGGGCAGCGCAGCCGAGACGCTTTGCGCCACCAGCGCCCAAAGCAACACGAACCGCAATCCCAGCTTAGCCTTTTGAGGCGGAAGAGACATGACGCATACCCAACCGATCTACTCGGCGAAAGCAGGTACAACTTGAACAAATCTGGCCGGCAGAATCCTGAAAGCTGAAGCACATAGATTTGTCCCTGAAAACATTCCCGTCCTCTGACTTGCGCTCACAATTTCCCGAAGTATGGAAATTTTAGCTGACTCGGACAGCCTTGTCAAAGCTCCCACTTTGGATCAACGGGGAGGGTGGATAAAGTCGTGAACTCCTGAGGGAATCTCGAAGTATCGAGACCATACCATCAAGGCGGGAACAGTTAAGCCCTTGCCAAAAGACGCATTGGCGGTTCATCTCCCTGGACAAACCAGTGACAGGCGCAATAGCTGATTCAATCTCCAACTTGTAAGCACGGATTGCGGCCGGTTAGGAGGGGGCGGTGGGCTCACGCATGGCGAGCCTCCCCCCACATCATTATGTGACGCCTTTTCCCGAAAGTGAATCGCTTGACCGTTGACAGATGTGAAACAAGGGTGGCAGAGTCCATTTTACCAGATAGAAATCTTCAGGTGCTTATGAAAAGATTTTGCCATGCCTTCGCTGCAGTTATCGGGATCTTTTTGAGTCTAACCTGGGCCCAAGCCGCCACCATGGTGTTTTCAGAGAATTTCGAAAGTGGATTGCTCTCCGCTTGGACCACCACGGCAACCAGTCCGCTGGCGATCGATAATACCGCCAACGTCGAACCCAGCGGTGGCACCTACAGTGCCTTGTTGGATAATTCACTCGACCGCATGCACCACAATCTCATCGCCGATAACGGCGGCAGCGAACTGAGTGGCTACGCGATTTTCAGCTCTTTTTGGTATGACAACTCCGGCACGGCTACGCGCTTCTACAACGAAATCCGCGGCTATTCGGGGGGAACGGGGCTGCCCAACGGCGGAACCACCGCCAATGGTACACTCGGCCAACTTTTGGCCATTGGAAAATACAACTCCGTAACCATGGCGGGCGAAGTGTACAACGGGACGAAATACCAAGCCCGCGTGGTTACGGGCGCGAACACCGGTTGGTTTAATCTGGATGCCCCCGGTTCGCCAAATCGATCGATCGGCTGGCATAAGTTTACCATCGAAAGAATGTACGATGGCACCACCCTGAATTTTTACGTGGACGATATCCTCAGCCGTACCATCACCGGCGCCGCGCCGGAGAGCTTTGACACGCTGATTCTAGGCTCTGGTCTGGGTTCCACCGTTGGAAACGCGTGGGCCGACGGCTTGCTCGTGGTTGTTCCCGAACCTTCGACTCTCTCCTACGGTCTGATGGGCGGAATTGCTTTGCTGGGATTTGCCCGTCGCCGCCAAGCCTGACTCAAATCTATCCCCTTCTTGTAGCTGGCCGCCGAAAGGCGGCCTTTTGATTCCAAGCCCCAAACCGCTGGCGCTCACATCGTCATCAAGAGACTGTCCCAATTGCGATCACTCGCCCCGAGAGCCGTCCGCCAACTTTACAAAAAGCCCCGCCTTGGCGGCAGCAACAACTGGGAAAACCGCATGGCAATCCATTTGCTCAGGGTTAAGCCAGCGATATGAAATTCAAACTGGCAGTGGGCGCCCGGGAGCGCAATCTGGTCGAATACGCCTTCAACCAGTTGCTCGGTCAGCTCTGCATTCGCGTGAACGAGCGCGAGGTGAAGAACAGTGTGCGCCTTTTCGATGAGCCGCTGACGGAAACCCACACCCTGCAGGTGGGGAAAACTGAGCGGCTGACGGTGCGAATCGAGAAGGAACGAAAGCTCCTGTTTGGTCAGCGTTGCCGCGTCTTCCTGAACGACCGGCTTTACAAGTGTTACGAAGGTATCTGAGGCGCACCGGCTTCCCGGCTCAAACTGCGCTCTGCCCGGCGCCGTCCGCTCCGCCACCATCGAGATCAATTAGAATGTCCCGCGGCTCCGCGCCCTTGCTCGGGCCGACGATGCCGCGATTTTCCAGTTCGTCCATGATGCGCGCCGCCCGGGTGTAACCGAGGCGCAAGCGGCGTTGCAGCAAGGACACGCTCGCTTTCTGTTCGCTGCGGATGACCTCGATGCATTGCTGCACGATCTCCTCATCTTCATCAATCCCGCTTTCGTCACCCACCACACTCGTTGGCTTCGAAAGCTGCTGATGAATCTCCATCTCGTAGCTCGGCTGCGCCTGCTTGGCAATGAACTCGACGATGCTGTTGATTTCCTGGTCGGTAATGAGCGCGCCTTGCGCCCGGATTAATTTCGCCGAACCGGGCGGCAGGTACAACATGTCGCCCTTGCCGAGCAATTTGTCCGCGCCCATCGCGTCGAGAATCGTCCGCGAATCCACGCGGCTGGCCACCTGGAACGCAATCCGCGCCGGGATGTTCGCTTTGATCACGCCCGTAATGACATCCACGCTCGGCCGCTGGGTGGCGACGATACAATGGATGCCTGCCGCACGGGCCATTTGGGTGATGCGTGCGATGGCCATTTCCACATCCGCCGGCGCGACCAACATCAGGTCCGCCAACTCGTCGATGATGACCACGATATAAGAAAGTTTTTCCGGAATGATGATGTCGTCCTCGCGCGGCACGACGATTTCCTCATCCACTTCCACCGCGAAGCCTTCGGCGCCGGGCTCCACCTTTTCCTTCTTCGCTTTGAGCGGCAATTCCAGTTCCTGTTGCGGGAGCGGTTTGTTCTTGGGTCGCGAGTTGAACGAACCGATGTTGCGCACCCCGACGCGGGCAAAAATCTGATAGCGCTTCTCCATCTCGCTCACCACCCAGCGCAACGCCAGAATCACTTTCTTCGGATCCGTCACAACGGGCACAACGAGATGGGGCAGCACGTTGTACTGCTGCAACTCCACCACCTTGGGATCAATCATCACGAACCGCAGCTGGTCCGGAGTGAAACGGTAGAGCAGCGACGCAATGATCGAGTTGATGCAAACTGACTTACCCGAGCCGGTGCTGCCGGCGATCAGCAAATGCGGCATTTCCGCCAAATCGGCGATGATGGGGTGACCGTAAACGTCCTTGCCCAAAGCAATCGGCACGCGGGATTTTGCGTTGCGCCATTCCTCCGTCTCGAACAGGTCGCGCATGATGACCTTCGTCTTGACGGGATTCGGAACTTCAACACCGACCGAACTTTTCCCCGGCACCGGGGCGAGAATATGGATGCGTTCCGCTTTGAGTGCGGCCGCGAGGTTGTTGGACAGCGCCTGAATCTTCTCCAGCTTCACGCCCGGCGCCGGATGCAGTTCGTAGCGAGTGATCGTTGGACCTTTGGTGATGTCCCCGAGTTCCACCGGAATATCGAACTGCGCCAGCGTTTGCTGCATCAACCGTGCGTTGGCGAGCAGTTCCTCCTTTGACTCCGTAGGCTTGACCGTCAGGTCCGGGTGCTGGAGAAAATCCAGCGGCGGCAACTGGTAGTTCCCGATGATCGGCGTGGAGGCAACGGTGATGGGCTTGGGCTTCTTGGGCTTTGGACGCGCCGGGGTGATGCCAGAAATCGTGATAACCGGTTCCGCTTTGGGATCGGCGGGCTTTTCCTCCCCGGGTTTGGCCTCCGCCTCGCCTTCGCCTTTTCCCTCCGACTTGGCATCGGCTTGCTTCCCGTCCCCTTTCGTCTCGTCCACCTTGGCCGGCTTTGCGGGCGCGTCTGATTTGCGTCCCAGAACATCCTCCGCCGAAGCGGAACCAAGTTCACGCGGCGAGATGACCTCGCCCTCGTCCGCCGGCTGGATATCCTTGGCCGGTTCGGCCGCGGACTTCTTCGCGCGACCAGCCTTGGCTTGCGGCACGCTGAGATCCCGCACGTTCGGCGGCGGTACGGGTTTCAAATCCTGCCCCAAAACCGGCCCGGGGGCGGTGGTGGTGGCGGTGCTTGCGGTACCGCTAGTGCGCGCGACCTCTTCCTCCAGCTTCCGCGCCTGCTTCTGCAAATCGCGCGCCTTGCGTTCCAAAGCGGCCTCTTCCGGACTCAATCCCGTGGTGACCGGCTCGCCGGTGAACTTGGCCCGCAACCATTCGCCGAGGCGGAAACTGGTCAAAAACAGCAAGCTGATCAGACAAAGGGTTGAATAAACAATGATCGCGCCCACGGTACCCAGCATCCACAGCAAATACTCGTACGGGATGTAACCCAGAAAACCGCCGATGAAATGAGCGCCGATGCGATAGCGGATGCTGCCGGCAACCTGCGAGCCATCCATCATGTGCAGCAACCCGGTGAGCGAACCCACGAGGATGATTGCCCAGACGACGCTCCATCGCGAATGCGCGCGCAGTGAGCCAAGGAAGTTAAAAAGATAAGCCAGGCCAAACGCGCCAAACAGAACCGGCAGCAGATAGGCCCCGACGCCGAAGAGCACAAAAAACCAGTGGGCAAGGTGTGCGCCCAGCGGCCCGATCCAATTGTGCAGATTCTTGTTCGGCGGCGTGCAGAGGGACGGAATATCGCAGCGATCGAAAGAGAGTTGGGCCACAAGCAACAGCAAGGCCACCGCGAGTAACGCGACTCCAATGAAGTCCGCAAATCCGCGATGTTCCGATTCCGTCGCCGTCTTCCGTGCCATGCGCGGAGAGTAAACTCCACCTCGGGGAGTTCAAAGTTGAAAGTGAGCGGGTGTCGCTGCCTCGGTTGACTTGCCGCGCCCGCTTTGCCAACGTGACGGCAGCGTCATGTCGAAAAAATCTCTCGCCCGCCTGATCCGGATCGTGACCGGCACGTTCGGTACGGCCAAGGACGAGATTTTTTCGGTCGAGTCGAACCTGACGCGGTTCGAAAAATTCGTCCATTTTTGGGTGCTGGTCTGGCGGAGTTTCGTCCGCAACCGCTGCCCGGTCCGCGCTTCGGCGCTCTCCTTTACCACCCTGCTCGGACTCATCCCCATGCTGGCCGTGGCGATGAGCGTCACGACCATGTTTTTGAAATCCGAAGGCCAGGAGCAAATCCAGGTGTTCGTCGAACGGTTCGTTGCACAGATGATACCCGCGCACGTCGGGGAATACGGGCCGCCGCCGCCTCCGGTCGTTTCCTCGGAAACCAACCAGACATCCACCCTGCCGGCAGATCACCCCATCCCAACCGCGGCACCCGCCGACTCCACGAACACGGTCACCGCTCCCATCCGTGACGCCCGGGTGGACGCCGCCCAGAAGGAAGCGGCGAAATACATCCACGACCTGATCCAAAACGCTTACAGCGGCCGGATCGGCGTCGTCGGGGTTATCTTCCTGTTTTGGACCGCCATCGTCATGTTGACGCGGGTGGAGGAGACCTTCAACGACATCTGGGGTGTGACGCACGGACGCAACTGGCTTTCCCGGGTCGTTCTTTACTGGGCGACCATCACCCTCGGCCCGCTGCTCCTCGTCGGGGCGGTCGGCCTGGCCAGCGGATCCTATTTCCAGAAAACCCGCGCTCTGCTCACCCAAGTACCCATCCTCGAACCGGTGTTCTCCCAGCTGCTGCCGGTGATTGTGATCACACTCACCTTCGCGCTTGTCTATAAATTAATGCCGAACACGAAGGTCAATTTTGGCGCCGCCCTCGTGGGCGGGGCGCTGGCGGGAACCGCTTGGCACTCCTTCAACGTGTTCAGCCTCTACCTCGGTTCGCGCGCGGTAAATGCCAGCAAACTTTACGGCGGCCTGGCGCTTATTCCCTTGCTGATGCTGGGACTGTACACGGTCTGGGTGATTGTGCTGTTCGGCGCGCAGGTGGCGTACGCGTTCCAGAATCGCGAATCCTATTTGCAGGAGCGCATCGCGGAAAATGTGAACCAACGCGGGCGCGAATTCGTGGCGCTGCGCCTCATGACCTGCATTGGCCAGCACTACCATCAGGGCTTGGCCCCGGCGACAGTTCAACAGATGTCCCGTGAACTCGGCATTCCCACCAAGCTCGTCCAGCAGGTGCTGGCGACCTTGCTGGCGGCCCGGCTGGTGGTCGAGGTCCATGGCGCGGAACCCGGTTACGCCCCGGCACGCCCGCTCGACACCATCAACGGTCATCACATTCTGCTGGCCATGCGCGCCACGCAGGGGCAAGAATTGGTCACGCGCGATGAACCAGTGCGCACCGAGGTGTATGGCGAGTTCGCCCGCATCCAAGCCGCGGAAAAAGAAGCCGCGTCGTCGGTTACGATGTTGGCCTTGATTCATCGGGCGCAGGCGCGCTTGGAACTCGTGCCGCCAACTGAACCAGAAAAAAATTCCAAAACCGCAGCCAAGGTGGTGGAGGTCTCGGAACTGCCCAACGAGCCGGTTGTGACCACGCCGCCTGAGCCAGCGAAAGCACCAGAACCAGAGAAAGCCGCGCCGCCCGCGCCCAACGTGGCCGCCGCGCCGCGGGTGGAAATCAAGCCCGACGAAACTCCAGATTTTCCTTTATGATCATCGGCGTCCCTCGAGAAATCAAAGACCAGGAATACCGCGTGGCCATGCTGCCATCGGCGGCGTATCAACTCATCAAACGCGGTCACACCGTCATTGTGGAAAACGGCGCCGGTGTGGGGGCGGGCTATTCCGATCAGGAATATCACCGCGCCGGCGCGAAGCTCGTGGATTCGCACGCCGCGGTTTTTGACCAGGCGGATCTCATCGTGAAGGTCAAAGAACCGCTGGCCGCCGAGTATCCGCTGTTGCGTCCTGGACAATTGGTGTTCACCTATCTCCACCTCGCCGCCAGCAAGCCGCTCACGCAGGCGTTGACCAAATCCGGCGCCACGTGCATCGCGTACGAAACCATCGAAGTTAACAAGCGCCTGCCCTTGCTCGAGCCCATGAGCGAAATCGCCGGGCGCATGAGCGTGCTGGTCGGTGGCTACTTTCTCGCCAAACACTTTGGCGGAAGCGGCGTGCTCCTCGGCGGCGTGCCGGGGGTGTTGCCCGGCAAGGTGGTCGTGCTGGGCGGCGGCTCGTCCGGCATCAATGCCGCGCGCATGGCCCAAGGTCTCGGCGCCGACGTGACCATTCTCGAGGTGGACCTCGAACGGATGCGCTTCCTCGACATCACGCTGCATACGGCCCACACGCTGTATTCAAACGAAGCGCACTTGATGGACTTGCTGCCAGAAGTGGATCTCCTCATCGGCGCGGTGCTCGTGCCGGGCGCCAAGGCGCCCAAACTCATCCGACGCGACATGCTGGCGATGATGCGTCCCGGCAGCGTATTGGTGGACATTGCGATTGACCAAGGTGGCTGCGCCGAAACTTCCCGTGCCACCACGCATCAAATGCCGGTGTTCGTGGAGGAAGGCGTGACCCATTACTGCGTGGCGAACATGCCCGGCGCTTACGCTCGTACGGCCACTCAAGCACTGACCAATGTCACGCATCGCTACGTGGAACTGATCGCGGATTTTGGCATCGCGGAAGCCTGCCACAAGCAACCGGCTCTCCTCGGCGGCATCAACGTCATGGGCGGCCATGTGACCTACAAGGCGGTGGCTGACGCCCATGGACTTCCTTTCGTCCCGCCAAAAGTTTGAGAAACGCAGCGCGGACGCACCACCTCAGAAACCGCGACCAACCCGCCGCCGCAGTACGGCGAGCATGAATTCACGGCGCGCCTCGGAAAGTTGACTGCCAAAGCGGACTGGCTTGGGCGCTTCCAGTTCAATGACCGGCAACGCGCGGTGATTTTGTTTCCACTTGGTCAACGACATGCGCGCCCGCCGAATCTCACTCCAGCGAAATTTTCGCGTCCAACCAATCGACCCGACTCCGATGAAGACACCGCCCGAATCCCCGGAACTGCGCACGACTACCTTGCCGAATATCGCCATCAAAGTGATGGGGACGAGGATCAGGGTCCCAGCCAGAAAGGGCAGGCCAAACAAAGATTGCTCCAGATTGAACTGTCCTTTCGCCAATTGGGAACCGTAGATCCCGCCGAGAGATAATCCGGACCAAAACAAAGTGAAGGGCACCAGGAAAAATGCGATTCCAGAACGCGACACCGCGCCAACTTCGAATTCATTTCCCTGACTGCGATGCCACGCGCCGCGCGGCGGCCGCGAAACATCCACGTCCACTGCCTCACAGTCCTGACTCAGTTCAGCGAAACTGAAAGTTTCTTCGCATTGCCGGCAGAGCGCGATGTCCGTGGCGACGTTGAAATCGGCGGCGGGAATTTCAGCCTGACATTTTGGGCACGTCAGTTTCACGCCCTTGAAGCTAGGAAAACCACGCGCCGCTGTCGATGCCTTGCCGGGCGGCCGACAAAAGCCGTTACAATCCGATGGGATGCCACGCCGTTTTGAACTCAACTGTGGCTTGAATCCAATAGGCATCCTCGCCCTTGTTCGTGAACCAATCCGCAGCGGAGAGCGAATGATTCGCGTAGCGCTTGAGGTTGATCGCCACCCCACCCTGCAACTTGGCGCTCATTTCCGCGTCGCCCGCCCCATCCACCACCGCATTCACATCCATGTGCGAGGCGATATGCGGCGCCAATTCCGCGCGCTTCCCGGTGAGCAGGTTGATCACGCCGCCGGGCAAGTCGCTCGTGGCGAGAATTTCGGAAAAGGTCACCGCCGGGAGCGGATATTTCTCCGACGCAACCACGATGCAAGTATTGCCGCTGAGAATAATTGGGGCGACGAGCGACACCAAGGCAAGCAGCGCTGGCTCATCCGGCGCCAACACGACCACCACCCCCACGGGTTCGGGTGTGGTGAAATTAAAGTGGGACGACGCGACCGGATTCACGCTGCCAAAAACTTGGGCGAACTTGTCGGTCCAGCCCGCAAAGTGAACCAACCGGTCAATGGCGAGAGCCACTTCGCGCTTCGCCTTCGCGGCGCTCACACCTGTGGCGCGGCCAATTTCGTTCACCAGTTCGGACGCGCGGTTTTGCAGCATCTCCGCGGCGCGATAAAGAATCTGCCCCCGGTTGTACGCCGTGGCCTTGCTCCAGCCCCCCCCGGCCGCACGCGCCGCCACGACGGCGTCGCGAAAGTCTTTGCGCGATGCGTGGGCGAAATTGTCGAGGTGGTCGCCGCTCACGGATTTCGCCGCGAGATAGCGACCGCTCTCACTGCGCGGAAACTTGCCGCCGATGTAGAGCTTGTAGGTCTTTTTGACGTCCAGACGCGTGCTGATCATGGCTGGGCGCAGGGTCGTAAATAGTTTCGGGCGAAACAACCGAAATCATTTTGCACCGGGCTTCGCCGCGGGTTTGGATTGGCTGAGCACGTGATATTGGGGCATGCCCGTGAGATGAATCTTCAGGGTTGCGCCGGAATGCGCACGAACTTGACGCCCGCAGCCGCAATGAGGTCGAGATCACGCTCGTGACCGGTGACAAAGTAAATATTCATGCCGACGCCATCCGGAAACGCCGGCGCGGGAATCTGGGCGCTCAGCGGAAGCGGTAATAGCAGCAGCAGGCATCGGATTTTCATTTGGGAATTTCGGTTGTGGATGCGCCGTTATCTAAAACCGAGGCCGGACCAAAAGGCCAGCGTTTTGTCTGCCAGGACCAGAGGAGGAAAAAGATCAGTCCAACCAGCAGCGTGCCGAGACCGAACAGGATCAGCTTCACATCTGCCGTGCCGAAGACAAAGAGCCAGCCCACCAATGCCACGAAGCAAGGCACGGGATACAACCAGATGCGATACGGCCGCTCCAGCGCGGGCGCCCGACGGCGCAACAGAATTACCGCCACGATCTGGCCGATGAACTGCACTAGAATTCGCGTGATCAGCAGCGCATCAATCACCGTCATCAGCGGCAAAAAGCTGCACACAATGGATACCACCCCGATCAGCAGCAAGGAGACGTGCGGAAAATCCTTCGTGGGATGCAACCGGCCAAAGATCTTGAAGAAGTCACCGTTCTGCGCCGCGGCGTACGGAATGCGGGAGTAGCCCAGCATCAAGGCGAAGACCGAACCGACGGCAGTCCACAACACCATCACGGTGAACACGCCGGCAACCTTCGAGCCGTACAGCTTTTCCATGAACATGGAGGCCACGGCGTCGGGTGGATCTTTGGCGGGGACGAATTCGCGCCAGGGCACCACGCCGATCAGCGACAGGTTGATCGCAAAATAAATCGCCGCCACGGCCACCAGACTGATGAGGATCGACCGCGGAATGACGCGCCCAGGCGACTTCACTTCGCCGCCGATGTAGCACACGTCGTAATAACCGAGGTAATCGTAAATGCCGATCCGCGAGGCCGCGCCGAGGCCAAGCAAAAAGCCCCAGGAAAAATTAAACGCCCCGGGCGGAAAGTCGAAAGCGCGCCGGGCATCGAAGTTTAACGCCCCACTCACAATCACCGCGCCAACGGTGAGCAGCGTGCCAACCCAAAGGCTGATGGTAATCCGGCCAATCGTGGTGATCCGTCGATAGAGCAACACCACCGTCAACGCGGCGACGCCAGCCGCGACGGCACGCGCGAGGCGAATGTTTTCTGGTTTGGTGAGCGACGGGAAAAGGTATCCCAGGTATTGAGCGAAGCCGATGCAGCCGGAGGCGATTTCCAGCGGGCCGCTCAGGATGAATTGCCAGATGAACAGGAACGCCATCAAGCGGCCAAGCGTTGCGCGACCGAAAGCTTCCCGCAGATAAACATAGGAGCCACCCGATCCCGGCATCGCCGCGCCCAGTTCGCTCCAGACCATGCCGTCCGGAATGGCGATCAGGAGCGCAACAAACCAACCAACCATCGCTTGCGGACCACCCAGAGCGGTCATCAACGCTGGGATGGTGATGAAGGGACCAACGCCAATCATGTTCGACATGTTTAGCGCCGTGGCTTGCAGCAAACCAAAGCGCCGCTCGAGGTGGGGTTGCTCGACGGGAGTAGCTGGGGGATTCATCGCGGGTTACTTGTAGCGGCAAATCGCGGCGCATTGCAACCACCAGTCTCCGCAGCTGGAAGGTTGCACTCGCATCTACCACGCCTCGCGGGCATGCTGAACGCACAATGCCGGTAATCGAGCCAGCGGATCAGATTTGCGCCAAACTCGCGGAGAGCTTCGCGCGCGGGACGTTCGCGCGGCTGGTGTTGTCTTCACCGGTCACGACCGCAGATTCACCTGAGAAGGTGCTCGGCCGCTTCGTCATGCTGAAGGGAACTCCTCATCTCTCGCTGACTTTTCGCTACGCCACGCGTGACGAAACAAAAAATTTACCGGCCAGTCAGGCCGCGCCCTGGCTGCGCGACCAGCTTGGGAAGGCTTTCCGCAGCGGTCTCCTTTGCACCACTCAACGCGACTGGCAGTTCATTTCCAATGAAGCGGGCGTGGCGCGGCTCATTGATCATAAACCATCGGCGCAGAATTCGCCCTCGCCCGAACACGACCAGAAACACGCCGGCCTGCTCAATGCCAGTGCGAACGATTGGTTGTAGGGCCTCGGCATTCTGGATCGTGACGGCAAGCTCCGCGCCTCCATGGCCGACAAGCATCGGCAGATCAATCACTATCTCGAGATCTTTTCCCATCTCGCGAAAGATTGCGGCTGGGATAAACCTCAGGATTCGCCGCTCGTTCTGGCCGACATGGGATGCGGCAAGGGCTATCTGACTTTCGGAATTTGGCACTGGCTGGTCCGCACCCGCCGGCACTCGGCACGCGTGCTTGGAGTGGAGGCGCGGCCTGATTTGGTAGCAACCACCAGCAAACTTGCCCGGCAAATCAAAGCCGAGGGATTGGAATTCATTCGCGGCGAAATCGCGTCGGCCACCCTGCCGCCGGTGGATGGGCTCATCGCACTGCACGCCTGCAACACCGCAACGGACGACGCCATCCGCCGCGGCATTGAGCTGGGTGCGAAGTTGATCATCGTGGCTCCGTGTTGCCACAAGGAACTGCGCCCACAGATGGGAAAGCCCGGACCGCTCGCGGCGGTGCTGCGTCACGGCATGATGGAGGAGCGTCTGGCCGAGTGGGCAACGGACGGTCTCCGCGCGCTGTTTCTCGAATGGGCCGGCTATCGCACCAAGATCATGGAATTCATCGGCGGCGAACACACGCCGAAGAATCTGATGATTGCCGCGGTGCGGGAACGTCCGCCTTTCACCGAAGCAGCGGCGCGCAGCCGAATCTTGGAATTGAAGGCATTCATCGGAATTCAGCACCACGCCTTGGACGGGCTGCTGGCGAAAACTTAGACCACGGCATACGCGGCGTGAGAGGTCGATATTCCTTCCGCCAGAAAATCACGTTCGAAATCTGTCACCACAGCCGCAAGTTCCGGCGGCGTAACCGCAGGTTTAAACTGTGGGCTGGCCGCGAACACCGCCTGCATTTGCTCGAAATACTCGCGGTGATCCGTCCGCAGATAGACCCGCCCGTCTTTCGTCAGCGCGGCCTGCGCCAGCGCCGGAAAACGCTCGTTGATCAGCCGATGCCGCCGATGTTTCTGCTTCGGCCATGGGTCGGGAAAATAAACATGAATGGCGCTCGCCGAGTGCGCAGGCAGCAACCACTCGAGGAAATAGGAATTTTCAATCCGCACCCCGCGCAAGTTGGCGAGTCCATGACGACGCCCCTTCCGATCGAGTTTGCGGATGCGTCCGAGCAGACGCTCCACGCCAACGAAATTCCGCTCGGGATGCAGCCGCGCATACTCCGCGATAAACGAAGCATCGCCGCAGCCGAGTTCAACTTCGAGCGGCTGTTGCGCCGGGAAAAGCCGCGCCAAATCAAGCCGCTCGAGAATGGACGGCAATTCATAAACCAAGTCGGCCGAGAACGGCCCGGCGGATGGAGAAAAGTTGGAATGCAATCGGGAGTCCAAAATCAGTGTTGGCGATTGAGAAATGGTCGGGGCGGTGAGATTCGAACTCACGACCTCTTGTACCCGAAACAAGCG
>CAYWCK010000020.1:0-25550 GCA_964456685.1 uncultured Bifidobacteriaceae bacterium | reverse complement strand
CAAAGACAGCTTTTTCTTAAGGGCCACTGCGAGAGCGGCGGCTTTTGCGGTCTCAAAGCGGGAATCTGACACCCGGGCCAAACGAAGTCATTCTTTCCAAACCACCATTCGTCCGCGCACGGAAATCTGCCCGCGGGCGATCGCCCCCACGCATTTCGGATACAACTCGTGTTCCGCGGCGTGAATCCGCTGGTGAAGCGATTCCGGCGTGTCGGTATCCAGCACGGCAACGGTTTGCTGGCCGACAATGGCTCCCGAATCGACGCCGGCGTCCACGAAATGCACCGTGCAACCGGTCACCTTGACGCCGTGATCGAGCGCTTGTTTCCACGCCGCCAGCCCGGGAAAGGACGGCAGGAGGGAAGGGTGGATATTTACGATGCGGCCTTCGAAGGCGCGGAGGAAATCGCCTTTCAATACCCGCATGAAGCCAGCGAGCACGACCAGATCAACCTGCGCTTCCTGCAAGGCCGAGACGAAAGCGCGCTCCGCTTCCTCATCCAGTTTGGTTCGGAATTTTCCGGGGGCGACAAAGCGGGCGGGCAAACCACGTGTCCGGGCCCGATCGAGGATGCCGGAGTTTTCCACGTCGCTCAGCACGACGCTGATTTCTGCCGGCAACTTGCCCGCGGCAATGGCGTCGGCGATGGCCACAAAATTCGAGCCGGTGCCGGAGCCGAGTATGCCAAGTCGAAAGTTCACACCCACACTCTTAATGGCAGTGTCGTCCCCGGCGCAAGCTTTCGCGCGGTTGCCTCGTAGTGCTCAACATCCCGGCACGCTCGAAAAATTTTCCCACTCGCGCTGCCAGACCGGAAACTTTCGCCGCACAGTTCGCCACCGCAGCATTGCAGAAGGCACGCTCAAGCAAGTCAGCGCGGTTCACCGCAGAGTGACAGACCGTCGCTCGGCAACGTAACCGTCGCTCTGAATTTGATTTTTGGTTGACCAATGAGACTGGTCGCTGACTCCGCGGGCGACATTAACAGTTGCAAAATCAGGCGTTTGTACCGGGTTGGCACCCGACAAAACCGGCTGCAAAAACTGTCAGACAAACGCGGACGCCCCGACGCCCCCACGCTTACCCGTTAATCAGAAAACGAATTGACCTCATTTTGGCACTTCGGCTTCGGCCCCGCTTAAAGGCGTGCCAAGATGACTAGAACAAATCGTGGCAACCTGTGCGATGGACAAGCTGGAGAGCTTAATCGTCTGTCGAACGCCTCTCTTCCCAACGTTCACTCCGTACTTCCGTCCGTGCGCCGCGCGGTGGTTGCGACTGCCTTCAACTTGGCGCACGAAGCGACACGGTTGTCCAAGAAATTGACCCGCTTCACGACGCTCATTGTGATCGCAACTTGCGCCGTCGTGCAGGCATCGGGTCAAGTGCCGACGCTCCCGATGAGTGACGACAATTTCCTGCGTCTGCCGGTCGTCGGTGATCACTCGCTGCGCCTCCTCAACTCCAATGTGGTTGAAGTCATGATGGTCACGGCCAAGGACGCGGATCCCGCGCCGCTGACCTCCTGGAATTTTATCAGCGCCACCGGCACGGGGAGTTTGCCGGCCGCAAGTTCCTTCACAGTCACGGTGAACGGTTCGTCCGTGCCGGTGACGGCGGTGGGTTTCAAACGCCGCGTGCTGTATGCGCCGTTGCGCGTGCGCGATCTGCGCCTCGCCAACTGGCTTTATCTCCAGCTCGGGACAGCGCTTCCGGCCAATGCGGTTGTTTCGGTGCAAAATCCCGCGGGTGACCTGTGGTCGAGCAGCGTTCTCTTCATCGCCACCAACAGTCCACTGCGTTACAGCCCGGCGATTCACGTGAATCAAGCCGGCTACATCGCTGGCACCATTGGCGGCAACAACGCGGCGAAGAAAGCCATGATCGGGCAATATCTCGGCACACTCGGTGAAATGGCGATTCCCACCAACGGTGGCTTCCAGCTCGTGAACGCCCAAAGTGGCGTGACCGTCTTCAGCGGCGCGCTCACGCGCCGGCCCGATGTGGGCTACAGCTACACACCCGCGCCTTACCAACAAGTTTTCGAAGCGGACTTCTCGAGTTTCAATACGCCTGGTGAATACAAACTCGTTGTGCCTGGTGTCGGTGCGTCGTTTCCATTTTACATTGATGGCGGAATGGCCGGGACGTATGCGCGCACTTACGCGCTGGGGCTCTACCACAATCGCTGCGGCACGGACAACGTGCAGCCCTACACGCGCCACACCCACGCAGCGTGTCACACCAACCTGGTCATGGTTCCCTATGCGGCCGGTCCGGAGCAGACCTTCGTCAACTACGTGTTGAACAACGAATCCGCCAGCGCCGCCAATAATCCGCGCCACACCGCCCCGCGCATGACCAACGTCAACGCGTCGCTCTATCCCTTCATCAACACGGCTTCCTTCGACGCGCGCGGCGGTCATCATGATGCCGGTGACTATTCCAAGTACACCACTTCCGTTTCTGCATTCGTGCATTACCTCACCTTCGCCGTGGATGCGTTGCCCGGCGTGAAGGACCTCGACAACCTCGGCATTCCCGAGAGCGGCGATGGCGTCAGCGACATTCTTCAGAAAGCGAAATGGGAGGCGGATTACCTCGCCAAGTTGCAGGACGCCGACGGCGGCTTCTATTTCATCGTCTATCCGCGCACGCGTCAGTACGAACTCGATTCGCTCCCCGAGCAGGGTGACGCGCAGCTCGTGTTGCCGAAGAACACCGCCGCCACCGCCGCGGCCGTGGCCGCCCTCGCGGAAATTGCTTCCTCGCCCACGTTCAAGGCCACCTATCCGACGGTTGCCTCCAACTATCTCGCGAAAGCGATCAAGGGCTGGCAATTCCTCCAAACCGCCATCGCCACCCACGGCCGGGACGGCGCGTACCAGATGATCACCTTCAGCGGCGACACGTTCATGCACGATGATGAACTCGCCTGGGCGGCCGCGGCGCTCTACGTCGCGACGGGCGACCCGGCTTACAACACCGCCCTGCGGGCCTATATGCCGAATCCGAACTCCCAGTCCCTGCGGCGCTGGGCGTGGTGGAGCATGTTCGGCGGCTGGGGCAATGCGACGCGCACGTACGCGTTTGCGGCGCGCAGCGGCCGGTTGAACAGCGCGCAGATGGATCCGTCGTACCTCGCGTTGTGCGAAGCGGAGATCAAGTTTGCCGGCAGCAATGCGGTGGATTGGTCGGCCAAGATGGCTTACGGCAGCAGCTTCACGGATGAGAGCAAGGGCCTGCGCGTCGCTGGTTGGTATTTTTCAGGCGAATGGACCATGGACCCGGCGGTCGCGTGGGTGGTGGATTCCTCCTCGACCACCAAGGCGCTTTACCTCGATACGATCCTGAAGAATTACAACTACGAAATGGGCTGCAATCCGGTGAACGTCACTTATCTGACTGGCCTGGGTACGAAACGCCAACGGGAGATTGTTCACCAGTACGCGCTCAACGATCGCCGCGTGTTGCCGCCCGGTGGCATTCCGCTGGGGAACATCCAGGCGCAATACGATTACCTCCAACTTTACAAAACTGAGTTGAGCAGCGTGAGTTATCCGCTCGATGACTCGCCGAGTCAGCCCTACGCTTATTACGACCGCTGGGCGGACACGTTCAACGTTTCCACTGAGTTCGTCATTTCCCAAACCGCGAAGACCATTCCCGCCGCCGCGATGCTCATGGCCATGAGCCCAGTGAAGACGCAAACGTGGAATTCCGCCACGGCGCAAATCGTGAACCTGCCGGCCTCGACCAACTCCAGCCAGCCCGTCACCGCGGGATTGACCTCGGCGGTGGACTTGAGCAAGGCACGCATCGTTTGGGAATCCGGCAACAACATCGCGCGTCAGGAGCCGTTCCTGGGAACGAACTATACCTTCATTCCGGGCACCGCCGGTCCGCAATGGGTCGAGGCCGAGGCGCAATTGCCAGATGGTCGGCGGATGGTCGCCGTGGCCAATTTCAACGCCGTGGTTCAACCCACCAACACGATCGAGCTGTATCAAACCATCGCGCTGGCGCAGAACACCAACGTGGTGGCGTGGTACACCTTCGACAATACTTACGCCGATGCCAAAGGCATCCAGGCGGCGTTTGTCCCGGCGGGCAACGCGGTGATCGACAACGGCAGTTTCGCTTGGGCCGGCCGGCCCAATGGCGCGGCGGTACGTTTTTACGATCTCACGGATACCCTCACCGTGAGCATTCCGAACAGCGCGCTCGCCAATGCCGCCACGACCGATGCGCTTTCCATCGAGGCCATGATGTATGTGAACCGCCAGGTCGCTTACGGCCGTGGCAATGCTGACCTCTTCGTGCTCTCCAAAGGCTGGAATGCGGAATTCGCGTTGCGGCACAACATCTGGACCGCAGGGCCGGCGATCAGCGGCGGCGCGACCTCGTTGGTGGATTACGCCACGCTTGGCAACTACCTGAAGACCGGGCAATGGCAGCACCTCAAGATCCGCCTGAGCAAAACGAACTACACCGTGGCGATTGACGGGCAAACCATCGCCAGCGTTGCGAGCACCGATCTCGCCAACTGGGGCGGCTCGGGTAACGCCACTTTCAAGATTGGCGGTTGGGATGGCTGGATTGATGAAGTGGTCGTGAAGAACGAAGGCGCCGGCAGCGGCACGGTTGTCACCAATCCGCCGGCCAGCGGGCTGCCGACCGTTACCGTTACGGCGACGGATGCGAACGCGGCCGAATCCGGCGCCGATACCGGCACCTTCACCGTAACCCGCTCCGCCGGCACGACCACGAACTTGGTGGTGCAACTGGCCGTTGGCGGCACCGCCACCAGTGGTGTGGATTGCACCGCCTTGCCCGCGACGCTCACCATCCTGGCGGGAAGCACGACGGCGACGTTGACGGTCTCCCCGTTGAGTGACACCAGCACGGAAGGTTCGGAATCGCTCACCGTGAGCCTCACGGCTGCCGCGAATTACACCGTGGGCACGCCGGGCAGCGCCACCGTGACCATTGCGGACGCGCAGAATTCGCCGCCGCCCACGCCGACCGGCACGAATTATCTCGCTTACCCGACCGTGTTGGATACGAACGTCGTGGCGCTCTACCACCTTGATGGAAATGGCAACGACGCGAGTGGCCGTTACTCGGCGCTGACCCCGGTCGGCAACGCCGCTTATCAAAACAGCAATCTCGGCTGGATGAATTCGCCCGCCGGTGCCGCCCTCCGCGTGAATGATCTCGGCGACAGCGTCAGCACCACCCTGAACAACGCGAACCTGTTTACTTCCGGACTCACCGAAGCCGTCTCGATTGAGGCGCTGGTTTATATCGATGCCTACAAGGGTTACGGGGTCAAGTCGGCCACGTTGCTGAGCATGTCGAAGCGTTGGGATGCGCAAATGATTCTGAGCCAGGATACCTGGGGCACGTCGGCGGAGGTTTGGGGCGGAACGCAGCGCATCGTGGATTCCGCAACGTTGGCGCAATACCTGAAGACCAAATGCTGGCAGAAGATCACGCTCCTGTTGGATACCAACGGTTACGCGGTGAAGGTGAACGATGTGGAGATCGCGCGCGTGGCGAGCACTGACCTTGCAACCAAGTGGGGCGGGGCGGGCAATGTCACGGTCAACGCCGGCAACTTCGATGGCTGGCTGGATGAGATCGTGGTTCGCAGCAAGGTTGCTGGCTACGATTCCGTCCCGCGCACGTTCGCGCCGCCGAGCATCGCGAGTTTGAACCGCGCCACGAACGGCATGCGCCTGAGTTGGACCGCCACCGCAGGTTCACAATTTCAAGTGCAATGGCGTCCCAGCGCCTCGGCCGGGACATGGACGACTTTCACGAATCTCATCACATCAACCAACGGCAGCTACACGTTCCTCGACAACGGGACACAAACCGGCGGGCTGGCGAGCATGCGGTTCTACCGTCTGCTGCAGTTGCAGTGAAACTTTCCGGGGAGCGCGCTCGCCACGAGCGCGGATCGGTGGCGCTCCATCGATTGCTGCCGGCGGTCTCTCCACCGCTGGCAGCGCTCCGGGAAAAGTTTTCCGATGCTCGGCTTCAGTGGCCGATATCAAATTAGGGAGAGTCTTGGACCGAGAGCGATTGTGAGCCCGGGCTTATGGCATCCGCATCACACGAAAATATTGCGCCACGCCAGCCGAATTGGTGGTCCACGTTGGCTGCGAAGAAAGCGCCACGATATTTGAAGCCACCACGTTCCAGGTCGTGAGATTGGAGCTGGTTTCGACCCGGAACTTCCGCCCGACCAACGCCGGCCACCTTACCGTCGCGTTGCCGCTTGTCACAGTGAGCGATAACCGGAGCGCTGGATCCGGATAATTGAAGACCATTACCACGGGCAGGTGATCCGAGGCGACGATGTCGTCGTTGCTGTTAAGATTTAGCGGCAACGGTGGCGGCAAAAGATCGGTGCGGAACACCTGGCTGGCGACGACGTTCGAGGACAACACTCCCGCCGGCAGCACGTAATCAAACCGCGCATCCAAGGTGCCTTGGATTGAGTGCGTAAAGCGCAGCGCATTGAACGGATTGAGCGGCGTGGTGAGTTTCAATCCGGTAGGCGCGGAAACCAGCCGCTGAATCGGTTGCAGCGCCTGCGACATCGGCAGGGCGATGTCTTCATTCAAATCGCCCGTCATCACATACGGCCGCGCGCCGGAGGTGGGATTGAACACGGTGGCAAAGAAGTTCGACACGGCGCTGCACTCGGCCGCGCGGCGATCCTGGCTGTCGGCGTCGGATCCGGATTTCAAATGCGTCGTAAATACGTGCAGCGGCTCGGTGGCGCCGGGTACAAAAATTTCGCCCTCGAACAGATCGCGCGTGAACGTGCCGTTGTAACCAAAGTTTGTGAGCCCGGCCGCAGCCAGCCACGATTGCGTGCGCGTGAATGGGTAGCGACTGATGAATCCGGACCGGATGGCGCCATCGGTGTTCGAACTGATCGCCAGCGAATACGTCGGGAAAAACGCGGTCATCCAGTTCGTCATTTCATAACGCTGGCCGTTCGGGATCTCGTTCAGTGTGATGATGTCCGGATTCAGATACTGCAACTGCCGCGCGATGGCTTGGACCTGCGGCGCGTTGGTGGACCAGTCGGAGGCGAAATTCCCCTTCACGTTGTAGGTCACCAGCGTCAGCGTGCCGGAGGAGGATGGGCCGATGACGGTCAGGATGGCCGTCGCGCTGTTGGTAAAACCGGCCGCGTTGCTCACGGTCACGTTGTAGGGACCAGCCTGCAACGGTCCGACGTTGTTGAGCACAAGATTCGTGGCCGTGGCGCCCGGAAGATTGGTGCCGTAGAACTTCCATTGGTAACTCAGTGGCTCCGTGCCGTTGGCGCTTACGGCAAAATTTGCGACGCCGCCTTCCACGACCGCGAGATTCGCCGGTTGTTGGGTGATGACCGGTGGATTGGTCACCGGTGTCTGAAACACGTCGGCAAAAGAAGTCCCCACGCGCAGATCGTCCAATTGCAACACGCCGATGCCGGCATCCTGGCGCAGCGCGAAGGATGTCAATTGCGCCGCCGCGGCCGGGTCAGCCGCCGAGATGGATGGAGAAGCTTCCGACGTGGGGTCCACCCAGAGCGTCGTCGTCGCATTGCTGATGACGTAGCGGATGTAAATGCGGTAGTCCGCGTTGGTGTTCAGACTGGTGGCCGAGGCAATGGCGGCCGAGTTGGCGGCATTGGCCAGACCAATTCGGTATTGACCGGTGCCGGCACCGGTCGTGAGCGCGAACACTTTCGCGCGCTGGATGTTGTTGCCCGCACCTTTGAGATGCGCGAAGTAAGTGCCGCTGGCGGACGGCAACACGGCGAAGTTCACCGTGAAGCTGGCGTAAAGGTAAAGATTCGTGTTCGCCGGATAAGGCTGGCCGGCCAGGAGAGCATTCACGTCCTCGGTGGCGGGCACCCGCAAATCCACGCGGCCGGAGACCACTTCGACTTCGCCAGTCGTGCCGCTATGCGTGGACCAGATGCCGGGCGCCACATTGACCAGCGCTCCGTCGGGATAACTGAACGCATCCTGCAACAATACAGCGGCGCGGAGGGTGGGTAACAAGAGCAAGCCGCTCGCAGCCAGGAGAGCGGCGCAGCGGCGGAACGACATGTATGACTTCACAACAGTTACGACAACGACCAATACGCCTCGCAAAGAAATTATTTGGCGGAAACGCCTGAAGACTGCACGAACAGCTTCGATCTTTTTGAATTTTGAAATCTCGGACTAACCGCATCGGACTGGCACGTCATGCCCGAGAATAGACCACAACCAACACACAAACACAAGAATTCCACCCTCGCCACGAAGGATGCCGTGTGGTTCGGACGAGTTCCCTGCGCACACCAAACCCGCCGCGTTCGTTCGTTCACCGTGGCGACCACCAGCGATCGAGCGCCCGGTTGAGCTGGCGGACACGACCCGGTTCTTGCGCGGCCAGATCGTTTTCCTCCCGCGGGTCGTGCGTGAGGTTGTAGAGTTGGATTTTGGCGTCGGGTTCGTTCGCGAGCGTGGGCACGAGGAGTTTCCAATCGCCTTCAATCATCCACCGCCACCGCAGGCTGGCTGCCGGCCGGTCCAGGTCCACGGCGGTGTGCGTGAAGCATTCGCCGAAAATGGCCCTGCGCGAGCCCACGGCTTTGGGATTGAGCAAATCCAACCCGGGCAAACCGCGCGGTGGTTTGGCGCCGGCGGCCTTCAGGATCGTCGGCAGCAGGTCAATGGACTGCGCCAGTGCTTCCGAGCGCTGAGGCTTTATGTGCCGCGGCCAGCGCAGCATGATCGGCGTGCGCAAACCGCCGTCGTAGGGCGACTGCTTCGACTTGGCCGCGTAACGCGCCGCGGCTGGATCCTGAATCCAGCCGTTGTCCGTGACGTAAATGACCAGCGTGTTTTCCGCTAGGCCGCCTTCCTCCAGATGCGTGAGCAGTTGCCCGACCGTTTCGTCGAACCATTCCACCATGGCCCAGTATTTCGCCACCAGCGGCGATGGGGTTTTGTCTTTGTATTTGTCCAGCAGGCGCGCGGGCGGATTGTGCGGTTGATGCGGCATCATCGGCGCGTACCAGACGAGGAAGGGTTGCTTGTCCCGCCCGGCCGCGGCGATGAAGTCGAATATCGGCTGCATGGTTTTGCGGCCGATATCGAGGCCGTCATCGCCGTGGCGCTCGCCGCGCGTCATGCCCTGGGTGAAGCCGCCGCGGGTGTAATCGCCCTGCCACCATTTACCGGATTGAAAGCTCACGTAGCCCTTCTGCCCGAGCAGGCGGGGCAGGGTGGGCACCGCTTCGAGATGGCGGTTCATCACCTCGCGGCCGTCGCGAAACGCTGCCGATCGACGGCCCGTTGCGCCGCTTTCGTCCGGCGGGGTCGGCGGGTCGTTGCTGGTGACCTTGTGCTGATGCGGATAGCGCCCGCTGACAATCGAAGCGAGGCTGGGACAGCAAAGGCTCGAGGGCACGTAGCCGCGCGGGAATACAAGACTCTGCGACGCCAGACGATCCAGGTGCGGCGTTTTGATTTGTGGATGGCCCATGAATCCGTAGTCCGTCCAAGCCTGGTCGTCGGAAATGATGAGGACGATGTTGGGCGGAGGCGTATCGGCCAATTTGGATGATGCGGCAAAACCCGCGGGAGCGAGGGCGAGGCAAAGCAGGCCGAGGACAAGACGATTCACGGCGCAGGTTTAAGGCAGTCCCTCTGCGTCGTCGAGGCGGAAAATCCGCCGCACTTGATGGGGCGACGGTGCGGCCGCGCCTGTACTGGTGCCCAACTCAACCACGCACTCCGCTGTTCCCTTCGCCCGGGCGGGAAATTCATGGAACTGCTCCGCGAAATCAGACCGCCGTTGCCCGTTTGCATTCGCCGGCCCTGAAAAGCACTCAGCCGCCGCATAAAACCATACAGCGGACCGCCGAAATCATACGGCGACGCGGGAAATTCATTCGCCGTTTTGCAGAAATCATGCACGCCGGTGCCGAAATCATACAGCCAGCGGCCAATTTCACCCGGCCGCCCGGGAGAACCATGGAACTGGCTGCGCGATCATCAAATCCGGCCTCAATTTCGTCCGCCGCCATGCCGATTCGTTCGCGCGCACTCAGAAATCATTCCGCCCGGCCGTGAATCCATTCCGCAGCTTGCTGGTTCCGTGAACCGCCCTTGCATTTGGGTGGACGTGGGGGGAACGCAGCTCTGCCGGTTTCAAGGGTGCGAGTGGCCGCTTTTTGGCTGTGGTTTCGTTTCATCCCTGATACGTGAGATTAGGTAATGAAATTGGTTGCGACACATGCATAAGATGTGTTGACAATCGCGCTGGTTGGAGGGAGAAACGCCATACAGGAAATTCTCGCCTGCCACGGTGTCTGCGGGAACCGGACAAGGCCGGGAAATCTTGAGGGCCAATGAAATCCTCCGGGCACAAGGGCACTATGAAATCTCTCTCCAATCTTGCCGTTCCGCTTCTGTTCGCCGCCTGCGCCTGCGCCGTTGCGCAAACGCCGACAAACACCGTACCCCCCCCCCTTGAGAAATTGCAAGTGGTTGCTCAAACGCGCGTGGCGGGGGAAAGCGGCGAGCATCTCCAGAACTGGATCAACGTCACCACGGTGCGCACACGCGACGGCCGACTCCTTCAGCGCACCAACCTTGCCTACGTGGAATTGGAAACCGGGATGCATTACTGGGATGGCCAGAAACACGTGCGTTCGCAGGCGTTGATCGAAGCCTACCCGGGCGGGGCGATTGCCCGGCATGGCCGTCACCAAGTTGTTTTCGCGGAGAACCTCAACCGTGCCGTGGTGGTGGACCTGCAAACCCCGGACGGAAAGCGTTTGCAAAGCCGGGTGCTGGGCCTCGGTTACTACGACCCTTCCGTGGGGAAGAGTGCGCTGATTGCGCAAGTCAAGGATTCGCCCGGCCAGATCATTAGCAGCAACGAGATCCTGTACGCCGATGCCTTCTCCGGCGCGGACGCCGCGGTGCGCTACACCTATAAAAAATCGGGCCTGGCTCAGGATGTGATCCTGATCAAACAACCACCACCGCCGGCCGACTTTGGATTCAATCCCGAGACGACGCGCCTGCAAGTGCTGACCGAATTTGTAGATACCGCCGCTCCCACCTTGAAGACGGCCACCGCCACGCCCACAGCGGACGAACTCGCCAATCAAACGCTTTCCTTCGGGGAAATGTACATGGCGCAAGGGAAGGCATTCGCTGTCGGTCCCAGTAATGTCTCCAAAGCCAAAGCGACCGTGGCCAAACGCTGGGTGGAGACCCAGGGCCGGAGCATTCTGGTGGAGGAAGTGCAATTGGACCGGATCAAGGCGGCGTTGCAGACCCTTCCTGCGCCGATACGAACGGCGTCCCTCGGGACACGGCTGTCGCCTATGCTGGCGCAAGCAGATTTCTGCCTGCCGGAAGCCGGGCCGGCCCAGCGGGAACGCTCCGAACGAACGATGGAAATCGCAAAAACCAGCGCACAAGTTCAGGGTTTTGTGGTGGATTACGATCTCGAGTCGCGCACTTATTCCAGCGGTTATACGTTCACCAACGGCACCACCTACAAGGTGAGCGGCGTGGTCAACATCGCCGGCACGACCACCATCGAAGGCGGCACCGTGGTCAAGTTCGCTGCTGGTGGCGGCCCTCAAATCGTCATTTACGGCCTGGTGAATTGCCAGACGGCACCGTACCGCCCGGCCATCTTCACGGCGGTGGACGATAACTCGGTGGGTGAGGTCATGGGCAGTGGTACGCCCGGAACCACCAAGTATGGCAGCGGGTTGATCGTGACCACTGCGGGTAACGGCTTCACGAATCTCCATTTCGCCTATCTGGAACGAGCGTTCACTTCGCAGGCGCACCTCACGACGACGCTGCGGGATGCTCAGTTTGTCTCCTGCCGTTATCCCGTGACCGCCGAGGACACGAGCTGTTGGTTCATTTGCGGGGTCAGCGTGAATTTGCACAATGCCTTGGTGCAGGACTGCGATACTTTTTTCCAGGGCGACCGGGGAACGCTCCGCGCCGAGCATGTGACCCTCAACCAGTGCGGCACGCTCGGAGTGGACCTGGGCGAAGGTGCCAGCCCGCATTTCACCAACAGCGTTTTTGTCGGCGTCACGAGTCTGGGGAGCCTCCCCGACCTCGACGGCAGCCACAACGGTTTCTACGGCAGTCCCGCCTTTGGGCTGAATCAAATCCCCGCCACCTCGTCGCCGTTCCGCTCGCCCGGCGTTGGCGCGGGCAACCACTATCTCAAGAGTGATAGTTCCTTCCGCAGTGTGGGTACAACGGCAATTAATCCAGCGTTACTCACCTACCTCCGAAAGAAAACCACGCAGCCCCCGGTGGTCCGCTCCGATCTCACGACCACCACCGCCACGACCCTTGCCCCGCAGGCGGAGCGCGATGCCGATGCGCCGGACCTTGGTTACCACTATGACCCGATTGACTACATCGCTTACCTCGATCGGTACGTCGGTTGCAACCTGACGATCAATCCAGCCACGGTCATCGCGTATTACGATTACCCCGGTTTTTGGCTGCAGGACAATGCGGCGGTGGCTTGCACGGGCACGCCGCTGCAACCGATTCGGGTGGTGGATTACCGCGGCGTGCAGGAGCAGCCAGTCAAGTTGGGAAGCTACCCGGGGAACTCGACCGGCATCCCATTTGCCAACAACCGGCTCAATGGCGCCGCCGCTCCCGCCGCGTTTCGTTTCACTGAATTCGTCCGCGGCGCCCATTCTGGGTACAATTACTATGATCTCTATTCCACGGATTCGTCCTGGAAATTCACGACGCTGGACGTGCGCGACTGTTCCTTTTACGGCGGGTCTTGCTCCATTTATGGGGACACTCTGGATGCCACGCTCCACAACAACCTCTTTGTGCGGGAAAATTTCTCGGCGAGCGGCCCATTGACCCTCAATCTGCGCAACAATCTCTTCCTGCACACTGGGGTCCAACTGGAACTGGACGCCGATGGCCAGGGCACAGCCTACGATAACGTGTTCGACCACTGCGTGCTGGACGAAGCTTGTGCTCCCGGCGTGCTGGCGCATAGTCACAATGCGTACATCAACGTTAAGGATTACGATGGCGTTCAGGCGCAGATCAACCCGTTGCAAGTGGATTCCGACAAGGTGTTGCCCAGTTTCGACTATGCCGCCGGCCCGCTTGGAAACTTCTACCAGCTTTCCACCGACCTGATTGACCAAGGCAGCCGCAGCGCCAACGACGCGGGACTTTACCACCACACAACTCAAGTGAACCAAACCAAGGAAGCCGACGGCACCTTGGCTACCGTTGATATTGGTTTGCATTACATTGCCTTGAATGCCACCGGTGCTCCCAAGGACACCGACAACGATGGGTTGGCAGATTACTGGGAGGACACTAACGGGAATGGCAGCTTTGCGGTGGGCGACTTCTCGAATTGGAATGACGCCGACACCGACGACGACGGCATGCCGGATGGCTGGGAATGGAGGACATTCAACACGTTTGTCCGGGATGGAACGGGCGACTTCGATGGGGACGGAACCACCGATGCGGCGGAATACTCGGCGGGAACAGATCCCCTTTCGCGCGGGAAAATTATTTTAGTTGTTGATGCCACGTTGGTGCCACCTCCCCCTTCACCTCCTTCCCCTGTAAGCCTAAAGATCGATCGTTTAATCCAAGATTTAGTGGGCGACGGCTGGCACGTTCTCCGGCATGACGTGCAGCGCGCGGCTGACACACCATTCAACGCAGACCCCTTGAGTACGAGCGTTGTGAATTGGAAGCTGGACAACAATGCCGCTGTTCGGCGGGTTAAAGCCTTGATCAAGGCGGATTACGACGCTTCCCCAACGGAGGTAAAGTCTGTGTTCCTGCTCGGACACGTGGCCGTACCATATTCAGGAGACAGCAAGTACATCGCTGGGCAACACAACGAGGGGTGGGGGGCACACCCAGCCGATGCGTTTTACGGGGAGATGGACAGCCCGTATGGAACTGGTGGCTGGACTGATACTTCCATAAACAACTCGATCTATCTCACCGATTGGCCGCCTCAAACCCCTTGGCCGCCTGTTTACCCTCAATGGCCATACTCTATTGTAAGAGACATGCCTCATTGGGACGAAAGTACTTCCCCGGCAACACTTGGCTATGTGGATTGGTGGGGCGGACGAAGTGTCAGACCGGTACTCGTTAACGCGCCCGGGGATGGGAGTTTTGATCAGGCTGTGGTCCCATCTGTTTCCGGTTTGGAACTCTGCATCGGCAGGGTCGACCTCTACGCCATGCCGCACTTCTATACAGACTCCGGCTTGAACGAGACCGCCCTCGTAGCAAACTATTTGAACAAAGATCACGATTTTCGTTGCCGCGAAGGTTATTTCCAAACAGAAGTCCAGCGTCGCGTGCTCTTGGCGTCGTGGGCAGGCGGCCCCTTCAAACTTACGAGCACACAGAAAGCTGGGTTTGAGGCTGTTTTTGGGCAAACCGCAGTTCACGAATACGACAATCTTTCGATGCACTGGTTTGCGGGAACGCCGGGTGTCAGTGGCGGACACGCCAGTGTTGAAGACTATCTCGTCGGATACGGAGGAGGATTCGGGGCCCCGCCTGCCAACTACGCTTCCGGCGTGGGCTGGACGTATGTTGATGAACCATCGCCTCCGCCGGAGAAACCCGCAAACAACTTCGTTGGCGTTGATTCACGCGTTGTCTTTATGAACCTGTACGGTAGTTTTTTTGGTTCGTGGGACCAGCCGGATGACTTCTTGAGAGCACCTCTCGCCAACCCTTACGATCCGACAACCGGAAGACATGGGTATGGACTGGCCGCCATTTACGGAAGGACAGAAGGATTAGATGAAACCAGTTTGACAAAGAGAGTTTTGGGAGCGTGCATTGGAGAGGCGATTTTCAAGGGATACAGGGGCGACCTTCATTTCGCGCTGATGGGTGATCCCACGCTGCGAATGCACACCGTCGCTCCGCCGACGAGGCCGCTACCTCCGGCGCCTCTCGCTGTGGCCGGAAGCACAGTTTCCCTAGTGTGGATTCCTTCGCCCGACACCGTGTCTGGCTACAACATCTACCGCGCGCCGACTGAGAACGGACCTTGGACCTTGGTGAATCCCGGAAATGCACCGGTGACTGACTCAGCCTACTCGGCAATCAGGCCAGTTGCCCCGGATTTTCCGGACAATTTTTATATGGTTCGCGCAGTGAAGACGGAGACCGTTGCTGTGGCGCCGTACCAATATGTAAACATGAGCGAGGGGATCATCTTTGATATGCCTGGACCACTGACCTCTTTCCTGAAAATCGTCAGCGAGCCAAGCAGTCAAACCGTGACCGTGGACGGCACCCTTGCCTCTGCAGCATTTACGGTGGATGCGGTTGGAGTGGAAGCCGCCGGAAGCCACGATTTAGCGTTCCAATGGTTCAAAGTTGGAAATCCGAATCCGATTACGGAAGACGATCATTTCACGGGGGTAACGACCCGCGCTCTTTTGATCCGCGGTGTCCAGTTGGGAGACGCCGGAGGATATTACGTAGAGGTGAGCAACGGCTATGGTTCTGAGACAAGTGTGCCAGCGACTCTGACAACAACCAGCTCGCCATGAAATTGCCATTCACCAATGCGTTGGCCAGAAAGGTATGTTACGATACTGCGTTGAGAAGCGTGCCGCGACCACCATATTCTCGAGCGCTGCAGTCGCGAGAACTAAAATCGAATGAATCGGATCCGTTATGAAAACGCACTACCTATTTGCACTCGGGACGCTTTGCATCGGCGCAGCGGCGTGTGGCCAAAGCACGTTCCAGAACCTTGATTTTGAGCAGGCGGTTGTTCAACCGTTGCCATCGGATAATATCCTCTTAGAATGGAGTCTTGCCGTGCCCGGGTGGTCTTCGGCTACGTCATTTGTTTATTATCGGGAGGGGCATCTTGGTGTGGGGCCACTTTACCTGCTCATGGATCCGACCAGTCCTGTTTGGGCACCTGGGACACAACTCGCCGGACAGTATTCACTGGCATTCACCAGCGGCTACGCTGGCAACAACCCATCCGGGCCGTGGGTTAACGTTGGAATAGCGCAGTCAGGCGTTGTACCGAATTCCAGTCGGTCTATCCGCTTGCTAGCCCACGGAACTTTTGCGGC
The DNA here is from genome assembly GCA_964456685.1 of uncultured Bifidobacteriaceae bacterium. Lineage (GTDB taxonomy): Bacteria > Verrucomicrobiota > Verrucomicrobiia > Limisphaerales > JADLHS01 > CAYWCK01. The sequence continues at coordinate 9,363 of CAYWCK010000020.1, read as the reverse complement.
TACAGGTCCATTCCAAGTCTTCCTCGGCGCTGTCGAGATTCCCATGTTCTCGTTGGGCGGGAATTCTTATGGCGGGGACATTTCTGGATTCGCGGGCGACTTTGTCAACCTCAGGATCGTGAACAGTGCTGGTGTCGGCCATCTGGGCGAAGGTGTGGTCGTGGATAACATTTTGTTTTCGCCGGAAGTAATCCCAGAACCCTCCACCTTGGGCCTGCTCGGTCTGAGTGGTCTGCTCCTCGCGGCCCAATGGCATTACCGGAAAGGGGTCGCTCCTTACTCTTGAGACTCCTCGGAACCAACCGTTGAATCCGGCCATGCCGCGCGCGTTGCGCATCGAATACCCCGGCGCGATCTGCCATCCGCCTACGCTTCCAGCTTCTGCGGGACAGGCGTCATGTATCGCGGTGGCCGGCGCGAGCCAATCTTCCACGGCGTTCCCCTCCACACGGAATCTGAGTTGTCGCATTCCCGGACAGTTTTAGGCAGGTTTGTCTGAGTTCCGCGCGTCTTTCTGGTCCACGTTCGCTGGCACGTCATCTGCATTCCTCCGCAGCGTCATCGCTTCACGTGTCTTGGTGACAGACGTTCCAACAAAAACAAAATCGCGCGGCCACGCGTTCGTACCGCCGCGTACCAAAAAAGAAAGGCAGTTAGCATCATGGCAGACACAGTTGCACCCACCGGCGTGGCCGCCCCGGCCGCGGGAACGGAAACCAAACCCAAACGGTCGCCCGGCCTCATCAATCAGGCCCATGCTCGCGCGTTGAGTCGCGCGGAGTCCGTAGCTACATCCGCCAAACTCACGGCCTACGCGCCCGCGCTGGAAGCGCGCGACATCGAGGGAGAGTTCACGGACACGTTGCTCGAAGACGTGGACAAGGGCCGGGACAAGGCGGCGGAAGCCGTGGCCAACACCACGGCGCAGCGCCATGCCGCCGCCACGGCCCGCCGTGAGGCGAAGAAGTTGGAAGCGGGGCTGCGCGAGGTGCAGATCGCGGCCAAACAGAAGTACGCGCGGTCCAACCGGATTGCGATGCGGGATTTTCTGGTGGGCCGGAAGCTCAACGGGAGTCACGCAAACCTGGCGCAGACGTCGCAGACGATCATCAACCGGGCGGGCAGTGACAAGTTGCCCGGGTTCACCGCGGCGCGGGTGAAAGCGTTGGACACGCAGCGGCAGGCCTGGCTGGACGCGCAGGCGGCGCAGGCGGAAGCCGAAACGGCGGCCATCAAGGCGCGCGCGGAGTTGAAGGAACTGGTCAAGTCCATCACGGACCGGCGCTTCGTGATCCAACTGGCGGCCGATGCAGAATGGTCGCACCAGGAAGAAGTGAACGGGGCCGTGCGGAAGGAGTTCGGGCTCTCCACGAAGCGGCCGTTGAAGGTTTAGAGCGCGTACCAAAATGCCGATTCCCTCGCCCCGCAGTGGAGCGCGGGGCGAGGGCCAGGGAGAGGGGCCGCTCGGAAGTACGCGCCTCCTCTCCCCGGCCCTCTCCTCCCCGGCGTGGAGGAGAGGGAGGCCGAACGTTCATTTTGATACAGCCGCTTAAGCAAGACCCCACCCGGGCCCTCTCCCCGTCGGACGGGGAGAGGGAGTTGGCCGACTGGCGCTTCGAGAAATCGGAGGGCCACTTTTTTTTGAACAGATTTGCGCAACCCTGTCTAAAGCCATCGAAGCGGCGAAAACCGCACCAAACTCATAGAAAAACGAGTTGCGTTTTGGGGCGCGGCTGTCTATTCGATACGGCTCTGCGTTCACGAACCTGGACCTGGAATGATTAAAGTCGAAGACCTGAAAAAACAGTTCGGCACCAAACGCGCCGTGGATGGGATTTCTTTTTCCGTCGAGCGCGGCGAGGTGCTGGGATTTCTCGGCCCGAACGGTGCGGGCAAATCCACCACCATGCGGATGATCACCGGCTTCATCCCGCCTTCGAGCGGACGCGTGACCGTTGGGGGGCACGACGTCGTCGAGCAACCCATTGCGGCCAAGCGCCTCATGGGTTATCTGCCGGAAAATGCGCCCGCCTATACGGACATGACGGTGCATGGCTTCCTGAGTTTCGCGGCGGAAATCCGCGGTCTGCGGGGCGACGCGAAAAAGACGGCGGTGAATCGCGCGGTGGAAATGTGCTTCCTGCAATCGGTCCTGCACCAAAGCGTGGAGACGCTCTCGAAGGGCTATCGCCACCGCACTTGTTTTGCGCAGAGCATCATTCACGATCCCGAAGTCCTGATCCTCGACGAACCCACGGACGGTCTCGATCCGAATCAGAAGCACGAGATTCGCGGCTTGATCCGGCGCATGGGTGAAAAGAAGGCGATTATTTTTTCGACGCACATTCTGGAGGAAGTGGATGCCGTTTGTTCCCGCGCGATCATCATTGATCGCGGTCGCATCGTCGCCAATGGCACGCCGCGCGAGCTGCGTGGAAAATCGGAATGGGCCGGGGCGGTGAGTTTGCGCATCACCGGCATGGCGGCGGGTGCGGTGAAGGAAAAGCTTAGCCAGATTCGTTCAGCCAAGCGCGTTACGGCGGCGGACGACAGCTCGCGGATCGTCGCGACCGTTTTCCCGCGCACTGCCGGCGATGGCGATCTGGCGCGCGACGTCATCGAAGCCACCAAGGGCTGGCAAGTCGAAGAATTGCACACGGAGGAAGGCCGACTGGATGAGGTATTCCGCAGCATCACGATGCCGGACACCGCGAAGGAGGAAGTGAAATGAACAGTTCCTTCCAAAATATCAAGACCATCGCCAAGCGGGAATTGGGCGCGTATTTCTCGTCGCCCCTGGCGTATGTGTTCATCGTGATTTTCCTGCTTCTGTGCGGGTTCTTCACGTTCATGATCGGCGGTTTTTTCGAGCGGGGTGAGGCTTCGCTGGTGCGGCCGTTCTTCGACTGGCATCCGTGGTTCTATCTGTTCCTGGTGCCGGCTGTCGGCATGCGTTTGTGGGCGGAAGAGCGGCGGGTGGGAACGCTGGAACTGCTGCTCACCATGCCAGTGACGCCGTGGCAGGCCATCGTCGGGAAATTCCTCGCCTCCTGGTTCTTCCTCGGGCTGGCGCTGTTTCTCACATTTCCCGTCGTGCTAACGGTGAACTACCTTGGCAGTCCGGACAACGGGGTCATCTTCTGCGCCTACGTCGGCAGTTGGCTCATGGCCGGAGCGTACCTGGCGGTCAGTTGCGTCACCTCCGCGATGACACGGACGCAGGTGGTGAGTTTCATCATTGCGGTGGTCGTTTGCTTCTTCCTGATTCTCGCCGGCTTCCCGCCGGTGGTGCGGTTCCTCGAAGGCTGGACCAGCCCGGCGGTGGTGGACTTTGTCGCATCGTTCAGCGTCATCACCCACTTCGAAGGGTTCCAGAAAGGCGTGCTGGATTCACGCGACGTGATTTTCTTCCTCTCGGTGATTGGCTTTTCGCTCTTTTCGACGGGCGTGATTCTGCGCGGGCATCGCGCGGGCTAGAAAGATTTGGCGATGCAAAAGAAAAATCTCGAAACGTTTCTCTACTCCATCGGCGGCGTCGTTGCGATGCTGGTCATTCTGGTCGCGGTCAATCTGATCACGGCGGGCATGCGGCAGCGGGTGGATTTGACCAAGGAAAAGGCGTACACCCTTTCCGCCGGCACCCGGGCGATTCTGGCGAAGCTCGATACGCCGGTGAAGATCCGGTTCTATTGCACGCAAAGCAGTGATACCACTCCGGAGACGGTCTTTTTGAAATCCTACGCCCGCAAGGTCGAAGACCTGTTGCTCGAATACAAGCAGGCTGGCAAAGGCAAGATCATCATCGAGAAGTATGATCCCCAACCGGATTCGGATGCGGAAGATTCCGCCCGGCTCGATGGAGTGGAAGGCGCACCGCTGCGCAGCGGGGAGCGCTTCTACATGGGGCTGGCGGTGAGCCTGCTCGATTTGAAGGAGGCCATTTCGTTCCTGCAACCAAACCGCGAGCGCATGCTGGAGTACGATCTCTCCCGCGCCATTTCCCGCGTGATCACCCCGGACAAACCGGTGGTCGGCGTGATGAGTTCATTGCCTGTTTTTGGCATGCCCATGAACCCGATGATGATGCAAATGGGTCAGCGTGGGCAGCAGCCGTGGGCGCTCGTCACCGAATTGAAGAACGACTTCACCGTCAAGCAGGTGGAAATGACCGCGGAGAAAATTGACGACGAGATCAAGGTGTTGATCGTCATTCATCCCAAGGACATTACCGACGCGGCGCAGTTTGCAATTGATCAGTTTGTGCTGCGCGGCGGAAAACTCATCGCGTTTCTCGATGCGAACTGTCTGACCGATTCCCGCGGGCAGCAAAACCCGATGATGGCGCAGATGGGCGGCGGGGGCTCGACGCTGGAGAAGCTGCTGAAAGCGTGGGGCGTGAACTTTGAGAGCTCCAAGGTCGTCGCGGACATGAACTATCGGCTGGAGATCGACGGGGGCGGCGGTCGTCCGCAGCAGCGGCCCACCTGGCTGCAACTTACGCCTGATGCGATGGACACGAATGACGTCGTGACGAGTCAGTTGGACAACGTGATGTATTTTGCCGGCGGCGCTTTTTCCGGGACGCCGGCAGCGGGGTTGACGAGAACCGTGTTGCTCAAGAGCACGGCAGATTCGCAACTCGTCGAGGGCATGATGGCGAATCTCGCCCCCGAGAACACGGTGAAGGAGTTCAAAGCGTCAGGCGTGGAACAAGCGCTGGCGCTCCGACTCACCGGCAAGTTCAAGAGTGCGTTTCCCGACGGCAAACCCGCGGAAAAGAAGGACGACGAGAAGAAGGCAGAGGATAAACCCGAAGCGAAGCCGGCCGCTGATTCCCTGAAGGAGTCCAAAGTGGAGAGCACGGTGATCCTGGTGGGCGATTCGGACATGGTTCATGACAGCTTCTCGATCCGCGATGTGCCGACGCCTTTCGGCAACCTGCGCCAGCAAATCAACCAGAACCTCAACTTCGCCCAGAACGCGGTCGAGTTACTTGCGGGTGATCAAAATCTGATCGCCGTGCGCAGCCGCGCTGCACTGAACCGACCGTTCACGCTGGTCAAGAAGATGGAAGCGCAAGCCGAAGCCCGATTCCGCGGCAAGGTGCAGGAGTTGGAGGCGAGCTTGCAGGAAACGCAGACCCGGTTGAGTGAATTGCAGCAGAACAAGGATAAGAGCCAGCGCTTCATCATGTCACCTGAGCAGCAGGCGGAACTGGAAAAATTCCGCAAGCAACAGGCGAGCACGAGCCGCGAATTGAAGCAGGTGCAAAAGGACTTGCGGCGCGAGGTGGTCGCGCTCGAAACGAAGGTCAAGTGGTGGAATATTTTTGCGATGCCCGTGGCGGTCGCGGCCTGCGGCATCGTGCTGGCGGTCTATAAACGGAAACTTACGGCAGCAAAATGAACGGCAAGCAATTCGGAATCCTGTTGGCGTTGGTGGTGGTGCTCGGCGGCGCCGGGCTGATGCTTTACAAGAACAGTTCTTCGTCCTGGACCGGCGGCGGCACGGCCGTAGGCCAGAAGCTGCTCGGCGAATTCGATGTCAATGCCGTGGCGCAAATCTCCATCAAGCACGGCGCGAATGAACTTCTGGTCGCCAAAAAGAACGAGCTCTGGCGCGTGGCGCAACGCGGTGATTATCCGGCGAATTTTTCCGAGATCAGCAGCCTGCTGGTCAAGCTCAAGGACATGAAGGTGGTGCAGACGGAGACGGTCGGGGCTTCGCAGTTGCCGCGCCTGGAACTGGTGGCCAGTGGTTCAAACGCGCCGACGAACGTGGAATTTCGCGACGCCTCGGGCAAGGCTCTCAAGACGCTCGTGCTCGGCAAGCGGCACATGCAAAAGCGAGCGGGCGGTTCACCCATGGGCGACATGGATGATGGCGGTTTCGCGGATGGCCGCTACGTGCAAGTCGGCGGCGCCACCGAGAAAGTGCTTTTGGTTTCGGACGAGCTGAAGCAACTCGAACCCAACGCGGACACGTGGCTGAGCAAGGACTTTTTCAAGATCGAGAAGGCGAAAGCCATCGCCGTGACGTTCCCGATCGCCACCAATTCCTGGAAGCTCGTGCGGGAAACCGAAGGCGCGGACTTGAAGCTCGTGGATGTGAAGCCGGGCGAGGAACTCGACAGCGCGAAAGCCAGCGGGGTGGCGAACCCGCTTTCGTCGCCCAGTTTTGCCGATGTGGCCGTGGGCGTGACCCCGGAAGCGTCCGGTTTGGACAAGCCGACGGTGATCAATGTCGAAACGCTCGACGGTTTCGCTTACACGGTCAAACTGGGTGCGAAGACCAATGACAATTTTTACCTGACCATGAGCGTGAGCGCGAACTTCGTGAAAGAGCGCACGCCGGGCAAGGACGAGAAGCCCGAGGACAAAGCGAAGCTGGACAAGGAATTTGCCGACAAGCTGAAGAAGCTGGAAGAGAAGCTGGCGGCCGAGAAGGCATACGAACCGTGGACTTACCTCGTGGCGAGTTGGACCGTGGATTCAATCATCAAAGAGCGCTCCCACTTCATGGTGGAGAAAAAGGACGAAGCCAAGAAGGAGGCGGGGAAGGAAGACCCGGCGCTCGCGCCTCCGGCCGAAGAGAAGAAGTAATTGCCGGCACGTTCCGGAACGGTGGAGGACCGTCGCACTCCGGGACGCTTCGAGCAGATCTAAAACTCGATAAACGATTCCCGTCCGGATTACTGCGGTCTGCGACGTTTTTTCTGAAAGGCTTGGCCGCGCTTGCTTGCCATCGCGTGCAACCCCCACTACCTTGCGCGCGCTTATGGAAAAAGTTGTCATCATCGGTTCCGGTTGCGCTGGTTGGACGGCCGCGCTCTATACGGCGCGAGCCAATCTTCAACCGCTTGTCCTCACCGGCGAACAGCCCGGCGGATTGCTGACCACGACCAGTATCGTTGAGAATTTTCCAGGTTTTCCCGAGGGCGTGGATGGTTTTGAACTGATGAGCCGGATGCAGAAACAGGCTGAGCGGTTCGGCGCGCGGGTGAAATTTGGCAGCATCGTCGAGTCGGCCGACTTGTCCAAGCGGCCGTTTGTGCTGACGGTGGATGGCGAACGCGTCGAGGCTCAGAGCGTGATCATTGCGACAGGCGCGAGCCACCGTCATCTCGGTTTGCCGAGCGAGGACTTGCTGGAGAAAAAGGGCGTGACCTATTGCGCCACCTGCGACGGCGCGCTGCCGATGTTTCGCAACCAACCGCTGGTCGTGGTGGGCGGTGGCGATTCCGCCTGCGAAGAGGCGACCTACCTCACGCGTTTCGCCTCCGTGGTTTATTTAATTCATCGGCGCGACACGCTGCGCGCCTCAAAAATCATGGCGGAACGGACGCTGGCAAATCCGAAAATCAAACCGGTTTGGGATTCCGTGGTGACTGAAGTTCTCGATGTGAAACAGGACAAGGTCACGGGCGTCCGCGTCAAAAACCTCAAGACCGGCGGCGAGAGCACGCTGGATTGCGCCGGTGTCTTTGTCGCGATTGGTCACGTGCCGAACACGCAGCTTTTCGACGGTCAGATCCAACGCGACGAGAACGGCTACATCACTCCCGTCAAAGGCGCCGCCACCAACATTCCAGGCGTGTTCGTGGCGGGGGATTGTTCCGATCACGTCTATCGCCAGGCGGTGACCGCCGCGGGAATGGGTTGCGCTGCGGCCATTGAAGCCGAGCGATTCCTCGCGGCAGAGGGTTGATCCTGCCGCTGTTCTCAGACTCGCGCCCGGACGCCTCGTCGGCGACCAATCCACGGCGATTGTTTTCCGGGCGGATTGGCCCGTGATTTCCCCAAGGCGTTTCAGGGCGTTCTCGATCCGCTCGCTCCACGGATTGCCGAAGTTGAGGCGGATGAAATTTTGGAATGCCTGCTTGGCGGAGAAAATCGGACCCGGCGCGATGGTTATGTCCTTGGCGAGGGCTTGGGTGTAAACATCCGGCGCGCGGAGGTTGTGGTGGCGACGAAGTGGAGTGCGTGTTGGTCTGCTTCAGAAACGCCACCTTCTCCTTGAACCGCCCGGCCACCACCCAGCCGACGCGATCGACGGGGGGACGAGTGAGCATCGGTGGTTGGATTTTTGTGCGTTCGGATGTTGACACGCTTTCCGCCTGCGGCAAACCATACGGCAACTTATGAATCAACCATCTTCCGAATCCACCTCTCGTCGGGAATTTATCAAACGCACCGGGACACTGGCTGCGGCTTCGGCGTTCGCCGGATTAAGCCTCCCCCATGTCCACGCGGCGCCCGGCGGGGACATTCGCCTGGCGCTGGTCGGCTGCGGCGGCCGCGGCGGCGGCGCGGTGGCCAATGCGTTGGGTGTCAGCGACAAGTCGGTCAAGCTCGTGGCGCTCGCGGACGCTTTTGAGGACAAGACGGCCAAGAAGCTGGCTGAACTGAAGGGCAAGTTTGGGGAGCGGGTGGATGTCGGCGATCGCGTGTTCAGCGGCTACGATGCCTACAAGCACGCCATGGACGCCTTGCGCCCGGGCGACATCGTCATTCTCACCACGCCGCCGGCGTTTCGTTGGGTGCATTTCTCCTACGCGATCCAGAAGGGCCTGAACGTATTCATGGAAAAGCCCGTTACGGTGGACGGCCCGACGAGCAAACGGATGTTGAAGCTGGCGGAGGACGCGAGCGCCAAGAAACTCAAGGTCGGCGTCGGCCTGATGTCCCGTCACAGCCGGGCGTTGCAGGAATTGCACAAGCGCATTCAGGATGGCGAGATTGGCGATGTCATTCTCATGCGCGGCTACCGGATGCACGGGCCGGTGGGATACTTTGCGTCGCTGCCCAAGCCTGATGGCATCAGCGAACTGGAATATCAGATCCGGCGTTTCCACAGCTTCATCTGGGCGAGCGGTGGCAATTTCAGCGACTTCTACATTCACCACATTGATCATCTCTGCTGGATGAAGAACGCCTGGCCGGTTCAGGCGCAAGCTCTCGGCGGGCGGCATTACAAGCTCAGCCCCGAGGGCATTGCCTACGTGGACCAGAACTTCGACACCTATTCGGTGGAATACACCTTTGAAGACGGTACGAAGTTCTATTTTGACGGCCGCTGCATGACCGGTTGCGCCGACATTTACAACAGTTACATCCACGGCAGCAAAGGCAGCGCGATTGCTTCCAAGAATTCCGACTGCGGCCTGCCTTCGAGCACCTATCGCACGCAGAAGCCGACCAGCACGGGCCGCATCTGGGAATCAAAAGTTCCGCCGGGTGAAACTGATCCGTATGACAACGAATGGAAGGCGCTCTTCGCTGCCATCCACAACGACCAGCCGTATAACGAAGTTGAACGCGGAGTGAAAGCCAGCCTCGCGACCTCGATGGGCCGCATGGCGGC
>CAYWCK010000019.1:0-26107 GCA_964456685.1 uncultured Bifidobacteriaceae bacterium | reverse complement strand
CTGTCGAGCTGGGCATGAATGCCGCCGAGCCGGGCGACGGTTTCGTCAAAGCGCACCGAGCAGTTCGTGGTCAGGGCCAAACCCAACGCCTCGCGCGCGAGCGCAAATTCATCCGGCGAGACCGTCCCGTTCTGGTCGAGATCGAGCGGGACGATTTCATCCATCTCGCGCGCCGCAAACGTCAGCAACGTTTCCAGGCGGTTGGTCTGCAGTTGCACCGTGGCGCTGCTAAGGCCGACATCATGGGCGGACGCGGCCGCAACCAGCCCCAGGCAAAGGCCAAGGAGACCGAGCGGGCGAAATAGTCGGCGGATTGCGTTCACGTTGGCCAAGTGTTTACGGTTTTTCCGGCCGGACCGCAAAGCAGAACAGCGGGAGGCCGGGCAGAAATCGCTGGCGCGGGGCGGTAATGTTCCGCACCATGGGTTCAGATTTCCGCGGGCAAAACGCCCGGTTCGCAATGAAGGCAAAGATCATCATCACTCCGAAGAAGGCCGTGCTCGATCCGCAGGGCAAAACCGTTCAAAACGCCCTTGCGCACATGGGCTACCAGGGCGTCACCGGCGTGCATGTCGGCAAATACATCGAGATCGACCTCGCGCCGGGCACGGACAAGGCCGCGGCCGAGCAGGCGATCAATGACGCGGCCCACAAGTTTCTCAGCAACCCGATCATCGAAGATTACAAGCTGGAGATCGAATGAACTTTGCGGTCCTCCAATTCCCGGCTTCCAATTGCGACCAGGACGCGGTCCACGCCTTGCGTCATCTCGGCCACAGCGCGCGGCTGCTCTGGCACAAGGAAAGTTCCCTCGGCGACGCCGATGCCGTGATTGTGCCGGGCGGCTTCAGTTACGGCGATTATTTGCGCTGTGGTGCGATCGCACGGTTCAGCCCGGTGATGCAAGCGGTGAAGCAATTCGCCGACAACGGCGGTTTTGTGCTCGGCATCTGCAATGGGTTTCAAGTGTTGACCGAAGCGCATCTGCTGCCCGGCGCGCTCGTGCGCAATCGCGATCTGCAATTCCACTGCGAATATATTTATCTGAAGACTGCCACTGCCGATTCGCCGTTCACGAACAAGATTCCCGCGGGAAAACTTCTGCGCGTGCCGATTGCGCACGGCGAGGGTTGCTATTTCGCTGACGAGGAAACGCTCGCGAAGTTGAAGGCGAACAATCAGATCCTCTGGCAGTACTGCGATGCGAACGGGAACTTGAGTGACGCGGCCAATCCGAATGGCGCGCTGCAAAACATTGCGGGTATCTGCAATGAGCGTCGCAACGTCGCCGGCCTCATGCCGCATCCTGAACGCGCGTGCGAAGCCAGCCTTGGCAGCGAGGATGGAAAATGGGTTTTCGAGAGCCTCTTTGCCGCGCTGCAAAACCGATCGACCGCGCAGGCGGCGTGAGTCGCCCGCCGCGATTCATTGCGGCTGCGCGCCAAGTTGGAATCGCTGCAAAGTTTCTCCGCCCCGCATGTAGGGCTTGGTTTCGGAAGTGAGCAGAATCTCGCTCACGTTTAGGGTTGGAAAACTCACGCTCGCCGAGACTTCATCAAAACCGGCGAGAAACTTACCCTGATCCGTCGGCGGCTGGCGCAAGCGTAACACCGTGCTGTGGATGATCCCGGGCACGTTCATACCGCGCGCGTTCAGTTCCTCATGCAACGCCGGATGATCGCGCAGCAACTCGACCACGCGCCGTCGCAACCGCTGCACTTCCCCATCGGGATTGAGCAAGGGAAGGATTCCCGCGCCGCGCGCCAAGACGGGCGCCTGAGGCTGGAGGTTGAATGAACGAAGCCGCTCGCTGGAATTTCCGTCGAAAAGAGGCGCGAGCACCGCGACCAATTGAGGAATGATCGCGTCGAGTTTACTGACGAGGGCACGCGGCGGGTTCAGGTGGCGGCTGAAACTTACGAGCGTGACCAGCGTGATGTGAGTAAACTCGAAGGGATAGACGTAAACTTCCGGTCCGAGTGCGCGGAGCTGCGCGGCCATTTTCTCGTAACTCGCGCGCCAGCTTGCCGGAAACGGCCAGGCACACGCGAGATTCAGGCCATAGGTCGGGAGGTCGGGATCCTGGCTGAGGAATTTGTCCGCCAGCAAACCATCGCGCAGAATCTCTTCGCGCATGGCGGCCCGTTTGGCGGCATCAAATGGATTCAAGTCGCTCACGGGAACGGTTCGAGAATCATCCGGCGCCGCGAGTAATCAAAAATAATTTTTCTCTCCCGCAGCAGCCCAAAGCCAATGTGACCGGCGAAGCCTTCGCCAACAGGCGAACCTTCCGCGAAAAAATTGGCCGGCACATTCGTGCGGATTTGCGCGCCCAAGCGGAACTCCGGCAGCCGGCTCTCGCGCGTGTCCACACTGCCCCCCACGCCGATGCGCGAGCCGTTGCGACGCGGGGCGGTCAATTCGTCGAGCCGGTTTGACTTCACGAAGTCGTGGCCAAGACACAGTGCCCCGTCGCAGCCGGAATCAATTTCGTAACGCGCGATGATGGGCGGTTCAGCCGCGAACTTGATGGTCGCTTCGACAAAGGGCGTGTCTTCTTGAAATTGGAGCGGAATGATTTCTCCCGGTCCCCGATAGTCAAAGGACGCAGGCTCGTGCAGGGCGAGGGTTTTCGCGGCCGCGTCCAGTTCGACCACAAAGCGGCGAAAGAAGCCCGCGCCGAGAATACCATCGCGCGCGCGGCGCGATCGTTGGGCATCGGAAGGAATCACCGCCACGCGACGCGGGGCGTATTGCGCGCCACCAAAATCAAACGCCGCGCCGGCGAAGTAGCCGGCTTTTTCTCGGCCGGCAATGCCGTGAATGGTCAGCGCGCCGGCCGGCTTGAGCCCGAGCGATTCCACCAACTCGGGATGAATGGTCGTGACACCAAAACCCGTATCGAGTTTGAAACGGAGGTCAGGTGTGTCATTCACGCGTGCCGACACAAAGGCGGCGCCGCGCCGAATTTCCAAAGGCAGGCAAACGACGGCAGATTGATTGGTGCTGGCAACGGCGCGCATTAGAAATTCAGCCATCCCCATCAAGAGGAGAAGGCGCATACGCCATTGAATGCATCGCTTGGGCACGCCGGAGCAAAGCACGGGTCGCTGGCCGGCACAAGTGGCAAGCAACTCCCCTCATGCCTGCGGCCAGACCTTTCCGGCGCGATTAAACCTGGGCAGCAGGGCGCAGATCAAATCCGCTTCGCGCCGCACGGCGTGATCTTCGCTGGCACAGAGATCGAATTCGATGCGCTGGGTTTGCTGCAACAAACGGATCAGCCGGCGCGGCAGACGCTCGGGATTGGCAACGCGGTAATTCGCGAGGCGCTTGCGGAGGTTCTTGGCTTTGCCGACGTAAAGCACACCGCTCCCGGCCCCGGCAAAAAAGTAAACGCCGGGTTTCTCCGGCAATTCGCGGAAGAACTCGGCGCCCAATCGCTCAACCAGCGGGCGCGGCGGTGGAAACAGCCAGAGTTGCGTGGCGGCCATGCGTGCAGTGCATCATGGCGGGTCGGCCAAAGGCTGTCCAAGCCAGAAAAAGCCCCGCGGATCTGACGACCCGCGGGGTGCATCCCCTACCCACCTCATTCTACAACGGTAATCTTACGGGGCTTCACGGCCTCGGACTTGGGCAACGTGAGGAACAGCACACCCTGATTCATGCGGGCGCTAATCTTGCCGGTGTCAATCGCCGGATCGAGTTCGAACACGCGGCGGTAGTCCGCCGTGTGGCGTTCGCGGAACAGCGTCTCGCCACCAACGACTTCATTAATGCGCCGGCCAACGATGGTGATCTCATGGCCTTCAAGCGTGATCTCCAGGCCGTCCTTGTTCACGCCGGGCATTTCCGCCTCAAGCGCGTAGCCTTCCTTGGTTTCGTAAATGTTCACCTCCGGCGCGACATATTGAACGGTCTGGGCGCGTTCGACAGTCGGCGTGCTGGTGGTTTCTTTTTGCAGGGCAGTTTTCATGGTCAAGTTCGGTTGAAATTGTTTTGTTTTTTGGCTCCGGCGGGCCGCTGCCCACCGGAGCACTGGGGCAGTCTCAGTTGATCGAGACATCAATGTGTTTCGGTTTGGCCTCCTCGGTCTTCGGCAGCGTGATGGTCAACACGCCGTCCTTGTAGGCGGCTTTGACCTTGTCCACGGCCACGGGCGCGGGGAGCGTGACGGTGCGTTGGAAGCGGCCGAAGAATCGCTCGGCGCGATAAACCTCCGCCTCTTCGTGTTTGGATTCGCTCTTGCGTTCGCCGGAGATGCTCAAGCTGCCGTCATGGAAGGAGACTTCGATCTCTTCCTTCTTCATGCCGGGCAGTTCGGCTTTGACGACGAAGTTTTCCTTTTCCTCGTAAACGTCGAGCGCGGGGGTGTAACCGCTCAGGAGTTGCGAGGTGCGCGTGAGTTCCGACAGCGGCGAGTCGAACAAACGATCAATCTCGTCGCGCAGGTCATACAGACGGCTGAAGGTGGGCCATTGGGCCGCAGGGGGACGTTGCCATTTGATGATGTTCATAGTCGTTATCGTTTGGTTGTTTTGTTCAAATCGTTTTACGGACATCTCCCTTTTAGCTTTCACAATGCCAACCCCGAAAAGCGCGAAAACAGGCCGAAATGAGCAGATTTCCCGACTGAGGAGTTTGGCAGTCGCGCAAACGTGACACGCAACCCTGTGCCAATGCGTGCGTCATTGTGCCAGCCTTGCACGCTCCCAGATTTCGTGGCAGCCAGCGTGGGAAAGCGGGCGTCGAATCCGCGGTCAGATTCCAGGGATGCGAGCCTCCTGACTTTGACTCCTAGGCGGCAAAAGAAAAACCCGGAGCTGTGGTAGCTCCGGGTTGAGGGAAAGATTGTCGTCTCAGTCGAACGCGTGACCGGCGCTGCAGAGGACGTTCTTCACCTTGTGGCGAACGAGGTCCTTCACCGCTTTGCGCGCGGGGCCGAGGTATTTGCGCGGATCGAATTCCTTCGGGTTTTCCGCGAACACCTTCCGGATGCCGGCGGTCATCGCGATGCGCAGATCGGTGTCAATGTTCACCTTCGTGCAACCGGTGCGGCGCGCGACTTCGATGTCCGCTTCCGGCACGCCTTGCGCATCCGGCATGTTGCCGCCGTACTTGTTGACTTCGTCCACGAGATACTTCGGAACCGAGGACGCGCCGTGCAGCACGAGCGGATAATCCCCCATGCCGGCGTCCATGAGCGCCTTCTTGATGAGCTTGAGGCGTTCGAGATCGAGATGTTGCGTGCCTTTGAATTTGTAAGCGCCGTGGCTGTTGCCGATGGCAACCGCGAGTGAATCACAACCGGATTCCTTCACGAATTTCACGGCTTCTTCCGGCACGGTGTAATGGCCGCTCGCCGAGTGCGCGCCGCCTTCTTCACCTTCGTCAAACTGCGCGCCGACGAGATGGCCGAGTTCAGATTCCACCACGCAACCGTGTTTGTGCGCGTATTCCACGACCTTCTTGGTGATCTCGACGTTCTTCTCGAAAGACTCGTGCGAGGCGTCAATCATCACGCTCGTGAAGCCTTCATCAATGCACTCTTTGCACAGTTCAAACGTATCGCCGTGATCGAGATGCACCGCGATCGGAATGTTGGAGAGGCTGACCGCGGCTTCGATGAGCTTCTTGAGGTAAACCGGGTTCGCGTAGGACCGTGCGCCCTTGGAAATCTGCAGCATCAGCGGGGCTTTCTCCTCTTCGCAGGCTTCGACGATGGCCTGGATGAGTTCCATGTTGTTGACGTTGAAAGCGCCCAGCGCGTACTTCCCCTTCAGGGCCTTGGCGAAGAGGTCGCGTGTGTGTGTTAATGGCATGTTCTTGCGTTTCCTTTTTGGTTAACTCCGGGAATTCCCGGCAGCGCGCATAATACCAGCGAGCAACCCGAAGGAAACAAAAACTTGCCCCTGCGCGGAAGCGGCCAGTCAATCCTCGCCGGCCATTTTGCGGTAAAGTGTTGCGAGACTGACGCCTAACAAAATCGCGGCTTGCTCCTTGTCGCCTTTGGCCTGTTCCAGGGCGCGGTTGATGTGCACTGCTTCCTGCTCGCGAAGGAAATTCTTCAGCGGCTTGACGGGTTCGACCGCAGCGGGCGCGGGCGGCTCACCCGCGCTCGTCGATGGATGCAATGGATAGAGCGCATCTGGACTCAGCAACGGCAACGAGGCGTGAGCGAGCGAATCTTCCGAAACTGAGGTCACCTTCGCCGCCTGGACATTGGGTGGCAGATCAACCGGCATGATCGTGTCCAGCTCGCAAAGCGCGGAAGCCCGTTCGATGGCGTTCTCCAGCTCGCGTACATTCCCCGGCCATTCGTAGGCCACGAGCAGGTCCATCGTGGCCCGGGCGACCTGAAACGGCCGGCGCGAGCGTGGACTGAGTTTGTCCTTCAAAAAGTGGGCCACCAACAGGGGAATGTCGTCGCGCCGCTCCCGCAAACTGGGCATCTCAATCGGGATGACATTCAGCCGGTAATACAGGTCCTCGCGAAAAGTCCCCTCCTTCACGCGCTTTTCGAGCGGCTCGTTCGTGGCGGCGAGCACGCGCACGTCCACGTAAACCGGCGTATTGTCGCCCACGCGCCGGACCTCGCGTTCCTGGAGCACGCGCAGCAACCGGCTTTGCAGCACGCCAGACATTGAGCCGATTTCATCGAGAAAAATGGTCCCGCCGTCTGCCTCCTGAAACAGTCCCTTCTTGTCCGTGAACGCCCCGGTGAACGCGCCGCGCCGATGACCAAACAACTCGGATTCCAGCAACGCCTCCGGCAGCGCGCTGCAATTGATCGGAATGAACGGCCCAAATTGCCGCCGGCTGTTGAAATGCAGCGCGCGCGCCACGAGTTCCTTGCCGGTGCCGCTTTCACCGCGGATCAAGATGGTGCTGTCCGTGTTCGCCACGCGTTCGATCATCTTGAAAACCGCCTGCATCTTGGGCGCGGCGCCGACGATCTGGCTGAACTCGTATTTCTTGCGCAGTTGTTTGCGGAGAAAGGCCGTCTCGGAAACCGCCGCAGCGTAGGCCAGTGCGCGTTGCACACACAGCCGCAGCTCGTCGATCTTGAATGGTTTCTCGAGATAGTCGAACGCGCCGTGCTTCATCGCCTCGACCGCCGTCTCGATCGAACCGAATCCGGTGATGACGATGACCACGGCCGGCGGACTGAGCGCGCGGGCCTTTTGCAGAATCTCCAGGCCGTGCGCACGGGTCTTGTCGAGATAGAGGTCAGTGATGACGATCTCCGGCGTATGTTCCGTCAGCCCGGCGACCGCCGTGGGGGCATTAGTGAAAGGAAAAACCTCGTGGCCATCCTGACGCAGGAGTTCGGCGACCATCTGCACCATGGTCAGCTCGTCGTCCACCAGAACTACTTTGGCCATTGCGCGAGACTAGAGAATTGACCGTCAGCGCAGCAAGCGGGAAGCAGCAACCAGCGCCGACTCATAAACCACTTTCAACGGCACTTTGCGCCGGGCGGCGACCTGCTTGCACGATTCGAACTCTGGCGCCGCCTGCACGACCGCGCCGTTTAACTTTCCGAGTTTGATCGTGACGGGGCCATGACTCGTTTTGACAGTGGCAAAGGCGCGCCTCAACTTCCGTCGTTCGGCCACGGTCCGCCGCACGCCGAACGCGCTTGTCTCACGCAACATCAACTCGCTGAACTTGTCGGCATCTGCCTCCGCGCACAAGACCGTCAGCAAAACGCCCGGCCGATTCTTCTTCATCTGAATCGGCGTATGAAAAACATCCAAAGCTCCCGCCGCCAGCGCGCGCTCGACAAATTGCCCGAGCACCTCGCCACTGATGTCGTCGAGATTCGTTTCCAGCACGGCGACGCGATCCGTTTCCCAATCCAACGCCGCGCTGACCGCCACTTTGGACTTTGGACTTTGGACCTTGGACTGGGCGCCCAACACGGCGCGCAACACATTTGGCCGCGTCTTGTTCTCCCGCGTGCCGAGACCGAAACCGATTTTCTCCGCGACAATTCCGCTCATCGGCCCGAATTCCTCGACGAACTCGGCGAGCAACGCCGCGCCCGTCGGCGTGACCAGTTCGTTTGGTTCGTCGCATTGCGTAATTCCGATGCGGCGCGCGCCGAGAATCGCCAGCGTGGCCGGCGCGGGAACGGGAAACCGGCCATGCGCACAGCGAATCCAACCCGTGCCTTCCGTCACAGGCGCGGCCAAGACGCGCGGCTTGCCGAGCATCTCCAGCGCAATCGCCGCGCCAACGATGTCCACGATCGAATCCACCGCGCCGACTTCGTGAAAATGAACTTCGTCCGCTGGCTTGCCGTGAATTTTCCCTTCCGCATCCGCGATGCGTTGAAACACCGCGAGCGATTTCTTCTTCACCCACGGCGAAAGTTTGCTGCGGCCGATCAGCCGTTTGATTTCGGTAAAATTCCGGCTGTCGTCATGCTCGTGGTCGTGGTCGTGTTCCTCCGAATGATCATGATGATGCCCGTGCTCATGCGCGTGGGTGTGATGGCCGGGTTCGTCATGGTGGTGATGTTCATGCGCATGATGATGGTGGCCATGAGCGTGATCGTGGTCGTGCGCGAGATGCACATCGAACTTCACGCCGGCGATGCCCTGCCGCTCCTGCCGACCGACGTGCAAGTGGTAGCCGTCGAGCTTGAGCTTCGCGAGTTCGCGTTCGAGCTTGTGCGCGTCCACGCCGAGATCAATCAGCGCAGCGATAAACATGTCGCCGCTGATGCCACTGAAAGTGTCGAGATAAAGCGTTTTCATTGCAATTTTCCACTGCCTTCGATTGGCCAAACGTCCACGACCCTGCCCGCGCGGTGGACGACGAACTCGCGATACAAATTACTGGTCGTGCAACCGTGCGACGGAATCAGTTCGATGTGATCGCCGACTTTGACGGTCGCATTTTCCGGCAATTGCACCGCCGCGTGCTCCTCCGAGCCGAAGCCGGAGATCACCGCGCCCGGAATGGTTTTCACGCGCGGCGGACCAAATTCCGCCCCCACACCTTTGCGCCCCACGTCGAGAATCGCAAAGCCCGGTCGCGCCCGACTGATCACCGTCGTCAAAATCGTCATCGCCTGCTTGAACTCCGGTCGGATGTCGGAATACCACCAGTCCATCGCGGCGTAAGAGCCGGCTTGTACTTCATCCACGCCTTCGGTGTCGCCGGTGAAGGTATAACTCCCCGTGCCACCGCCCGTGACGATCTTCACCGGAATACCCGCACACTCAATCAACCGCCGCGTCTCCACCAACGGCTGCAAAGCGACGCGGACTTTTTGTTCACGCTCCGCCGCGCCGCGCAAATCGACAATGTGCCCTTCGTAACCTTGCAGCCCTTCGAATCGCAGCGCAGGCAGGCTCGCAACCTTTTTCACCAGATCGAGCGTCGCCTGACCGGGCGCGACACCGCAGCGGTTCATGCCGATGTTCACTTCGACGAGAACACCCACGCTCACGCCCGCCGCGCTGGCCATCTCGGAAATCATCCCCGCGTTTTCCAGCGCATCCACGGCCACGATCGGTTCCGCGCGACGGCACAACTCAACGAGCCGCGCGATTTTCACCGCGCCGACAATCTGGTTGGCGATCAGGATTTTTTTGATTCCCGCGTCCGCCAGCACCTCCGCTTCGCCCAGTTTGGCGCACGTGATGCCAATCGCGCCGGCTTCCATCTGCAATCGCGCGAGCGTGGTGCATTTGTGGCTTTTGAAATGCGGCCGCAGCTTCGCGGGACGCTGCGAAAAATATTTCGCCATGAAATCCAAATTGCAGCGCAGCGCGTCCGCGTCCAGAAGCAGACAGGGCGTGTCCAACTCCGCGAGCGATTTGCCTTTGAGATCCACTTTCATTTGCGAAGGGCCGAGTTCCACGAAGCCTTGCCCTCTATTTGGGACTCGCGGAGTTCATCCCGCCAATCAACGCATTGATCTGCGCCGCCGCGTAGCCGCCGCCGAAACCGTTGTCGATGTTCACGACCGTCACACCGCTCCCGCAGCTATTCAGCATCCCCAGCAGCGCCGCCACGCCACCAAAACTCGCGCCGTAACCCACGCTCGTCGGCACGGCAATCACCGGCTTGCTCACCAAGCCCGCGACGACGCTGGGCAATGCACCTTCCATTCCCGCGACAACCACCAGCACATTCGCGCGCTGGATCGTTTCCAGCCGTGAGAGAATCCGGTGCAAGCCCGCCACGCCGGCGTCCGTGATGCGCTCGACGCGATTGCCCATGATCTCGGCGGTAAGCGCCGCTTCCTCGGCCACGGGCAAATCGCTCGTGCCCGCACAAACGACCGCGATGAATCCCGGGCGCTTCGGCAATGGCTTCTTCTCGATCGTCACGCAACGCGCCGCCTCGTGATGCACGGCGTTCTTGAATTTTTTCCGCAGCGCCTTGGCGTGTTCCACGGTGATGCGCGTGACGAGAACGTTTTGCTCCCGCTGCAACAGCTTCGCCGCGATCCCAACCACCTGGACCGGCGTTTTGCCCGCACCAAATATCACCTCGGGAAAGCCTTTGCGCAGCGCGCGATGCGTGTCCACCTGGGCGAACCCAATATCCGCCACCGGAGCAGCTTGAAAAGCCTGCACGACCTGATCGCGGCTCACGCCGCCGGCGCGAAATTTTTCGAGCAGTTGAATGGCTTCAGTGGTCGTCACTTTGCCAGCATGGCAGGAAGCGCGGCGATGGTCACGCGGGAAAGTGGTCGCTTAATGATGGTGATGATGCCGGAAGAGGCGCCGCCGATTCTGGAACAGATACCAGACAATAAAGATGTTTAACGCAAGCACTACCCAAACAACTTTGGAGGGGCGATGCAGCAGTTCGAGAATTTCGATCGGGATAAAAAACGCCGATTCACCAATCGCGAGCCAGCCGGCCCAACTGATGCGAAAAATCAAACCGATTCCTTCAACCCAGGAAAACAGGCTGTAAACGAATGTGCCGATTGCCACCCAGAGCACCCGCGATTCCGTGAGCGTGCCTAGCTTGACCGCCAGCTCGCTCCAGAATTTTCGTTCCGGATTGAGCCGTAGCCAGTGGAGAACTTTCTGCAATTCGGCCGGGAGGTCATTGTCCGAGAGCGCATAGGCCGTGATCGCCAGCGCCACGAAGAGAGCGCCTTTGAGCAGCTTGATCGCGATAATGACATAAAGCGTCGGCGCGCGCTTCTTGATGAAGGTGGTGTCCGTGCTCACGGCCGGGCGGCCGGGGCCGCAGGCGAGGGCTCCGTTTCGTCGGCCTTGTTGCGCGACGCCTCCACCTTGATGTAATGCAGCACCACCGGGGCGAGGATCATTCCCGGAATGCCCATCAATTTTTCGCCGAGAATCAATCCAATCAACGTCAGCCACATGGGGTTCTTGATTCGATCGCCGATGATCTTGCTGTTCAGGAAGTATTCCAGCTTGTGAATGATCACGAGGAAGATCAGCGAGATCAACGCCATGCGCGGTCCGACTTCGGGAATGGTAAAGGCCACACCAATGATCAGGGTATTGCTCAGAATGTTGCCAATGATCGGCAGCAGGCCGCACAAAAAGGTCAGCACAATGATAACCGTCGCAAAAGGAAAGTGATTCCAGACCAGGAACACGGCGGTCAGGGCGGTGTTGATGATTGAAATGACGATTTGGGCGCCGATGACCCGCGAGAAGCTGCCGTAAAATCTTTCGAAGCGCAGGGCCAGCTCGCGGACGACGGTGGAGTAAAGACTGCCTTTCATCACGTCAGGATCGCTTTCAGTCTCCCACCGTGCGTTCAGAAACAGGCTGATGGCCACCACCACGCCGATGATCAACATTGCCAACTGCACCGTCGCCTCCCGCGCGTAGCGACCCAGGTTGGCGAGGCGATCTTTTACTTCCTTCACTGCCAGGGTCCGGGCACTGGCGTAATCGGTGAACGGCAGCTCAATCGTATTCCGTTCGGCAAAATCCACCACGGCCGGAATCGTTTTTTCCGCAATCTGCGGCAGCGCTTTGTACGCGCGCTTGGAGAAGAAGAACAAGCCGTAGGCGATCGCCGCCACCGCGATCACATAAAGAAACACGCCCAGCGCCTTGCTCTTGCCGAAGCTGAGAAAATGGAGCGCAAAGTAACCGAACAACGCCGTCAACACGAGGGTGGCGAGATGCAACCAGCCGATGAGAATCAGCAGCACCGCCATGATCACGTAGGAGATGCGGGCGGAGGTTGTCATGGCGGATGGATACAACAATTACCGCACCCGCGCCAGCAACCAGTCCCGTAGTTCGGCGATCTTCAGCCGCTCCTGCTTCCCGTCGTCGCGATAACGCAGGGTCACCGTGTCGAGCAACTCCGGTTTCTCGCCCAGCGTGTCGAAATCAATCGTCACGCAGAACGGCGTGCCGGCTTCGTCCATGCGCGCGTAGCGTTTGCCGATGCTGCCGGCATCGTCGTAGGCAACATTCATCCACGGGAGCAACAACTGGTGGACTTCCTGCGCCTTCTTCACGAGTTCGGGCTTGTTCTTCAACAACGGAAAAATACCCGCCTTGATCGGCGCGACGCGCGGATGGAACTTCATCACGTAAATCGTCTCGCTCTTGCCCTTGTCATCGGTCTTGGTCGTTTCGGAATACGCGTTCGTGATCAGCGCGAGAATCAAACGATCCACGCCCGCTGACGGCTCGATGACGTGCGGGATGTAGTTACCCTTCGCCAGACCATTCGCGTCTTCGTTCGCCTGCTTCTGCGCGGCTTCGGCTTCGACGCCCATCTTGGTGAGGTAGCGCTTGCGGTTTTCGTAATAGCGCTTCCACAGGTCGTCCTGCTTTTCCTTCGGCAACTTGTTCCATGCGTTGCGCAATTCCTCGTCGAACACGCCCATCGGCTTGCCGGAGAAACGTTGATGCTGGCTCAAATCAAAATCGCTGCGCGCGGCGATGCCTTCGAGTTCCTCGCCTTTCAATTCGCCGTTCTCGTCCTTCTTGCTGAACGGGAACTTAAAAAGAATGTCCACGCACGCACGCGCGTAGTGCGCGAGTTCTTCCGCGGTCTGACGATGAAAGCCGAGCGTCTCGCGCGAAAGGCCGATGCCTTCGTAGAAACGCACGCGCTCTTCGACCCAATATTGATGCCAAGCCTGCCAACCCCAATTCGGCTGCGGCTCGCCGGGATGCCCGGTCTCCGGCACGGTGACGACGCTGCCGTGAATGGCTTCAATCGCTTCGTCCGGCTTGATGAAAAATTCCAGCTCCATCTGCTCGAACTCGCGCGAGCGGAAGGTGTAGTTGCGGGGCGTGATTTCATTGCGAAACGCCTTGCCAATCTGGCCGATGCCGAACGGAACTTTCTGGCGCGACGTCTCGAGCACGTTCTTGAACTGGGCGAAGATCGCCTGCGCCGTTTCGGGCCGCAGATACGCAATATTTTCTTCCGATTCGATGGGACCGGTGTGCGTCTTGAACATCAGGTTGAACGGCCGCGCTTCCGTCAATTCGCCACCGCAGTGAGGGCAAGGCTTCACCAAGCCGGTGACGCCACGTTGTTCGGTGGCGAGGTAGGAATAATATTCTTCCGCATTCGCCGGGTGGATTCCTTTGGCAACGTCTTCCGCCATCCAAGAGAGCGTTACTTCTGGATTCTTGACCAACGCGAGGTTGGGTGCGAGCCCCTTGCCCTTCGTCTTGGCCCATTTCAAAAGTTCTTCGCCCTGCAACTTGTTCGTGTGCGGCTCGACGATTCCCGCCAGCGACTGCACCCAGGATTGTTCGCACATCAAAGTCCACCATTGATCAGCCCGGATCAGCTTTTTGCAGGCTTTGCAACTGCACATCGGATCGCTGAACGTGTCCACGTGGCCCGACGCCTTCCAAATCGCAGGCGACATGATGATCGTGGCTTCAAGACCGGCAACGTCATCGCGCTGGCGGACGATGGTGTTCCACCAAAGTTCCTTCACGTTGCGCTTGAGCTCCGCGCCGAGCGGACCGTAGTCCCAAAAGCCGTTGATGCCGCCGTAGATTTCGGACGACTGAAACACGAAGCCGCGCCGCTTGCACAGCGACACGATTTTCTCCATCTGCAAATTTTCTTTGGGCTCGGCCATAAAACAGTGTGCAGTCTTTGGGATGCGCCCGGGGAAGTCAAGATGACCACCACACCGGACATGTGTACCGGCGACCCGGCCAAGCGCCGCCCACTCTGACATGGGAAGACTTCGGCCGCGCTGTTACGAGGCAGTTTCCGCCGCCGGCTTGGACGGCTTGGGCCGGTGCAACACCACCACGTGGCCAACGCGCATGACGAGATGGCTGGCCGTCTTATCGGCGAGTTGCTCGCCCAGCTCGCGCTTCTGCTCCTTAAACTCGACGAATTTGATCTTCACCAGCTCGTGCAAATCCAACGCTTCGCTCACGGATTTCACAAAGCCCTCGCTCAAACCGGCCTTGCCGACCTTGAACATCGGTTCGAGCAATTGCGCGGCGGCTTTGAGTTTGCGGAGCTGAGGATTGGGTAACGGATCAAGCATCGGTCAGATTTTAGATTCAACCCGCGCGAAAGCCAGATGCTTTTCCGCTTTGAACCCGGTCCGCCGCACCTAGACTGCGCGCGTGACGGTTTTGGAAGTCATTCAGAAGAGCGCGGAGTTTCTCGGTAAGCGCGGCGTGGATTCGCCGCGGTTGCAGGCGGAACTCCTGCTCGCGCATGTGCTCAAGTTGCCGCGCATGAAGCTCTATTTGAACTTCGAACGCACCCTCTCCGACGCGGAAGCCGATGCCATGCGCGAGCTGGTCAAACGCCGCGGCACGCGCGAACCGCTCCAGCACATCATCGGCACAACGTCGTTTTGCGGATATGAAATCGCGGTCAACCGTCAGGTACTGATCCCCCGTCCGGAAACGGAAATGCTGGCGGAGCTGGGGTGGAAATTTCTGGCGGAGCTAAGCGCGTCTCGTAGCAGCCGAGGTGAGGAGGCTCATTCCAAAAAGGAAAGTCAGAGCCTCCTCACATCGGCTGCTACAGCGCTGGATTTCGGCACCGGCTCCGGCTGCCTCGCCATCGCGCTGGCGGCCAAGTGTCCGGCGGCCCGCATCGTCGCGCTGGATGTTTCCGCGGACGCGTTGGCCATCGCCCGGCAAAATGCGGACCGGAACGCCGTGAGCGCCCGGGTTGAGTTTCGGCAAAGCGATGGCTTCGCTGCCGTCCCGCAGGAAAGCTGGTTCGACCTGATCATCAGCAACCCGCCATACATTCCGGCCGTGGAGATCGCGACATTGCAGCCCGAGGTGCGGGACTTCGATCCACACGGCGCGCTGGACGGCGGAACGGATGGATTGGATTTCTACCGGCTGCTGGCCCAAACCGTGCCCGCGTTTCTGAAAGCCGACGGCAAGATCATGCTCGAGTTTGGCGACGGGCAGGCGGACGAAATAAAAAAAATCTTCGCCGCGCAAAACTGGATTGTCGAGGCGGTGCATGCGGACTACAGTCAGCGGCAGAGAATCTTGGTCGCGCGGCGGTGAATCGTTTTTTTAGCCACGGATGGAACACCGATGAAACACGGTTTTGGCTTTTGACAATCGGCGCGACGATTTCTCTTCCGTGCGGGTCCGTGTTTCAGCCGTGGCCTGGGTCAGCATAAATTTTTCATGGACAGCTTTCTCATCAAAGGCGGCGTGCCGTTGCACGGCGAGGTGCAGGTCAGCGGGGCGAAGAACGCGGTGCTGCCGATCATGGCGGCGACCTTGTTGACCGCCGAACCTTGCGTCATCCGTGGCGTGCCCAAACTCAGCGACGTCAAATTCATGGGCCAGATCCTCGCCTGGCTCGGCGCGCAGGTGGACATCGACGGCGACACGGTTCGGGTTCAAGCGAGGAAGATCAAGGGCCAGGGCGATTACGATCTCGTCCGCAAAATGCGCGGCTCGATCTGCATCATGGGCCCGCTGCTCGGCAGGTTGAAGAAGGCGCGCGTCTCGCTGCCCGGCGGCTGCGTCATTGGCGCGCGGCCAATCAACCTGCACCTGAAAGGCTTTGAAGCCCTCGGCGCGAAGCTCACCATCCAAAGCGGCTACGTCGAGGCGGTGGCGAAACGCCTGACCGGCGGCGCGATGTTTCTCGGCGGCCGCGCCGGCTCCACGGTGCTGGGCACCGGCAACGTGATGATGGCGGCCACGCTGGCGGAAGGCGTGACGGTCATTGAAAGCGCCGCGTGCGAACCCGAAGTGGTGGACCTGGCGAATTTCCTCAATGCGATGGGCGCAAAGATTCAAGGCGCGGGCAGCCCCACGATTACCATCACGGGCGTCAAGGAATTGCACGGCGCCGAGCATCAGGTGATTCCCGACCGCATCGAGGCCGCCACGTACGCAATCGCCGCGGCGATGACCGATGGCGAAATCAGGATCAAAGGCGCGCGCGCCGACCACTTCCATGCGGTGATCGACAAAATTGAAGAGGCCGGCGTGGTGGTGGACCGGCGCGGGGCGGATCTCGTCGTGCGGCGCGGCAGCCGGCTCAAGTCTTCGGACGTGACGACGCTGCCGTATTCCGGATTCCCGACCGACGTGCAGGCGCAGATGATGGCGTTGATGACGCTCGCGCCGGGCATCAGCATCATCACGGAGCGGATTTTTGAATCGCGCTTCATGCACGTGAGCGAACTCGGCCGGCTTGGTGCCGATATTCAGATCGAGGGACCTAGCGCGATCGTGAAAGGTGGGCGACCGTTGAGCGGCGCGCCGGTGATGGCGAGCGATTTGCGCGCTTCGGCGGCCCTGGTCATCGCCGGTATGGCCGCGAAAGGCACCACGCAAGTGAACCGCATCTACCATCTGGACCGCGGCTACGAAAACATGGACGGGAAGTTGCGCAGTTTGGGGGCGCGCATCCAACGGATCGAAGAATCATGACCAAACTCATCTCGATTTTCATCGTCGTCGTGGTGGTTTTTTGCGGCTGGCAGCTCTTCAAGTATTGGGAGCAGGTGCAGAACGAGGAGGAGAACAAGAAGAAGGCCGAGGCCGCGCAAATGAACCCGGCCAACCTCCAGGGCATGCCCACGGGGCAGCTCGAACAAAGCTATCAGCAAGCTTTGCAACATGGCAACGCCGCGATCCGCACCTGGCTCAAGACCTACGGCGACGCCATCCAGGATCCCCGCAAAGCATGGATCGAACTCGATTTCGCCGTGGCCATCACGCGCGAAGACCCGACCGAAGCGCGCAAGATTTTCAAGGCCGTCAAGGATCGCACGCCGGCATCCTCGCCCATCCTGCCGCGAATTAAACAGCTGGAGAAGACGTACGAGTAGCCGGGCCGCCCGCGATTTCCGTCAGGTCGCGATTCGGAAATTTTTCCTCGCCTCCCCTTTCCCCGGCGCCTAAGCTCCGGCGTAGTCGAAACCAACCGACCTTCAAGCGTATGGACATCATCTTCGATTGCCCCAAATGCAACCAGGAACTCGCGGTGGACTCCACCGGTGCCGGCTCGGAAATCACTTGCCCCTCCTGCGGTGAAAAAATCGTCATCCCGGCCGCCTCGACGCCCCGCAACATTCCCACGGTGCCGCCCGCGCATGACGCGGGCCACCCGATCAATCCCATCGCCACATCCGCCGCCGCCAAGGTGGAAATGCACCTCAAAGTGCCCGTCCACAAAGGCCCGAGCGAAGTGCTCATCGAGAAGCCCAACAAACCGCTCGAAGTCGCTGCGAAGGAATCCGATCGCAAGGTGCGCGTCAAAACCATCCGGCACACGGACTGCATTGAGGTCGGCCACGACAAGTTCGACGAGGTGATCAGCAACTTTCTCCAGAAAGTCGGCGAGGCCAACATCATCAGCGTCAATTCGATGACCTACCAGCACCTCGACATCGGGTCGCAGAAGGTGATGACGGATTACGCAGTATTGATCGTGTACCGAGGCTGAAGCCGTTGTCTGTCCCAGTGATTTGGCCGTTCACGCCGGTTTAGTTACCGGCTGCTTTTTCCACCTTCAAATCATCAAACGCGATGGGTGTACCGGCAAAAGGGCTGCCCAAAATCGAAGCCTTGCCCGCGATCGGCTCTTCTTTCTCTTCGGCCACAATCGTCCAATCTTTCGGCTCGGTTGTGCCGCGCGACCATGCCTTGCCGGTAACCTTCCATCCGCCGTCCTTGAGCTTCGCGATTTGTAGGCGCAATTGCGTCCACTCGCCACTCTTCCACTCGAACGGCACGCTGGCCTTTGCCTCCTGATCTTTCAAAAGCTCCACCGCCTTCTTGGCAGGCGACACCTGCAATTTCCAGCCGCCCACGCCGCCGAGACCCACCGCAAACGTCGGCATGCGGCGACCTTTGGACGTGCTCGAAACCCGCGCGGTCACGGCCACATTTTCTTTTTCGGCCGGGCCAAACTGCAGGCCGAAACTGTCCAAGGGGGCGCCGGGTAATTCGAGAAACTTGTTCGTGCCTTCGCTCTTCACCGTGAAATCACCCCCCAGCACCATGAGTTCATCCGGCAGCTTGCCTGCCTCCGCCTTTTCAAAATCGTTTTCGTAGAGCTGAGCGTCGGCCGCCCCGGCCGCGGCAACCAACGCACAACCGAGGAGGCTGGCAAGCCAGATTGATTTCATCCGTGTTCGATCCGTGTTCATCTGTTGTAAAAATCATTCGTTCCGCAACGCGCCCAACAAATCGCCGCGCACGGCCAGCCGCGTCGCCGCCCAGGTCCACAACGCGCCGTTGGTGAGCACCGCGCCCAAAGTCACCGCGAGCGACGCGTAAGGTAGCTCCGCACTCGGCGAAAGCAACGCCGGCAGCACGGCCACCGCCGCCGCGAGGACACCCAGCGCCAACCCGGCCGCGAGCAAGGCGCCATTCTCCAGCAACAGCAGCCGTTGCACCTGCGGCTTGCGGAAACCAACTGCCAGCAACAACGCCAGTTCCCCGCGCCGCTCCAGCACGTTTCGCAACACCACGATGCCCAGACCCACGCTGCCCAGTAACAAACCCAGCCCGCCCAACACCTGGAAAGTTCCCAGATATGTATTCTGCACGGCGTTGAACTGGGCGAGCCGTTGGGCTGCGGGCGTCAGTTCCAAGCCCACATCCTGCATCGCCCGCGATAACGCGGCGGAAACCTGCGCCACGGCGTTCGACGGCGCATCGATCAGAAACATTCGATAACCGCTTTCGCCCGGAAACCGTTTCACGAACTCCGCTTCGTCAATGATGAGCTGCCCTTGCAAAATCGAATTCGCCACCGCGCCGACGATGCGCACCTTGAAGGGCTGCCCGCGTTCATCCACGTAATCAATCGTGTCGCCGACTTTTTTGTGCATCGCCCATTGGATCGAGTTCGCGTCGCCGATGGCAGCGATTTCTTCCTTATCCAACGCGACGCTCAGATGAAGCCGCTCCAATGAACTCCACGGACCGATTTTGGTCATCTCGTTCAGGTTTTTGGTAAAACCAAACCGCCCCTCCAGCATCTCCGGCTTCACTCCCAACAACCTTGGTCGTTGCGCCGCATTCAGATTCAAGCAACTCGCTTCATCCCCTGCCCGCACGCGGAACGGCACAAAGTTCACATCTTTCACCTCCGCTTCATTCAGCGCAAAAAAGTCCCGACCCGCTGACGTGTTCAAGTCATGCACCACCGGCATCGTTGTCTCGCCGATCAACGCAAAACCGCCTGTGCCGGAACTCTGCTTTGTGGCATCGCGATTAGCGTCCAGCCGGAACACGCCGATGCTCACGATGAGAAAGCTCCCGCACGCGAGCATGGCGATCGTGGCGAGACTGCGCTTTCGCCGCCGCGCGCAACCACGTAGAGCGAGCGCGCCGAAGTTGAGAGGCGCCCCCGAGTTCTCCCTCTCCCCCGTGGGGGAGAGGGTCGGGATGAGGGGGCCGCCTGCCAAAGCCATGAGCCGTGAACTCGCAAAACTCAATCCCGCCACCAACACCAGCGCGCCGGCACCAAAGAAAATGCCAGCGTTCGCCGTTTCTCCGGACGCCACGGCCCAACCCACCATTCCCATGCCGGCCGACAACGCCACGACCGCAAAGACTTTGGACTTCAAACTTTGGACTTTTGACTCCTCGGCTCCGACTTCACCAACGAGCAATTCTCGCGCGGGCCGCTTCACAAACTTTCGCAGCGCCAGCCAGATCGTGATGACCGAAACCACCGTGCTTGCGAAAATGCCAATGGCGAGCGTTTGCCCGGTGTAATGGAAGTTCAGCGCGGTGGCGCCGACCGCATCGCGCCACACCGTGGTCAATCCGTGTAACATCAACTTGGCGTAGGCGAGCCCACCCAACGCGCCGATCACACCGCCGATGAGCGAAAGCACCACTGCTTCACGCAGCAGAAGCTTGCGCACCTGCTGTGGCGTGAAGCCGAGCGCGAGCAACGTGCCGATCTCCGGCGCGCGTTGTTCCAGCCCCAGCGAGAAGAGCAGCACCATCAACAACAGCGCCGCCGCGATGACAAAGAAACTGAAGCCGAGAAACAGCCCGCCGAAATCCTGCGATTCCTCCGCGGCCTTGAGCGCCTGCTCGCGCACCGGCTCGAAGCGCAGGCCTAAGGCGTGAGAGTCCAAACGCGTGAGGATTTCTCTTTCCAAAGGTTCGCGGTAGTATGCAAAAGCGCTTGCCACATCAGCGGGAACTGGAAACCGAATTCCGGTCAGCTTCCCGAAGCGATTGCCCCACATCTTTTGTCCAGCCGCCAGGGTGATGAAGGCCTTGGGCGTGCCGCGAAACTTCTTCCAATAATCATCATCCTTTTCCCGCACTTTGTAGGTCAACGGAAGTCCGGCGTCCCATTCACTGGTGCTCTCGGCTTTCTCGATACCGGGAAAAGATGGCATAAGCGTACGATCCGCCCACGGCATGGCGTTGGGAACGATACTGTGAACGGTGAAGCGATTGGTTCGTTCGAGGAGTTGTGCACCGGACTGTGGATCAAAATAATTCATTTCGAGCAGATCACCCGGTTTCAATTTCAAGTCCTCCGCCAGCCACTGATTGATTATGATCTGGTCGTCCTTCATGTCCGGCGGCGTCCACGGATCCCGGGCGGCGGTCACCATCGAATAAGGAGTCTCATTGGTACCCGCGTGTAGCAGATTGGCTAGATAGGTTAGAATCTGTTGGGCATTAGAGCGAACGCCCCGTGCGGCATCCGCCACGGGCGGATCCACGAATACTCTGGAGGTTCGCAATTCAATTGCGGCCGGAAGTTTCACCCACTCGTATTGCAGGTCCTGGAGTGTCAACGCTTCTTCCAGCCAGGGCTGGATCATGTGCGCGGTCTCAAAGCTATCCAGATGGGAAACACTGTAAGTATTGGTTTGCTTCAGCCAATCAAAGTGGGTCAGGGGATTTTCAAACTTGAGGGACGCCGGGAGATTGGCATTCGTCATCCGACCATAATGACGGTAAAGGCGATTCTGATTGTTGAATCGTTGCCACACGCCCGCCCGCTGGAGGGACCATGCGGTCTCAGCCAGCAGAACGTTGGCACGGTTGGTTATTTGCATGGCCGTTTCCAGCGTACTTCGGCTGACGAGGGCATTGAGCGGCAGTTTGCCGTCGCTGTGCGGATTGAAACTGGCAAGCCATGCACGAGAGATCCCCGCAACTTCCAGACGCAATGCCATCGACGCATCGTTGCGGGCGCTAATCGCAACCTCCCGCGAAAGCGCGCTTGGTCTTGGAATCCGAAACAGCACCGTATCTCCGGGCTTCACTTGTAATTGGCGCGCCAAGGCCTCGCTGATCCACACTCCCGAAGCACCCGAAGGTCCCGTTTGATTGTTGGCAGAAGACTTCGCCACGGTCCGCATTGAGTCTTGGTCCAGACCCAGCAGTCGAACACGATTGAGATGAGCCCCGCCATCTGAGCGCGACACGCTTGCCGCAGTTTCAAGGATTTCCTGAGTGCCGTTGGGTGAGGGCACCCACTGCCGGTTCGGCGTCTGTCCGTTTGAAGAATGCAGGGCAGCGGCGTTAATCGCCTTAATCCGTTCCAGCAATCCCGCTTGAAAGAACCGGTCACCGCTGTTCAAAACTACGCTTACAGGCCCAAGGCGGTTGAGCGCACGCTCCCGCAAACTCCCCTTCACCGAATCCCCCACCACCAGCGCGCCGATGAGCGCCGCGCTGCCGATGGCCGCACCCAGCACCACGCCCAAATGCGCGCGCCAGTGGTGGCGGAGACTGCGGCGGATGAGCGTGCGAAGAGTCATGAACAATGACGAATGACGAAGCTCGAATGACGAATGAATGACGAAGCACAAATGTCCCAATCCGCGCGGACGAACCATTCGACATTCGGCATTGGGATTTCTTTCGTCATTCGAGCTTCGGCATTCGTCATTTATCCTCCACCAGTTTGCCGTCCTCCAAACGCATCACCCGGCCCATGCGCCTGGCCAGATCCATGGCGTGCGTCACCACGATGAGGGTCACGCCTTCTTCCTGGTTGAGCTCGGCGAGCAACTGGCCCAGCGCGGTGGCGGAGGCGTGATCCAGCGCCCCGGTCGGTTCATCAGCGAGGAGCAGTTGCGGTTGGTTGATCAGCGCACGGACGACGGCGACGCGTTGCCGCTCGCCGCCGCTCAACTGTCCGGGGCGATGATGCAATCGCTCGCCCAAGCCAACGCGTTTGAGCAGACGCTCCGCGCGGGCGGGCGCGGATTCGGTAGCAGCCGAGGTAACGAGGCTCAAATCATTCTGCGGATTTTCAGAATGAGCCTCCTGACGTCGGCTGCTACGAGCCAGTGTCGGCACGAGCACATTCTCGATCACCGTGCATTGCGGGAGGAGGTAGTGGGCTTGGAAGACAAAACCGATTTGCTGGTTGCGGACTTCAGCCACCTGCCGTTCGTCGAGCGCGGCGAGGTTTTTGCCGGCGAGTAAAACTTCACCGCTCGTGGCGCGGTCGAGCGTACCGATGATTTGCAGCAACGTGCTCTTGCCTGAGCCGCTCGGGCCGATAATGGCCACCGTTTCACCCGCGGTGACGGCGAGCGAGACGCCGTTCAACACCGGCAGGGCGCTGCCACCGTTGGCAGCGGCGTAGCGTTTCGTTACGTCCTTCAATTCCAGCAAAGGCGCAGGCATGGGCTAATTTG
The DNA here is from genome assembly GCA_964456685.1 of uncultured Bifidobacteriaceae bacterium. Taxonomy (GTDB): domain Bacteria; phylum Verrucomicrobiota; class Verrucomicrobiia; order Limisphaerales; family JADLHS01; genus CAYWCK01. Next base: position 3,006 of record CAYWCK010000019.1, on the reverse strand, counting down.
TGCGCGAAATGGGACGGTGCAAACAGGAAAATATTTTCTTCACGCCCGCTTAAGGTAGCTTGGCGCAAAGTCACGCCATGAAAGCAACCGTCCGATGGATTTCACCCGCCAGCGTGCTGGCGTTCGCCGTCGCTGCTCACGCGCAGCTCGACGCGCAGCCGACCAAAGCCACGACCAAACTGGGCGAAAGCAAAGTCACGATCACCGTTTCCGGCGGCGAGCGGCTGATGGTGGCCAACGGCTTGCCGGATCACACGACGGGACAATTTCCCGGGCGCGGCAATCCGAATCGCATTTCCGCGCAGAGCTACAACTTCCACATTCCGACTTCGCCCAAAGCCGCGGCGCAACCGACAACGTCGCGCGGCGCGTGGTTTGGCGTGGCGCTCAACGGCGTGCCGTTCGAGCCGGGCACGGCGGAGTTTTGGAATGGCCAGCCGCAGTGGGTAATGGAGGCGAAGTCGGGTTTCATTGATCTCGGGCTCGACATGAACAACGCGCACGTGCAACCGACCGGGGCGTATCATTATCACGGCCTGCCCACCGGCCTGATGCAGAAACTAGGCGGCGACGGCAGGAAGATGCTGCTCGTCGGCTGGGCGGCGGATGGTTTCCCAGTTTACACGAGTTACGCGCACAGCGTCGCGACCAATGCGACGAGTCCATTGAAGCAAATGCGGTCGAGCTGGCAGCTGAAAAAAGGCGAACGCAACGGCGGGCCCGGCGGAAAATACGATGGCAAATACACAGTGGATTACGAATACGTCGCGGGCAGCGGCGATCTGGACGAGTGCAACGGGCGCTTTGGGGTGACGCCGGAATTTCCGCAGGGAACTTACTACTACTGCATCACGGAGGAATTTCCGCAGCTCGCCCGTTCGTGGCGCGGCACGCCGGACCAGAGTTTCTTCAAACGCGGACCCGGACCGGGCGGGCCGGGTGGACCGCGCGGGCGAGGCCCGGGCCAAGGCCAGCGGCAATTCGGCGCGCCGCCACCACCGCCCGGCCGTTGAGTCAGCTCAGTTCAGTCCTTTGAGGAACTCATCCGCGCGGGCGATGGAATTGGTCATATCGCCGATGAGCCGGGTGATGTCCGCCTGAATCACGGCGCTTTCGCCCTGCAAGGAGGAGATGGCTGCTGCGTTCAACGTGTGCTTCAGCGCGAGCACGTAATCGTGAAACTTGGCCAGCACGGGCGGCATCGTGGCTTCGGCTTTCTTGAGCGCGGCAATCATCTCGTCGTAGCGAATCCGTGTATCGGCGAGTTGGCGCCGGCTGTTGGCGCGCAACGAATCCGTGCCGATCTGTTTGATTTCCTTTTCCCATTCGGTGAACAGATCCTCGGCGACGGATTCGACGTCACGGATGCGGCTGCGCACGGCCTCGACGCGTTTGGCGCAATCATCGTAATCCCCCTGCAACTGCCGGTAGCGTGCTTCGAGTTTGCCGCCGTCGAACTTGGTGAGTTCCTTGAGCCGCGTGAGCGCGTCCTTGAATTCCACGCTGGCCGCCTGCTGTTCGTCGCGCGCGGCGACGACGCGTTTCTTCAGCAGGTCCCGCTTGTAAACGCCGAACTTCTCGTACGCGCCGTAATAAACACTCTTGCACGAAGTCAATGCGAGCAACAGGACGACCAAGGCGGGCAGCCAGGCGAAAGTGCGTTTCATGGCGCAAGAGTTAACCGGTGGCCGGGCGGGCGTCAAATCCTGCGGCGCCTGGCGCCGATGGTTGCAACCGAGCGGGCTAGTTTGCTTCCGCCTTCTTCTTCAAGTTCCCCAGACCTTCCTCGAGGTCCGGCGCCATGAAAGTCTCCATGAACATTCCAAAGAATCGGTCCACCGGATTGCGGCTGAGTTTGCCGTCCACGCTCCAGGTAATTTTTGTCCCGCCTTCGGCCGCCGCATAACTCAGTGTGCCGGTGGAAAGATATTTTCCGTGCTCGAAACTCAAATCGAACTTCACGCCCTTGGCGACATCCGCCTCCACGAGTTTCATCTGGCCCTGGCCGAGTTTCTTTGCCTCCCATTTACTGATCGCGCCCGCCCCGTCCTCCGGCCCCTCGTAACTGTAGGTGAGCGACGGGTCCTTGGCGGCGGTCCAGGCCGACCACTCGGGCCACTTCTTCAGATTGTTGAGCCAGGGATGAATCGCCTCCGGCTTGGCCGCCACGGTGATGCTGCGTTCCACGTGATATTTCCCGGGCAACAACTGCGAAACGATGAGCAGCAGCACGACGATGATGCCCAAGCCGAGGAGAATTCGCTTGAGGGCTTTCATAGGTGATGCCGCGATTGAACTACTTCAAGAACGCATCGTAAAGGAGTTTCCCGGTCAGGCCGAGCACGACCGCGATGAACAACGGCCGGATGATTTTCGTCCCGCGTTTCATCACGAGCTTGCTGCCGAAACGCGCGCCGAGCAACTGCCCCAGCCCCATCGCCGCGCCGGCGGCGTAATCCACGCGCCCCGCGTACGCGAACAGTGCGAATGAACAGATGTTGCTGGCGAAGTTGTAAACTTTCGTATGCGCAATGGCGTTGGTGAGCGGCAAACCGAGCGCCATCACGAACGCCATCATCCAGAACGTGCCCGTGCCTGGACCGAAGAAGCCGTCGTAGAAGCCGATTGCCAGGCCGAAGATAAAATCAAACCGCAACAGCGACATCTTGGGTTGATGCTGATGTTCGCCGAGATGCGGACGCGTGATGGTGTAAAATGCCACGGCCAGCAGCAGCATTGGCGCGGCGACTTTGAGGAAATGCGAACCGACGCGTTGCACGACCAAGGTGCCGATGGCCGCGCCGAGCAGGGTCAGAAAAAAACCGCGCACGCACTCGCGCAACTTCACCGCGCCGGCGTGGGCGTAATGTCCCGCCGCGCTCGCCGAACCGAAGCACGCCTGCATTTTGTTGGTGCCAAACGCAAGCTGCGGATCGGGAATCATGTTCAGCATCACCGGCAAAGTGATCAAGCCACCGCCCCCGGCGATGGAATCAACAAAGCCGG
>CAYWCK010000018.1:0-26527 GCA_964456685.1 uncultured Bifidobacteriaceae bacterium | reverse complement strand
CTTGATGAAGCAGCCGATGCCGCTTTCCCACTTGGCGGCGGCCCGCGCGACTTCTTCCACTTCGCTGCGCTTCGCCCCACGCAACAACTTCATCACGCTCCAGATCAGTCCTCGTTCACCGTCCGACAAGCGGCTCCACCATGCCTGCGGTTGTGTCATCGTCGTTTTCATTTTGATCATCTTTCTCGTTTCCGTGTTTCAGTTTTCTGCTGTTCACGGATCACCCTACCAACCCCACTGACCCAGTTACGGGGTGATACCCAAAGATTTTTGAAAAAAGTTATTCACCGCGCCCGCCTCGGGTCATTTCGGGAAGCGCCGTGGTAGTTCCTTCGGACACGGAAACTTGAGGAGGTCGGACAGCCTTTGACCGACCCGACGGCCCAAGCTGGCCGCATGAAAAATAAATCGTGTTCCTCTCCACGCAAACCATCCACCAACCATCGCCGCCCATCCGCGCCGCCGCGCGGCGCGGGTCGGCTGCGCCGGGACGCTGGCGTGCGCATCGTCCGCCTCCACCACCTCATCAAGGACGGCCAGTTCCCCAATGCCCAGAGCGCCGCTCACACTTTCGGCGTCTCCTGGAAAACTCTCATGCGCGATATCCAATTCCTCCGCGACCACCACCACGCGCCGCTCGCCTACGATCGCCAGCGCCACGGTTACTTCTACACCGAGCCCTCCTTCACGCTGCCCGGCGGCCCGTCCGTCACCGAAGCCGAACTCTTCGCCGTGCTCGTCGCGCACAAGGCCATCGCCCAATACAACGGCACGCCCTTCCATCAACCGCTCCAGATGGCCTTCCAAAAGCTCACCGGCCAGCTCGACCGCCACGAACGCTACACCTTGGAACATCTCCGCGAAGCCGTCTCGTTCCGCCCGCTCGCGCCGGAGGATGCCGACCTCGAAACCTTTCAAACCGTCACGCGCGCCTTGCAACAGCGGCGCGTCCTCAAGTTCCACTACCGCAAGCCCGGCCAGAAGGAGCTGCAACTCCGCCAGGTCCACACCTACCACCTCACCTGCGGCGACAATCGCTGGTATCTCCTCGGCTACGACACCGAAGCCGCCGACGTCCGCACCTTTGCCCTCGGCCGCATCAGCGCACCCGTCCTCACCGACCAACGCTTTCAAAAGCCCGCCTCGTTCGATCCCAACAGATATCTGGGCGCCAGCTTCGGCGTGATGAAGGGCGATGGGGATTACGAAGTCGTCATCGAATTCGACGCCTGGGCCACCGACCAGTTGCGGGGACGGCTCTGGCACCCCACGCAAACCGTGCGGGAACTTCCCGGCGGCGGCTCCCTCCTGCGGATGCGCCTAAGCGGCCTCGAAGAAGTTGAGCGATGGATCTTGAGTTGGGGCACCCACGCCAACGTCCTGCAACCCGCGCCGCTGGCGCTTCGCCTCCGCGAAATTTCTGCCAAACTTGTCGAGCGTTACCTCGCCGTCTCCTTGCCGGACGCCGCCACCGCCGTCACCAACACCGCCACCCTCAACCTCTAATCTACCACCATGAAAACCAAATCGAAGAAGTCATCGCTGCAAACTCTCGCTAACGCCAACCGCTTCGAGCGCTGTCACTCAACACCGGCTCGCACCCTCGGCTCGTCGCCGACTCCGGTCGCCAGCCGGCAACGCCATCGCGTCGTGGAACTTCTCGGCTCGCTGCATCAGAACCACCTGCAGTGGGCGGAACTTGTCATCCGCATGCGCGAGGAAACGCAGCTCACTTATCGGGACATCGCCCAACTGGCGGAAGCGCCCATCGCCCGCATCCGTCGGGCTTGCGCTGAGGCGAAACGTCACCGCGCCCAACTTCTTGCCTCCACCACCACCAACTAAATCCGCGCCATGCAAACCAACACTGACTCCCTCTCCGCCTCCATCGAGATTCCTCGCTCGCGGGAGCGTGAGAGGATGTCCGCAGGACAGCTGAGGGTCGTTGGGGAAAAGCAAACCAATGCGGAGAGGGTCGAGGTGAGGTTTCGAGAATCTGTCGCCATAGACGACCACTGGCAATTCCCGCGCCGACGTCCGCGTCCAGCGACTGTCTTCGCACCGCGTCCCTTGTCCTTCCGCAAACTCCTTCCCGAAACCCTCAACCCATACCCTGCATGAAACTTAGCCAACGCCTCCTCGAATACCTCCACCGCAACGACGGCGAACTCATCGCGCTACACGGCGACGCCCGCCTCGTGCGCCACCTCAACGGCCGTTACGAACTCCGCGGCGGCACGCCCGATGACCGCGCGCACATCCGCGAATGGTGCTCCCTGTTCCTGCACGAGGCCGTCATCGGCCTTGGCGGCACCAGTCAAAATCAAAAGCGCGAATTCCGCGCTCGACTGCTACGCGCACCTTCGCGCATCCTCTGCTCGCCGTGCGGTCCGTCCGGCAGCGCCACCCATGGGTCAGCAGAAACCATCATTTCTGAACGTGCAATTCGCGCGCTAAACCCGCCATGCCCGACGCGTTCAAAAGAGACCTCAGCGACCCGCACCCTCGGCGACACCTCCTCGCCTCCACCCTCCACCACTTCCTCGCCGCATGAGTAAACCACTCATCATTGTGACGGATGACGAATCGTGGATTCTTGAGTATTACCGGCGCGTGCTAACTAACCTATTCCATGCGCAGGTTATTGTGACGCAGGATCCGGCGGACGCTTTGGAACTCGCGTCCCGAAAGATTCCCGATCTGTTCATCACGGATTTGTGTAAGCCAGGCGTTGGCGGTGTCGAATTGGTTCAGCGACTTCGTGCAGATCCACGAACAGATACCATTCCAATTTGGGTAATCAGCGGACAGGCGCACACTGCCTACGGACGGAGCGCGAAGGACGCAGGAGCTGACCAAGTCATCTTGAAACCGTTTACCGTGGATACATTGGCAGCGCACGGTTATCAGCTATTCAGCGCGAAGCGAACCGGCAGATTTGACCACCTCCTATACGCTGGGGCTGAATCTCAGGACCTTGACTACAAGGAAACGCTCGCAGATTCGCGTGATGGAATTGCCTCGGTCGCCAAAGACGTGATTGCGATGGCCAATTTCGGTGGTGGCTATCTGGTTTTTGGGGTGGCGGAGAAATCAAAGGGGCACTTTGAGTTAGTTGGTTTACCAGCCCAAATTTCAGCGCGACTTGAAGTGACAACGCTGAACAAAGCGATTCGCGAGTATACTGATCCTCCGCACCCGGTGAAAAGCCATCGCGTCCAGAAGGATGGCCAGGCTTTTGTGGTGGTCGTAGTTCCTCCGTCCAACGCGACCCTTGTCCTAGCCAAGAAGCAAAACGACGCAGCCCATCTCTATCCAGGCAGAATCTACTCTCGAACTACATCGTGTGAATCTGCGGAAGTTCGAGACAACCACGAGTTAAGGCGGATTCTGGAACGGTTGGTTAAGGTAACCAAATGAACTTTCACCACCACATCCAAACCATGTGCCCGTGCCTCCTCGTATCCGCCCTCCACCAAATCCTAACCGCGTGAACCGGGCGTGCCTCCAACCGGCGTCAGCGGCCCGTCTTCGTCCCCGCCGCGCTCTCGTCCGCTGACAGACCCGCCACATCCACTCCCTGCCGCTTCAGCCATTCCCGCACCGTCATCACTCCATCTTCCGTTACCAACGGCGGAAATTTGTCCAACAAGGCTAGCGAGCCTTTCACCATTTCCATGATTTGCTGGTGGAGTTCCCGCGGATTGTGGCTTTCATACTGGATGGCCTGCGTCAACAAACCGAGTAACCGCTCCGCCATCCGCCGGCGCTCGTGTCGCTTCGCTCGATGGCAGTTTTCCTGCAAGCCAATAACTGCGAGATGATACTCTCCCGCCGGGGTCACCCCTTCCCACTGTCCATCCTCATGTTCTCGAATGTGCTCCGGAAACTCGTTCTCCTCCGTACAGTTTAACAGGCGCTGCTTATCGTCAAACGGGTTGACGGCTGCTTTGTCATGTTTGGTCAGATTACAGGCCGCGCACGCCAGCATGAGGTTTTTATACGCGTGGCGTCGCCGCCCGTGCAGCTTGCAGTTGAAGTGTTCAACGTGATTGAGGGAAGGATGACGGAATTCGTCCGGATCCAGGCAGTAAGCACATTGATGTTGGAAATCCTCCAGCAGCTGGGGCAAAGCTTTCTTCCGGTAGTTGCCATCGGTGAGCAGCACCTTCGGCCCCGGCCCGCGCTTGACCCGCGGCTTGCTCATCAGAATTCCAGCGGGCGCAGATACTTTTGAACTTCCGCCAGCTTCGCCGCCAGCTTACGCAATCGTTGTATCTCCGCGTAATCGCGCACTTGGCGTTCGGCAAAGATGCTGCCGTTGCGGTCACGTTTCATCGCCTGGTATTCCGCCGCTTCTTCGCGCGTCGCCTTCTTCGCCAAAAACTTTTGCTCCAGCCGGATGAATTGCCGCTGCAGTTGCGGATCGGTCCAGTTGTAGTCTTCAAGGACATTTACCGCTGGTGGCTTGGGTTCAAAGGAGTCGCCCGCTACGCCTTCCAATTCCGTCTCCACCGGCGGTCCCTCCGCAGCTTGGGCCTGAAAGGTCCGCCCGTAAAAGGCGTGATCGTACATGGCACTCGCCACCGTGGGCGGTGCCGTCTGTCCGTTGGGTGCGTGAAAAATCATTCTTTGCCTCGTTGGCTGACTAAAATTAACAGTTCCATGAGCAGCTTCTTCTGCAAGCCGGACGTGCTCATCGCTGCCAGCACATCAACGCTCTTGATTTCGGCCGCCCCGCCCTGTGGTTGACGGCTTGCCTCAACCCAATCGTTCACGCTGAAAACTCCAAAGCTCGTCTCCGCGCGACCGCCCATCTGACTGAAGTGGGCGACGTTCGCAAAAATCACCTGATCGGTCACTGTTATCTCTTCGCGCTCAGTGCTGTCATCGGGATCACCAGCGAGGCCGGCGGCGTATTTTTTCAATGGGTCCAGGTTACCCTGCAAGAGCACGGCATCCAGACTGACCCGTTCACCTTTTTGCCCGTAGCACTCCAGCAAAACATCAATCAATCCGGTGTTCTTCTCGGCGCGCAACTTGAAGCCGGTCACTACCACCATCTTCGGCAAGCCAACCCGCTCCCGCTTGATGGTCATTGCGACGACCTTTTTTCCGGATTTTTCAGCCATGGTTGTCGCGGCAATCTGAGCCGCTTACGCGTTTCCGTCAACTCCAATGCCCGCCACCCATATCTTAAGTATGTCGCCAGACCAAGCCATTTTTAGGGGCCGTCTGCTTGCTATCGGTCGAAACACGAATCCGCTTGACCATTATCGTTAAACCTTGACGTGCCGGCCACTGCGCGGCGTGGCCGTCGCTCAGCAGCGAGCTTATGTGGACCTGATGTCGCCGAACCTCAGTTATCCCTAGCAGTTGGCGCAGGGCTTTATGGCGGACGAAGTCCACATGACTTGGACGGGCGGCAAGTGGTGCGCGAATGTGCTGTGGGATGATCTTGGATTCTTCGCGCTGGGCCCTGCCGCGTGCGCTGACTATGCGGCCGGGAGAAGTCAGCTTCACCACCGCTCTTGGCGCGACTTACCACCTGCAGACGTCTGCTGATCTCGTTTCCTGGAACAAAGGTTCTGTCTGTGCCCGGAAACGGCCAGGCGGTCACCAACGCCATTGACAATTCTTTCTTCCGGTTGAGCCTGACGCCGTGGTCATGGCGGTGAATCATTTCGGCTTGGATCCGAAGTGCATGCCAAAGCGAGTTGAGTTCTGGGTGTTTTGCCGGGCCGGTGATATTTCGCTGAAGTCAGCTTTCAGTTCATCAATCACCGGCTTGAACTTCCCCATCGTCGCCTCCGTGGCCTCAAACCAGAAACCGACCCCGCCGTTGAAGTTCTGTACTTCACCGTAGCGGATCCTTGCATGCCCGGCTCGGCTGAAAATACGGCAGATCAGATAAACGAACTCCATATCCGTCCGTTCAGCATCAACGACAATTTCAAAATCCTTCGGTACCATCATTGCCGCCTGGTAGAGACGGTCCGCCTGTTCCGGTGAAAGCGACCACCGCTTCGGAAATTTGGAGTCAATGGCGGACACCTTGTCCAGGATCAACCCGGCATTCGATCCCAACGCCCGCATATCGTTCGTCGGATACCCGATGATGGTTTGCGATATGGGTGAATTGCTGCCGGTGGTGACCGCGGATTGTGATCCATTACTGGCGGAAGATGTCACCGAATTCATGGGTGCAGTCGCTTTTAAAAACTGGAAGACACCGGTGATCAGAGCGATGACCACTCCAAAGACGCCCGTGATGATCGCAACCCTAATACCCACCGGAAGTTGTTTCCATTTCGCCTTCATCGAATCTGAGGCTCGCACAATATGCGATCGTCAAACTTAAGAAAAGCGTTTTGACCCCGCTGCTACGGTGATCCTTCCAGATGCAAACGGAAACCCAGATCGTCACCGAGGCTTCGCTGTGCCGCGCGACCGGAGCGACCGTATCCGCCGGCACTGAGCACCGCCTCACTTCTTCAACTGATAAAACCTGAACTGGTTCGTCATGCTATTCGTGACCGTGTATTGCCCACCCACAATCATCGGGGCCGGTGTCGCGTTTCTCCAGTTCCCGGCGCCGAGGTTCGTTGACCATTGCAGCGCGGAGCTAGGCGAATTGGTGGCCAGTAGAACACGCGTTTTGGTCCCCGCTGAATTCCAGTAACCGGCGCGACCGACCCGCCAGCCGCCCGCCTGCAACGCGGTTCAAAGTTCCGAGCCCCGCGTCACCGCTCGGAACATCCGCTTTATCGGTCGTCCCCGCGCCAACCATTCTCCGATGTTCATGTGGTCCCGCGTCTCGGCGCGCGGTTTCCACTCTTAGCCTTCGCGCCTGAGTCGTCAAAAGCCAGAAACCTTGGGTCTTACTTTGCCGTTAAATTTGCCATTAAAATGGTTTTTGAAGGCAAACCGTGCCGCCGCCTTCCGTTAGCTGCCGCGACAAAAAACCAAAACTTGTTGAAATACTTAACAAAACGAGAGAAACACAGGAAAAGAATGGTGGGTTGGCAGGGACTCGAACCCTGGACCAATGCCTTAAAAGGGCACTGCTCTACCAACTGAGCTACCAACCCACAAATCGCCGGGCGCTTTCAATCCGATCAGGGGATGCTCCGGCACAGCGAACCTCGGTCAAAGCGTCGCGGAAGTTAATTTACCGCCCCCGGCGGCGCAAGGTTTTTCCCGACCGCTTCCAGCTTCACGCCGGAGCTGGGCGGACCAGGCAGCGGTTGCATGGCGATGATTTCACTGCCCTCACAACGCATGCACTGAAGCATCTCCGCTTCGCCTTTGCGGATGCACTTGAAGATTTCCGGCAGCGCGCGTTTGGTCAGCCGCCGTTCGTTGACGCCAGTCGTGTCACAACTCAACAGCAAGGCATGCGGCTTATAAACGCGCGGATGCCCAATGATCCGCGTCGCCGCGGGTGGCAAGCCGGGCGCTGGCCGACGGTCCAGCACCAGGAAGCTCAATGGCAAATCCCGCAGATCAATTCCCAACAGGTTGGCAAACCGGGCCCAATCTGGATCGTGGAACACCGCGGCTGGTGTCGCCGCAAAGTGATGACACCAGTGCCTTTCGTTCCCGGGCGTAAGGATGCCGCAGCACTCGCCATGGGTGCAGGGAGCGACGACATGAAACCGGTCGCGCAACCGTTCCCGCACGGCAATCAATTGCAGACTGGCCTCATAAGTCCCCGGCTCAACCCAAAGCACACACTGCGCGGTGGCCGCGTAGTCCGCCAGGGTTTGAATGGCTTCAGGCGGTCGTTCAGTCAGGACGTGACTCAGCAGGAGAATTTCCGGTTGTTCGCTTGGCGCCGCAACGACGGGCAGCGTGGGATACTTTTGCCGTGCCCGCTCGGCTGCAAATCGGGTGGCGAGCGGCGAGCGATCAGCGACGCGCAGGGCTGTCACCGAATCCGTGCCGAAATGATCCAGAAAGGCGCGCCCGGCAATTCCGCTGCCGCAACCCCAATCCATGACCTCGGCCTTGGGAGGCGACCAACCGCGTCGGCTCAATTCCGCGAGCACATAGTCCCACTTCCAACCGATACGCTGGGCAAAGGTGGCGTCATAACTGGCGAGGGTGGCTTCGTCCGTCCAGTAATCAGCCGCGCCCGCCTGCCCATGCAGAAACGAAAGTCGCAGCCGCTCAAGCGCCGGCCAGTTAATGTGCTGCCAATCCATGGGGAAAGTTAAATCCAGTCCAAAGCAGGCCGGGTTCAGCGCAGGCAAACGAGCACGATGGCCACCAACAGGAGCAGCGCCACCAGCCACCAGAACCAGTGCAAGCCTTGGGGTTTGGCGCCGCCGCCAAATTCGCGTTTGACGTACTCCTCGTAATCGAAGCTCTCGTCCGGCAAACCGAGACCACTCACGCGCGCATCATCCGACCAGCCGGTCTTTTCGTCCGCGCCGCATTCCGGGCAGACTTTTGCCCGCGCCGGCACTTCGGCGCCGCAGTTGGGGCAGTTTTCGGGCGTGTGAGCCATGCAGGACTTTCGCCCATCGGGGCGAACTGGGCAAACCACCGGTCACGTTCAGCCGCCGACGCCCGCGTATTCCTCGTCTGTCAGCAGGTCCAATCCCATGAGCACGTAGTCGTGCGAGATGGCCTGCATATCTTTCACGTAATTCTCCAGCCGGAGCAATTGACTGAAACCGAGCATCGCGAACATGTGGATGGCGGTATCCTGGCCCCCGATGAATTCAGCCTCGACCTTCTCCAGACCGACGTGGCGTGCGATGTCGGTGATCTCGCCGACCAGCGCCCGCGCGAGCCCTTTGCCGCGATATTGCGGATGCACCAGCACGCTGACGCGGCCGATGTGGCGCTTCCAGCCGCCGAGCTGCTGATGCAAAGTGGCATCGCCGAGAATCTTGCCGCCTTGCACGGCGACCAGCGGCAGGTTGCGGCCCAAGTCGATGTTCTGGCACCAGTCCTTGATCACGGCGAGGTCCGTGACGCGATGCTTGATGAACATGCGCTCGTGCTCGGGAATCGAGAGAAAAAGTTCGTGAAAGTTCTTTTCGTCGGTCTTGCGCAACGGCCGCAGGGTGACCTTGGAACCGTCCTTCAATTTGATTTCCTTGGGGAACTTCTGGAGTTCAAGTTCAAGCGACATAACGTACCTGTTCGTTGACGATCCGATTTTTCTTTAACCGCCCGGATGGAGCAAGCCTCCCTCCTTTTGCATCAGAAGCAAACAAAATCTTTTCAAGTGGCAACGCCTCCGCTAATCCTGACACATGGCCGAACGGCTGCACGAGGGCGAACGGATCTTCCGCGGCATCCCGGTTTCTGCCGGTGTGTGCCGCGGCAAGGTGATTGTTTTCGACAAGTCCGCCCACAACCTCCCCGAACGAAAGATCTCCGGCGACCAAGTCGCCGGCGAAGTCAGCCGTCTCGAACAGGCGTTGATTCAAACCCGCCAGCAGGTTCGGGAAGTGCAGCGCCAGATCATCCAGAGTGTCGGGGCGGAACAGGCCAGCATCTTCGACGCACATCTGATGGTGCTCGAGGATCCGATGCTGATCGAGGAGTCCGTCAAAGTCATTCGCGAACAGAACCTCAACGCCGAGCAGGCCTTTCATACGGTGGGCGAGCGTTACGCCGCCGCGCTGGCGAAGGTGGACGACGAATATCTGCGCGAACGCGCGGGCGACATGCGGGACGTGATTTCGCGCGTGCTGCATCAGCTCACCGGGCACGCGGAGGCGGTGGATCTCAAGAATCTCAAAGAGCCTTGCATCATCATCGCGCATGATCTGACGCCTTCCAAGACCGCCCAACTGGATCGCAAGATGGTGCTGGGTTTCGCCACCGACGTCGGCAGCAAAACCTCGCACACCGCCATCCTTGCGCGTTCGCTGCGCATCCCCGCGGTCGTCGGCCTGAAAAAAATCAGCGAACAGCTCAACACCGGCGACTTCATTCTGCTCGACGGCTTCAACGGCCTGATCATCGTCAACCCGACGGATCAGACGCTTTTCGAATACGGCCAGTTGGCGAAAAAGCAGCTGACCCTTGAGGAGAAGTTGCGGGACGTTCTCACCAAGCCCGCCGTCACGCTCGACAACCACCGCGTCTTCCTCTCGGCCAACATCGAGTCCGCCAGCGATGCCGAGGCCGTGAAAGCCAGCGGCGCCGAGGGCGTGGGCCTGTTCCGCACCGAATACCTCTACATCAACCGCGACGCGCCCCCGAGTGAAGAGGAACAATATCAGGACTACCGCCAGGCCGTGTTGACCCTCAAGCCGAGTCCCGTGGTCATTCGCACGCTCGACTTGGGGGGCGACAAACTGCTTTCGTCGCTCGCTTCGAATGAGATGAATCCCTTTCTCGGCTGGCGGGCGATTCGCTTTTGCCTCCAGCAAAACGACATTTTCCGCGCTCAACTCCGCGCCATCCTCCGCGCCAGCGCCGAAGGTTGTGTGAAGGTTATGTATCCCATGATTTCCGCGCTCGACGAGGTGAGCCAGGCCAACGCCCTGCTCGAGCAGTGCAAGAACGAACTGCGCGCGGAGAATATTCCGTTTGATGCCAACCTTGAAATTGGCGCGATGATCGAAACGCCGTCCGCGGCGGTGATCGCCGATTCGCTCGCCAAGCGGCTGCAGTTTTTCAGCATCGGCACCAACGACCTCATCCAATACACCCTGGCTGTGGATCGGATGAACGAGCGCATCGCGCATCTCTACGAGCCCACCCACCCGGCGATCATCCGGCTCATCAAATCCACCGTGGACGCCGCGCACGCCCGCAAAGTCTGGGTGAGCGTTTGCGGCGAGATGGCGGGCGACCCCGTTTTTGCCCCGCTGCTCATCGGGCTGGGCGTGGACGAACTCAGCGCCGCTCCGCCACTGGTCGCCCAGGTGAAATATCTCATTCGCCGCCTGAAATTCTCCGAGGCCCAGGAACTCGCCACCTTTGCGCTCAATTGCGAAGCCCCGGGCGAAATCGCCGCGCGCTGCCAAGAACTCGCGGCCCATGCCGCCCCCAGCCTTTTCGAGAAGTAAAACAAAGTGGCGCTCGCCCTGCCCGCCGTTGTAGCTTCTGCGCCCGTCAACATATCAACTGCATGAAAGTCATCATCCTCGCCGCCGGCTACGCCACGCGCCTTTATCCGCTCACCCTCACGCAACCCAAGCCGCTGCTGCCCGTCGCCGGCAAGCCGATGGTCGAGCACGTGCTCGACAACCTCGCCCCCATCCCCGGCATTGACCGCATCTACGTCGTCACCAACGCCAAGTTCGCCGACCATTTTCAAAAGTGGGCGGATCACTACCGCGCCACGAAATCAAAGCTCGATTTCACCATTTGCAATGATCGCTCGACTGACGACACCAACAAACTCGGCGCCATTGGCGACATCAACTTCGTGCTCGATACGCAAAAGGTGGACGATGACTTGATCGTGGTGGCCGGCGACAATTTATTCAGCCAGCAACTCAGCGACTACGGCCGCGTCTGCCGCGAGAAAAATGCTCCCGTGCTCGCGCTTTACGACGTCGGCAACCTGGAAGAGATCAAGAAATACAATTCCATCACCGTGGACGGCGACGGCAAGATCACGTTCTTCGAGGAAAAACCGAAGAACCCCACCAGCACGCTGACGGGCATCGCGCTTTACTATTACCCGCGCCACATCGTGCCGTTGATCAAGCAATACATCGCCGAAGGCAACAACCCCGACCAACCGGGCCGCCTCGTGCAATGGCTTTATCCGCGCACCCCGTTCTACACGTGGCGCGTGCCGGGTATCTGGTTCGACATCGGCTCAAAAGAATCGCTGGAAGAAGCGAACCAAGTCTTCGGCAAGCTGAAGTAGGAAACTGAAGTAGGACAGGCATCCCTGCCTGTCACGTAGCGCAGGCTTCCAGCCTGCGGGAACAGATTCCAAACCGGCAGGCTGGAAGCCTGCCCTACGGTCTCAGGCAAGATGCCTGAGCTACTAAATCGCTCGGGCAACTCCGCCCTTGTCGCCCGTGCCGCCTTGGGTCATTGTCCCTCCAGTCAGTAGCAACCCACGGCCATGAGGACTTCCAAGCTCACTGCGCAACTCGCCTGCCTGCTGCTCGCCTTGCTCGTGCCGACGCTCGCACGCGCAGCAGTCATCACCAACGACACCACCATCGGCGTGACCGACGCCACTTACGACGGCCAGGACTTGGTAGTCAGCAACGCCGTGCTCACCGTGGACGGCCCGCACGCCTTCAACAGCCTGCGCGTGGCGGCCGGAGCGACCCTCGCTCATACAGCGGTTTCCAATGGCATTCTGGCAGTCAACATCTCCGTGACCAATGAGTCGCACGTGTTGATTGGAACGAATCTAACTGAACTCAATAACACAAACGTATTGAACGAACTCGTTCGGCCTCTGGTAGTGACCGATGTGAACGGATTGCTCATCACTGGCGGCTATCTCCGCTCAGACAGCAATGGGCGGACGTTTATCCGGCGCACGGAACCGCCCGGCATCCCGGACGGTTCAACAGTGCTGGTGAGCTACAGCTACAATTTGTTCAACACAAATACGGGACTAGCACTCACCATCACCAACGAACTGGCTATTGAACCCGGGGCCGCGATCAACGTCGGTGGTCGCGGCTACACAGGAACATTTGGAAGCGGCCCGGGAGGCAGTAGCGGCGGAACCATCAGCGGTGGGGGCGGCGGGCATGGCGGATACGGCGGATTGAGTTCCAGCAATGCGGCGGGCGGAAACGTCTATGGCTCGCTGCTTCAGCCGGCGGACAAGGGCAGCGGCGGAGGCAACGGCGCGGTTCCCGGGTTTTCAGCGCGCCCCGGCGGAGCGGGCGGCGGGACGGTCATTTTACAAATCGGAGGTGCAGCCATAATCAACGGTAGCGTGAGCGCTGACGGCGTCACCAGCACGAACAGCAGGAGCGGCGGCGGCGCAGGCGGTAGCGTTTTGATAAACGCGATGACGATTTCTGGCTCTGGTTTGATTTCAGCAGGAGGCGGCGCGGGGGAACCTATCCACGGAGGAGGCGGAGGAGGGGGGCGCATCGCTCTCTATTGCCAGACGAACTTGTTTGTCGGTTCTGCCACTGCTCAAGGTGGGAACGGTTGGAAAGTTGGGGGCGCCGGAACGGTTTATGTCGCCGTGGCAAACAACCCGGGTTTGCTGATCTTGGATAACGGAGGCAGGTCAGGCACGAACTCATTGGTCGCAATGCCGACAGGGGCAGACTTGGAGATCCGCGGCGCGGCACGCGCGATTCCATCTGGCGAATGGGCGGCAAGAAATGTTGCGGTGGCCTCCGACGGAGTGATCGAAGTTCTGGCCGCAGGTTCGACGCTTACCCTTGGGGCTAGTAACTTGACCATCGCGGCTGGTGGACGAATCGCTGCGGACCGAGCCGGGTACCAGGCATATTCTGGCAGCCCGGGCGCAGGTTCCGGGAATTCAAATGGAGGTGGTGGCGGCGGAAACGGTGGAATGGGTGGATCAGGTGCCACAAACACTGTTGCCGGAGGAAGCGAACAAGGAGCATATAACTTTCCGACCTCTTTCGGCGGCCCTGGAGGAGTGTACAGCGTCGGTGGTTCGCTAATCAGAGGCGGCGGTGCCATCCGAATAATCGTAAGCAACGAATTTCGGCTGGGCGGCAAGGTCTCTGCAGATGGGGCTGATAGCACATTTGGGGGCGCGTGCGCTGGTGGAAGTATCTGGATTACTGCCAGCTCGTTGACAGGCAACGGAAGCGTGACCGCCAATGGTGGGGACGCGATGCAGTACTTCCGAGATGGCGGTGGCGGCGGTGGCCGCATTGCGATCTTCGCCGGCACCAATTCCTTCGTAGGGGTGTTGGAAGCTTTTGGCGGCAGCGGGTCGGTCCACGGCGGGGCCGGGACCATTTTCATCAAAAACACCGGTGAACGCGGCCAGCTAATCCTCGACAATCAAGGTGATTTGGGCGCCACAACCTATGTCGCGAGTCAGCAAGGAGGTCCGGTCGATCTTCTCATCCGTAATGGGGCGATAGGTTCCGTGTATGACTCGACCTACACCAACATCTATCTGGGTCCGAATGGCTGGTTGACCAACATTCCATTTGCTGGAACCCCGATTATCTACGTCACGGTTCCAGGAAACATGGTCATCGGAGCTGGGAGCGGACTCCTGATGGATGGAGCGGGCAACGCTCAAAATCAAGGCTCCGGCCGCGGCTTCTACAACAGTTCCACCCTGATGGGCGGCGGCGGTGGGCATGGCGGGTATGGTGCTTCCGCCAGCAATCCTAATTCCGCGTCGGGTGGAGTCACTGCGGGAGCGACCCAATCGCCGAGCGCCGCAGGAAGTGGCGGCGGCGGTGGATCGGGGAGCCCCGGCGGTTCGGCCGGAGGAGCCATCATGCTGACGGTGAACGGTAGCTTGCAGAACGACGGCGTGATTTCGGCGAATGGCTCGAACGGCGGCGGCACTGGAGGCGGGGGTGGATCAGGCGGCGGCATCGGGCTGACTATTGGTTCCTTTTCCGGGAGCGGCAGCATTAGGGCAAACGGAGGCAATGGCGCAGGCATTGTTGGAGGCGGTGGCGGTGGCGGGCGAATTGCGGTCAGGTTCAATACCAATTCGTTCACCGGCTCGATCACCGCATTCGGCGGCAGTGGCGCAAGTTTTGGCGGAGCGGGAACGATCTATCAAAAGAACAACGCGGAGAGCTTTGGCCGCGTCACTCTGGATAACGGCAACAACAGAGGCACAAATACCGTGTTTGATAGTTCAAGCGATCTGTTGGTGTTGGGTCAAGCCATCGGTGTCCTATCGGGCACTTGGTCGGGACAAAACGTCCGGGTAGAATCGAACGGTGTGTTAAGGACTGTCTCCGAATCCCTGGCGACCATCAGCGTAAGCGGAGACGTTTTCGTCGCTGACGGCGGGGTGATCAGCGCCGATGGTCTGGCCAAGTTTGGATCCAGCATTGGGTACAGCTCCGCTGGACTTCCCGGCGGCGGCGGCAGCTACGGAGGCACCGGTGGAGGCAATCCACTAACTCCCGCCTTAGCCTACGGCAGCGTTCAGTCGCCAAACGCCCCAGGCAGTGGCGGTGGTAACGGGAGTTTGATTGGTGGGTCGTATCCCGGTGGCTATGGGGGTGGTGCTTTGAAAATCATTGCTGGCGGCAATGTCACCGTAAATGGAAGGCTCTCCGTAGATGGCGCAGACGGAGCGGTCAACAGCGGCGGTGGTTCAGGCGGCGGCCTCTGGATCAGCACAACTTTGTTCAGTGGCAAGGGTCTGGTTTCGGCTAAAGGTGGAGCTGGCAATCCTGCGGGCGGCGGTGGAGGAGGAGGCCGCATCGGAGTTAGCTTCGCGTCGAACAACTTCACTGGCATTCTTACAGCCGGCGGTGGCGCAGGATCGGTTGGCGGCGGCGCGGGAACCGTATTTCTGAAACCGAACTCATCCGGTGGACTACTCCTCCTCGACAACAACGGGCTGGCTGGCACGAACACGCCGCTTTCGTCTTCGTACTTGTTGCCGGCGATTCCATTCGATCTCGTCATCCGCGGCGGCGCCTCGGCTCTGCCTCTTACACCGCTGCCACTGTTGAGCAATCTCACAATTGGTGCTGGTGCGTCGCTTTGGATGGCAACCAACAGCACCACAAACCTATTTGTCAGTGTGATCAGGGATCTGACCCTGGCGAGCGGAAGCGCGATTGTTGCGACTGGCCGGGGATATCTTGCAGGCCAGGGCACCGGCCACGGAAACACATCGCTCTTTTCCGGCAGCGGCGGTGGCTACGGTGGAAACGGCGGGGCCTCAGCCGGCGGTGCGGTGGGAGGTGTCAGTTATGGTTCGGCCAACAAACCGGTCCACCTCGGCAGTGGTGGCGGCCAAGGTACAGGGGGGAACAACGCCGGTAGCGGAGGTGGTGCCATCCGTCTGTCCGTGGGCGGAACGCTATTGCTCGACAACGCAACCGTCGCAACGGACGGCAGCCTCGGCATCCAGGATGGCTCAGGTGGTGGGGCTGGCGGAAGCATATGGATCAATGCCGGCGCAATTATCGGAAGTGGACTTATTGGTGCCAACGGCGGCGATGGTGAACTCTTCAATGGTGGGGGCGGCGGCGGCGGACGCATCGCGATTTACTCGGCGATGAATACGTTCACCGGCGCGGTTTCCGTAGTGGGGGGGGTCGGCGCAGTGAATGGCGGCGTGGGAACGGTTTTTTCGTCAAGTGTGCTGCCGGGGTGCGATGTGGTTTTGCAATCGCCGGTCGGCGTGGTCACGAACGCGGTGGGACAGATCACGCTCGAGTTTTCCGAGGCGTTCAATCCGGTATCGGTCGGGCCGGAGGATTTCACCTTGCGCACGCCTTACGGCACGCTGGCACCATCGAATTTCAGCTTCGCCGCGCTTTCACCCACGACGTTGCGCTTGAGTTTTCCGACGCAGAACGTGGCGGGCGTTTATCAGCTCGAAACAGGGCCGGGCGTGGAGAGTTTGTTCGGCGTGCCGATGTCGCAGGTGTTCACCGGCGCGTTCACGGCCACGATGCCGCTGATCTCGGGAACGGTGACGGATACAAACGGCGCGGCGGTCGCGAGCGTGACATTGCAACCAAGCGGCGGATTGCTCCCGGCGACGACCGACGCCAGCGGCAACTATTCGCTCGCCGTGCCCGTGGGTTGGAGCGGCACGGTCGCGCCGGCGCTTGGAAATTTCATATTCGTGCCCGGATCGCGCAGTTACCCGACTGTGATGGCAAGTGCTGCGAGTCAAAATTATTCGATGGCCGCGACGATCGCAGCGTCGCTGAACGGAGGCTTGAGCGGGACGAATCTCGTGTTCAATTGGAGCGGACTAGCCGGCGTGACCTATCAGCTCTACGCGGCGACGAATCTCACGTCGCCGGTCTGGCTCCCGCAGGGTGCGCCGATACCGGGTACGAATGGAGTGATGCAATTGTTGCTTCCCATCGGCGAGGAATCCCAGCGGTTTTTCAAATTGGGCGCGCAGAATTAGTAGTAGGACAGGCATCCCTGCCTGTCACGTAGCGCAGGCTTCCAGCCTGCGGGAACAGATTCCAAACCGGCAGGCTGGAAGCCTGCCCTACGAACTCAGGCAAGATGCCTGAGCTACTACGGAAGGTTGAACTCGCGGGCGGCTTCGTCGGTCGCTTGCGCGAGCACGGCGATGCCTTCTTCGAGGGCTGCGCGTGAAATCGTCAGCGGCGGGGCGATCTTCACCGTCTGACCCCACGCGCCCACGGGCGAGAACATCAGCAAGCCTTTCTGGTAAGAAAGCTCGACGATGCGATGGGCGAAATCATGCCACGGCTCGCGCGTGCCGGGTTTCACCGTTTGCAAACCCGCGACGAGTCCACGCGCAGTGACGTGACCGACCACAGCGGGATGCTTTGCTTGAATCGCCTTCAAACCTTGCAGCAGGACGGGTTCGAGTCGCGCGGCGTTACCGGCCAGGTCTTCGCGCACGATCTTCTTCAGGTTCGCGAGCGCGGCGGCGCAGCAGACGGGATTGCCCGTGTGCGTGCTGGTCATCGAGCCGGGCGGGAATTGATCCATGATCTCCTCGCGACCGATGACGGCAGAGATTGGCAGCGAACTGCTGATGCCCTTGCCGCAGCAAATCAAATCCGGCGTCACGCCGTAGTGTTCGAACGCCCAGAACTTGCCGGTGCGGCCAAAGCCGGCCTGCACTTCGTCGAAGATGAGCACGACCTGGTGTTGTTGACACCACGCGGCGAGCTGGCGCACGTATTCGACCGGCGCGAAGTCCGGGCCGACGCCCTGATAGCTTTCCATCATCACGCCGGCGATGTTCTCCGGCTTCAATCCGCGCTGCGCGAGCCAGGCGAGGAAGGATTCGAAGCTGGTGTTGGTCTGCCAGTAACCGTCCGGGAACGGCGCGTTGAGAATGGCCGGGTCTTCGTTGACGATCCACGATTTCTGTCCCGCCATGCCGCCAGCCTGTTGCGAGCCGAGCGTGCGACCGTGAAAACCGCGTTCGTAGCCGACGATGCCGATCTTCGCCTTGCCGCCCACTTTGATGCCGTGCGAGCGCGCGAGCTTGATGGCGCATTCGGTGGCTTCGGAGCCGGTCGTGAGCAGGAAGATTTTCTGCAAATCCTTGGGCGCGAGGCCGACGAGGTATTCGACCAATTGCGCGCGTTCCTCGCTCGGGAAAACGTAGTTGTGCAGCAGTCCGCTGTTCGTTTGCGCGATGATTGCATCGCGGATTTCTTTCACGCCGTGGCCGGCGTTGGTCACGAGCACGCCACTCGACCAGTCGATCCAACGATTGCCGTATTTGTCGAAGACGGAGAAATCCTCGGCGCGATCCCAGACAATCGGCGGCTGGCCGCGCATGGATTGCGGCTCGAGGCGACGGAGCGTTTCGAGGGTGGCCACGGAATCCGGATGCGGCAACGGAGTGGCGATCTTGCGAAATTTGGTTTCCACGCGCGCCACTTCGCGCGGCGTAATGCTGAATTCTTTACCCATAGCAAATAGCGGGCGAGATTGAACAGGGATGCGCCGCCAATGAAAAGGGGATTCGCGCGGAGAGACGCGCTATTCCTCGTCAAACTTGCGTTGGACGATGGCTTCAAGTTCGGCGACGGCAGCCTGGGCGTCCGCACCGCTGGCGTGAACGGTGAGCTTACTCCCCGGACCGGCGGCCAGCATCATGAGGCCCATGATGCTCTTGCCGTTGACGGTTTCGCCGTCCTTCTCGATGAGGATTTCGCACGCGAACCGGCTGGCCGTCTTCACGAACATGGCGGCGGGCCGGGCGTGAATGCCCTTGGTGTTGACGATGGTCAACTCCTTGGTCAATGGTCCGCTCGCGGCGGGAACTTTTTTTGCACTCATCGGCTGCGGCTTCATCTTTAGCAAAATGTGCCGGGGCACGCCATCCGTTTCTACAGCTTGCTGGTGGAAGCGATTTGCGCCACGAGCCGGTCGTTGAGTTCCTTGGCGGCGTTGTAGCCCGACATTTTGAGCTTGGTCTGAAAGGCGGCGACTTCGACCAACCGCGCGAGATCGCGCCCGGGGCGCACCGGAATGATGATATGGGGCACGTCCACGCCCAGGATCTTCACGTACTCCTGCTCCAGACCCAGGCGATCAACGTCTTCCACGTTTTCCCACGGTTTCAGGGAAACGACCAAGTCCACCCGCTTTTCTTTGCGAATGCTTTTCACACCGAACATGGCGGCAACGTTGATGATACCAATGCCGCGAATCTCCATGTGGTCCCGCGTAAGTCCAGCGCTGGTGCCGACGACATCCCGGCCATCGACGAGCGTGACGCGGGTCACGTCATCGGCGACGAGGCTGTAGCCTCTTTCGATCAAGGCCAACACGCATTCGCTCTTGCCGATGCCGCTTTCGCCGCGGATCAACACGCCCACACCCAAAATGTCCACCATGCTGCCCAATTCCGTGCCGCGCGGCGCGAACATGATTTCCAACGCCAGCGTGGCGAGGTTGATGAACTTCATCGTGATGAACGGACACTGAAAAATGGGGGTATCGCTCGCCTCGGCGGCGCGCAGAAAGAGTTTGTCCGGCCGGAGATTGCGGCTGAACACAACGCACGGCAGCCGGTGGGAAAAGAACAACTCGTAGCGCTTCACCCGGTCTTCAGCGGGCAGGGATTTGAGATAATAGGCCTCCGCGTTACCAATGGCCTGGACCCGTTTATGGGCGAAATACTTCGTGAATCCGGTGAGCACGAGCCCGGGCCGGTTGACGGTGGGCTCGGGAATTATGCGCTTGAGGCCGCTCGCGCCCGCGGTCAGCCGCAGCTCGAGTGAACTGGTGTGCTCGGTGTAAAATCGTTCAACGGTGATGGCGTCGCGTTGCATGGCTTGATGTGCCGCGCGCGCGGAGGCGGCGCGTCGCGCATCTGATAACGCGACGACGTCCGCTTGGGAAGTGAATTCCCGATGAGCGGCGTTGCATTTCGCCCGTTGGCAACCCGTTCAGAATCATTTCTCCCCGCGAATTGCACGATCTCTTCGGGCAGATTTGTCCCGAGTTTCGTCGCCCGTGGCCAGCGCGGGTTGAAAAGTGGGACAGTTCAGGGGTAAATCCAGCCTTTTAGGCCGCTTCCCAATTTGTGGCAAAAGAATTGCAACCAAAAGCCGGACGGATTGAACGGCCGCAGCATATTTTGCGGTCGAAGCGCCATCGGAGAAGGGATTTCGAACCGCTCCAGCGACCAAACAAAACCAGATGCGACTGATGATTGAAAGATTGTGGACCACGGCAGCCCGCGTGACTGCTGGACTCGTCTTGCTGGCCACCACCACCCGAGCCGAGGTGACTCCCCTCGCCGCCTTCTATTGCGGCGGGGCCAACTGGCATCTGGGCACTTTTGCTGTCGGCGACGTCACGGGTGATTCCCAACTCGAAATCATCGTTCCCTACCGCGACTCCAATGGGCGCTGGTGGCTGGACGGTTACAAGTGGAGCGGTGAACGCCTGGCCGGATTCCCGTACGACGGTTTTAGCCGCGAGATCAATGCCTCGCCCACGCTCTACGACCTCGATGGCGATGGGAAATCGGAAATCATTTTCTGCTCCGGATCGAACGTGATGGCTTTCCGCGGCAACGGAACAGTCTACTGGTCGAACCAAGTCAACCGCCTCAACTACATTCCGAACAGCGGCTACATGGCGGTGACCAACGGCTTTTACATGAGCGGTAACGGCGCTTGGCAGGCGAATCTGCCGACGACGTCGGGTTTCTACTCGCAAGTTTCGCCCCCGATGATCGCGGACATTGACGGCAACGGAACGAAGGAGGTCGTCACGGGTTGGAAGATCAAACCCGACCTCGTTAACACGGACAACCAGGACTTCAATCCATTCATCAACGACATTTACGGGTTCGCCGAATGGGGAACGGTCGGGGAGAACTGGTCCGGTGGCGTGGTCTTTCTCGATGCGGCGACCGGCGCGAAGCGTTACGTCTATCACCTCCACCAGCTTGTGGAAAGCGGCCTGGCCCTCGGCAAAGCTGACACGGACAAACCCTTGGAAGTTTACGCGCTCAACGACAGCGACAGCGTGGTCTGCTTCGATAAAACAAAACCGTACGGCTTGTTCGGCAAGGGCCAGCTCCACAAACAATTCGGGAAGAATCAACGGCTCATCGCCGGCGGTTATCAGAAGGCAGTGGACGTCACCACGGTGGACATTGACGGCGATGGCCTCGCCGAAGTGCTCGTACCCACCTGCCAATGGGAACCGCTCTGGACACCGCACGAAACGATTCTCGACGACGATGGCACGATCATGTGGCGCGGTTTCAAACCGGAGATCTCGCTGACTCACGTTCACGGCTGGCTCAACAACGCCGTGATGATTCCCGTCAATCCGGATCACGATAACAAGATCGACGTGCTGTCGTTCACGCAGTCTTACGAGATCGGTTTCAAAACCTGGAACGGCGTTGAACTCGTAAATCGCCCTGGTTGGCCGAAGAACTTCTATCCCTACCTGCCGACGCCACCCGTGGTTGGTGATGTGGATGGCGACGGCGAAGAGGACATCATCATCGCCACTTACAACCCGGCCATCAATCCGACTGACGGCACCCTGAACGTCTTCGCGCTGGATGGAACGTTGAAAGATTCGCTCGCCATTCCAAACGGCGTGAAACAAATCCCCGCACTCGCGGACGTGAACCGCGACGGCTCGCTCGATGTGATCGTTCGCACGCTCGGCGGGGTGATCTACGTTTTGAACTACGGCGCGAAGACCGCCACGAATGTTTCGTGGGCCACGCATCGCGGCAACATGCAACGCGACAGCAATTATCAAATCTCCCTCTTCCCGCCGAACACGCCGCTGGTGACCAACAAAGTGTCCGGTCTCGGCCGCGCGATGTTCAGTTGGACGTCGCCGACCACGAATCTCCCGAGCGCTTGGCGAATTCTCCGCGCAGACAATGCCGATGGTCCATTTGTCCAGATTGCCTCGCTGGCAACGACGGTCAATTCGTTCACCGACAAGGGACTCCGCTCCGGCTGGCAGTATTTCTACGAAGTCGGCGGCGTTTATGGCACGAGCACCGTGCTCTCAACGCCGTTCGTCCTCACACCGTTGCTCAACAGCAATCTCATCGCGAACGCCTGCTTCGAGGAGAATGACAACAGCCATTGGGACAAGTGGTACACCGGTGAGATTGACTGGACGAACATGATCGCCTCGACGAATTGCTTCGAGGGCCGGCAGTCGAT
This sequence comes from uncultured Bifidobacteriaceae bacterium, assembly GCA_964456685.1. GTDB lineage: Bacteria > Verrucomicrobiota > Verrucomicrobiia > Limisphaerales > JADLHS01 > CAYWCK01. The sequence goes on along the minus strand of CAYWCK010000018.1, from coordinate 4,253 downwards.
GAAGATTGATCTGCGCAACTACCCCAGCTACGGCAGCATCAAGCAATATAATCAATACGGCATCCCGGACGCCTCGATCCCCGTCACACCCGGCAAACTCTACAGCTTCGGCGCGTGGTTCAAGAGCGGCGGCCTGAGCGTAAAGTCCGAGCATTGGATGGAATGGAGTTCGCCGCCGGACGGCTACAGTACGAACGCGCGCCCCGGATTGCCCTGGCCGAATTATTTCACGCCGCACATGGTCGTCGGCACCACCAACACCGGCTGGTTCTATGCGAACCGGACCTTCATTCTGCCTGCGGGCTTTCCCAATGTGGAACTCCGCCACCGCTATGAGCTGCCTTCCGGAGCGACCGCCACCGGCCCGTTCTACATTGATAACGTCTCGTTCCGTCCCCTGCCCGCCACCAACGACTCGCGTTGGGTTTCCTGGATTCCCATGAGTTCGCGCTGGAAATTTTACACCAGCACGGCACCGGCAAACTGGTATGCGACCAATTTCAGCGACCTCTTCTGGATCGAAGGTCAGGCTAAATTCGGTTGTGGTGGCGGTCCGATCAACGTCATCACGCCCCTGCCCCAAAAACAACCGTCGTATTATTTCCGTCAAAAATTTGTGGTGGGCGACACGAACATGGAAGAACTCCTTCTGACTGCGCGCTGTTCGGATTACGTCGCCGGCGTCGGCTCCCCGATGCGGATTTGGATCAACGGCGTTGAAATTCCCGCCGCTTCGATCGAACCCGGCCTCGATGGCAACACCGATCAATTCTACGACCTCACCCCGTTCCTGAGCTGGATTCGCCCGGGCACGAACTGGATCGCGATTCAGATGAACAACACCTGGCAGCCGGATTGGGACAACGTGGCCTTCGACGTCAGCCTGCGCGCCATGCCCTCGTCGCTGCCCACCGCTGCAACTGTCGCCTGCTTGAACTCAATCCGTCCCACCGCAAACGCCATCAATCTCGGCGTGGATTGCCCGCTCGGCAGCGCTTGGCGCATTGAATACAACGATAGCTTCCCCGGCGGCACGTGGCAGACGTTGACCGAACTGACTAACACCGGTTCACCCATAACTGTCACCGACACCGGCGCGCTTGGCCGCAGTGCCCCACGATTGCCAAGCACACGCTTCTATCGGCTCGTCCCCAGGTAATCGCTGGGGCTCAGCAGGAAAATCAAGACGGCAAGCATCCTGCTTTTACGCTGGTGGGTAATGGCAAGCTTATGCGCCAACATCTTGACCATCTTAAGACGGGACAGCGCGTGTCCAAATTTACTGCGTTGAGGCATCGCTTCTGGCCCAACCACCGCCGACTGCGCCGCGGTTTTACGCTCACCGAGCTGATGATCGTTGTCGCCGTAATCGGTCTCCTGGCCACGATCGCGCTCCCCAATTTCATCCGTTCCCGCCGCGCAGCCCAAGTCCGCGCCTGCATCGCCAATCTACGCCGGTTGGACGATGGAAAATCCGAGTGGGCCATGGAAAATCGCAAAGCGGACACCAGCGTTCCCGTGACCACCGACATAACCCCCTACCTGCGGGATAATCGACTTCCAGACTGTCCGGCTTCCGGCACCTATCGCCTGCGCCGGGTGACTCGCGCGCCGGTTTGCACGCTGTTCTCCATCGGCCACACGCTGAACAACCTCAACATGGATGACGATGCCTTGCCGGATTGAGCACGCAAGATTCGTGGCTAAACCGGAACATCGACTACATGCGAAGTGCTCTGACTTGTCGGGCCACCCTGATTCGCGAACCAATTCCGCTCACTCCCACTCAATCGTCCCCGGCGGTTTGCTGGTGATGTCAAACACGCAACGGTTCACGCCTTTCACTTCGTTGATGATGCGGCTGGCGAGCTTTTCGAGTAGATCGTAGGGCAGCTTCACCCAGTCGGCGGTCATGCCGTCCTGCGATTCCACGGCGCGGATCGCAATGGTGTAATCGTAGGTGCGTTCGTCGCCCATCACGCCCACGCTGCGCACGGGCAGCAACACGGCAAAGCTCTGCCAGATCTTGTAGTAAAGTCCGCTGGCCTTCATCTCTTCCACGACGATGGCGTCGGCATTGCGCAAAATCTCGCAGCGCGCTGGCGTGACTTCACCGAGGATGCGCACGGCGAGGCCGGGGCCGGGGAACGGCTGCCGCCAGACGATTTCCTTGGGCACGCCGAGTTCTTCGCCGAGCAAACGGACTTCGTCTTTGAACAAACATTTCAGCGGCTCGACCAATTTAAACCTCATCTTCTTCGGCAGGCCGCCGACGTTGTGATGCGATTTGATGAGCGCGGCGGGATTGCCGGCGATCGGCACGGATTCGATGACGTCGGGATAGAGCGTGCCCTGCGCGAGAAATTTGTAGTGGGACAGGCGTCCAGCCTGTCCAGTTGCGCGTCGCTGCCCGCGAGACAGGCGAGACGCCTGTCCCACTAACTCCTGCATCGCGTCGTCGAATACGGCGATGAATTCTTTGCCGATGATTTTCCGTTTACGTTCGGGATCGGTCACACCTTTCAGCTTCGAGAGAAATCTTTTCGACGCATCAACATATTTCAATTTGATGTGGAAATTTTTGCCGAACACCTGCTGCACGACTTCCGCCTCGCGCGAACGCAGCACGCCGTTGTTCACGAAAATGCACGTGAGCTGATTGCCGATGGCTTTGTGCAGCAGCGCCGCCGCCACGCTGGAATCCACGCCGCCGGACAAGCCGAGGATGACGTGTTCCTTGCCGACCTGCGCGCGGATTTCTTCGACGGCTTGGTCCACGTAATTGCGCATCGTCCAGTTCTTGCTGCAGCCGCAAACGCCGTGGACGAAGTTCGCGTAAACCTCGCGCCCGCGCGGCGTATGGACGACCTCCGGGTGGAATTGCAGCCCGAAGAATTTCCTGGCCCGATTTTCGATGGCCGCATATTCAGAATTCTCTGTGGCCGCCACGGGTTTGAAACCGTTGGGAATCTTGGTGAGCTTGTCACCGTGCGAATTCCAGACCTGAAGCGACTTCGGCAATTTGGAAAACAGCGCGCAACTCGAATCCTTCACCGTCAACGTGCCCTTGCCGTATTCCCGTTTGAGCCCCTTCTCCACCTTGCCGCCCAGAAAGTGCGCGAGCAATTGGGTGCCGTAACAAATTCCGAGGATCGGGACGCCGAGCTCAAAAATGCCTTTATCCGGCAACGGCGCACCCTTCGCATAAACACTTGATGGCCCGCCGGACAAGATGATGCCGCTGGGCTTCATGGCGGCGATCTCGGCGGCGGGCGTGTTGAAATGGATGATGGTCGAATAGACGTTGCACTCGCGCACGCGCCGCGCGATGACCTGCGTGTATTGCGAACCAAAATCAAGGATGACGATCTTTTCGTTCATGGAATTTCCCAAAAAGAGATTGTTTGCGAGGAGCACGGAGTTTGACGAGGAAAAAGTAACCGGCAGTTGATTGAACAATGGGTTTTTGCTCGTTGAAGTTTCGACAGCCGCCTAGGCTCTTGACCCGTGATCGACCCCACTCCAACTCGCCCCACCGGACCGCGCTTGGGTTGGTGGCTGATTGGCTTGGTGGCGTTGGGAGCAATCTTCGCCGTTGGCGCCGGCATCAGTGCCTTCGCCGCTTTCGCCCTGCTCCCCGTGGCCGTCGGGTTCGTCGCGGTGCAGTTTTTTCGCAACCAGGTGCAACCATCCGGCCGGCCAACGCTGCTGGTCGGCAACGGACTCATCCTGGCTTTCCTGTTAAGCCTGCTCTTCCTGGGTTTCGAAACCTACTACCGCTTCGTTTGCGACCGCACGGATGCCATGGGCAACACCCTCGTGTCCATCGCGTGGACCAAACGCCACGTGCAACTGAACGCCGCCGGCTTCCGCGACAACGTGGACTACACCATGCCGCTCATGCCCGGCAAGCCACGCGTGACCTTTGTCGGCGACTCCTTCACCTACGGTTACGGTTTGAAGAACGTTGAAGATCGCTTCGCCAATCGCATCCGGCAGTTGCATCCCGAGTGGGAGATTCACGTCGTCGCGAAGCCTGGGCTCGACACCTCGACCGAAGTGGACGCCATGCACGTTCTCACCGTCAGCAACGGCTACCGACCGGACTGGGTGGTGCTGGTTTACCAGATCAACGACATCGGCGAAGTCATGCCCGGCTGGGTCGAAGGCTACAAACAGATGATGGCCGATCCGTTCCGCCAGAGCTGGCTCTGCGCGAACAGCTACTTCGTTAACCTCTTCTATCACCGCTG